>PBZD01000103.1 GCA_002729875.1 Chromatiales bacterium | reverse complement strand
TGAGTGATATCACGCCGCGCGAATTTCTGGTCCTGGCACTTCTCGCGGTTTTTGTTCTGGGTCTTGGATTATGGCCGGCACCGCTCGTTGAGGTCATGACGGCTTCGGTCGAAAATCTTGTTGAACACGTCATGCAGCAAAAATTCTGATGGGGCAACCATAGACAGATGGCATTTGTAACTCCTGACTTAGGCCCGGCTATGGCTGAGATTGTTCTTGGCATTGGTTTGTGTGTGGTACTCATTGCCGATTTGTATGTTTCGGATCGAGCGCGCGATGTGACTTATTTGCTGACCATGGTGGTGCTGGGGCTGACCGCGTGGGTTGCCGGTGGCATCGGCGCCGATGGGCAGCAAGTGACTTTCAGCGGCAGTTTTGTGGTTGATCCGATGGCCCGGGTGCTGAAATTAATCGCATTGGCTGTTGTTGCGACCGTGTTCGTATACTCGCGTGGCTATTTGAAAGACCGGGGCGTGTACAAGGGCGAGTATTTTCTGCTCGGGTTGTTCGCCTTGCTTGGCATGATGGTCATGATTTCAGCTTACAGCATGCTGACGATGTATCTCGGCCTTGAAATCTTGTCGCTATCTTTGTATGCACTGGTTGCATTTGATCGCAACTCGCCGGTTGCGGCTGAGGCGGCTATTAAATATTTTGTCCTCGGTGCGATTGCGTCGGGTACTTTGCTTTACGGTATTTCAATTGTTTATGGCGTGACGGGCAGTCTGCAGTTCCCCGAGATCAACGCGGTGCTGGCAGGCGGCGCGGCTAATGAGACGGCATTACTGGTGGCGCTGGCATTCATTGTTGCCGGAATTGCTTTCAAGTTTGGTGCCGTACCGTTTCATATGTGGCTACCCGATGTTTACAACGGCGCGCCAACCTGTGTCACGCTGTTTGTCGGTACTGCGCCGAAGCTTGCTGCGATCGCACTGGCAATTCGGGTGCTGGTCGAGGGTCTGGGGCCGGCAGCGCCGGGCTGGGAACCGATGCTGGTTATCCTGGCTGTTTTGTCGTTATCGATCGGTAATCTTGTCGCCATCGCGCAAACCAATATTCGTCGTATGTTGGCTTATTCTACGGTCGGGCATGTCGGCTTTATATTCCTTGGCTTGCTGGTCGGTTCACAGGCCGGGCTTCAGGCATCGTTGTTCTATACGATCATTTATGTGGTCATGGCCGCCGGCGCCTTCGGGATGCTAATCCTGCTCAGTCGCAAAGGGTTCGATGCTGATTATCTTGATGACTTCAAGGGTCTGAATAAACGCAGCCCATGGTTTGCTTTCATTATGATGTTATTGATGCTCAGCATGATTGGCGTTCCGCCATTGGCCGGCTTCTACGCGAAATGGTGGGTGCTGCAGGCATTGCTTGAGCAGGGGCATGTGTGGCTCGCAGTTATCGGCGTGCTGTTTTCCGTCATCGGTGCATTTTATTACCTTCGCGTCATCAAGTTGATGTATTTCGATGAGCCTGAGCAGGTTATTGCACTTAAAGCCCCTGCAGATCTGCGGCTCGGGCTCAGTATCAACGGGCTGGTAGTGCTCGGACTTGGCCTGTTCCCGGATCGTCTGATTGCCATTTGCGCACAGGTGTTTGCCTGAGCCAGGGGCTTATTGAAATTGCGTTTAAAAAGCAGCATTTTCCCGTTGCGGGGCTACGGTTAACCGGGTAGACTGCGCAGCCTGTCGGTGCGGGGTGGAGCAGTCTGGCAGCTCGTCGGGCTCATAACCCGAAGGTCGCAGGTTCAAATCCTGCCCCCGCTACCAATTTTTCCGCACGGCGTCCATCAGGGCGCTTTTTCTCACTGGGTTATGAGCCCGACGAGCAGAGTTCGCAGATTCAAATTCTGCCCCTTTAATGGGCCATCTTTACGGCAGCGGCACGAATCCTGTGCATTTATCTCTTCAGTAAGTGCCATTTCTGCCCCGCCTTTGCTAAAATACTGATCCGGGTAATAAACGGGACCGGAATGCCTTTTGTTTCTACTTGAGAATCATAGGTTTAGGCGAAGTTTGTAGTGTTTTATGTTAGTAATGGCGTGACAAATTTTCCTGCCCAGGCGTCATTAGTGTAGGCCCCGGATGGGGCTTTTTATTTGCCCGCAGTGCCGCTGGAGCTGACCCGGATGCCGGGGAGAATCACAGACTGTGCGGTGGTGGTTGATTTGGATGTGGGCCGTTGGCCCATTTTTTTATCCCGGAGAACGGTTCCGGGTGGAATGATGGAATGAGTGTAATACGCGAACAACTGATCGATCTGCTTGAGCCGGAGGTTGAGGCGCTTGGTTATGAGTTGACCGATCTCGAGGCTAATTTGAGCCACGGACACGGATTGCTGCGGTTATTTATCGATCAACCGGGGGGTATTACGCTGGACGATTGCAGTCAGGTCAGTCAGCAGGTTAGTGCGTTGCTCGATGTTGAGGATCCGATTGCCGGAAACTACAACCTCGAAGTGTCGTCACCCGGAGCGGATCGTAAGCTCGTCAAACCGGAACACTTTGACCGGTTTGCCGGTGGCATGATCAAGGTGCGATTCAGGCGACTGGTCGCTGGGCGGCGCCGTATTCGCGGGCAATTACTTGGCCGGGATGAGGATGTCATCAATATACGGGCAGAGCATGAGACGATTTCGGTGGAGTTGGGCAACATTGAAGTTGCACGGTTGGTGCCGGATTGGAATGAGTATCTCCAGGCAGGCACGGCTTAGAGCAAAACGCGGGTTTATTTAGTATGAGCAAAGAAATATTAATGGTTGTCGATGCCGTCTCCAACGAGAAGGGCGTCGATGAATCAATCATATTTGAGGCGATCGAAGCGGCACTGGCGATGGCTACGTGCAAGCGTTACGGCGCCCAAGAGGTTGATGTGCGGGTAAGCATTGATCGTGAAACCGGCGATTACGATACGTTTCGCCGCTGGAAGGTGTTTGCCGATGAGTCTACGGAGCTTGAAACGCCTGATTGTGAACTGCGCATGATTGATGCCATAGATCTTGATCCGGATGCTGAAGAGGGTGGCTATGTAGAGGAACCGATTGAATCAGTCGGGTTTGGCCGGATTGCAGCCCAGACAGCCAAGCAGGTCATCGTCCAGAAAGTTCGTGAAGCCGAGCGCGCCATGATCGTTGAGGAGTATCAGGAGCGTGAAGGCGAGTTAATCAGCGGCATAGTCAAGCGGGTTGATCGCAACGGGGTCTATGTCGATCTCGGTGGCAGCGCTGAGGGATTTGTGCCGCGTGAAGACATGATTCCACGTGAACCAGTCCGCCATAATGATCGTATCAAGGCATTGCTGCATGAGGTCCGTTCAGAGCAACGCGGGCCACAATTGTTCCTGACTCGTTCGTCACCCCAGTTTCTGCATGAATTATTCAAGATTGAGGTGCCAGAAGTTGGTGAAGGCCTGATCGAGATCCTTGGCGCAGCACGTGATCCGGGGCTACGTGCCAAAATCGCGGTCAAAAGTAACGATACACGTATCGACCCGGTCGGTGCGTGCGTTGGTATGCGAGGGTCCCGCGTTCAGGCGGTCTCGAATGAATTGGCCGGGGAGCGTGTAGATATCATCCTGTGGGATGATAACCCGGCCCAGTTTGTTATTAATGCAATGTCACCGGCCGAAGTCACATCAATTGTTGTTGATGAAGAAAAACACAGCATGGATGTTGCCGTTGAAGAAGATAAGTTGTCGCAGGCTATTGGCCGTGGCGGGCAGAACATTCGTCTGGCAAGTGAGTTAACCGGTTGGGAACTCAATGTCATGAGCGAAGCAGACGCTGATGAAAAGAGCGAAGGTGAGGCACGTGAGCTTCTGGCAATGTTCATGGAGCAACTTGATGTCGATGAAGATGTTGCCTTGATCCTGGTTCAGGAAGGATTTTCTAGTATCGAAGAAGTTGCCTACGTACCGACATCCGAGTTGCTAAGTGTCGAAGAGTTCGATGAGGGAATTGTTGACGAGTTGCGCAACCGGGCGCGAGACGTCCTGTTGACGCGGGCTATTGTCAGTGAGGAGGTTATTGACGGTGCCGAACCGGCCGAGGATTTGCTCGGACTTGAAGGTATGGATCGCGCCCTTGCATTCGTTTTGGCCAGCAAGGGGATTGTTACCCGTGAAGATCTTGCGGACCAGGCAGTTGATGAACTTGAAGATATTGAAGATCTTGACAGTGAACGGGCGGGCAAGCTGATCATGACTGCCAGAGAAATCTGGTTCAAGAACGAAGATGAGGTAACGGCCGATTAACGGCCGTTTACCGGTGGAGTAATTTTTCATGTCCGATGTGACAATCTCCCAATTTGCTGAAGTGCTGAAAGTTCCGGTTGACCGGTTACTGGTGCAACTCGATGAGGCGGGCATCGAAAACGGCGGTCCTGATGCGATCATCACTGATGATGCAAAAATGGAATTGCTGACATATCTGCGTCGCAGCCATGGTCGTGTGGGTGAATCGACCAAGGTCACACCGAAAAAGATTACTCTGCAGCGCCGCTCTCAGAGTGAGCTCAGGCTATCCGGTACCCAGGGGCGTTCCAGAATGGTTAATGTGGAAGTTCGTAAAAAACGAACCTACGTAAACCGTGGCGCCCTTGAGGATGACGCACGCAAAGAGCAAGAGGCAATTGACCAGCAACGTGCAGCTGAGATTCAGGAGCGACTCGAGCAGGAGCGTGCCCTAGAGGCCGAGCGTGAAGCCAGGGAAGCCGAAGTTCAGCGCATCAAGGATGAAGAGGAGGAAAAGAAGAAGGCAGCAGAACAAGCACGTCTGATTGAGGAGCAACGTCGTCAAGACGAAGAAAAAGAGCGTCAACGTCTGGAGCAGGCTGCCACGGTCGGTGCCGAGTTGCTGAAGGGTGAACAGCCCAAGGTTAAAAGTGATGCTCCAGCGGGACGGGGCAAGGCCAAAAGTGATGATGCTCGAGGCAAAAAAGGTGATAAGAAAGTTGATAAGAGTACTCGCTATGGGCGTAAGGAATTGCATGTTTCCTCGACCCGGCGCAAGAAACGTAAGAGTCGTCGTCGACCTGTTTCGACAGTAACGGTTGATGCGCAGCATGGGTTTGAGATGCCGACCGCCCCGGTCATTCACAATGTTGAAATTCCTGAATCAATCAGTGTCGGCGATCTGGCGCAACAAATGGCGATCAAAGCCAGTGAAGTCATCAGGGCCATGATGAATCTCGGTGTCATGGCAACGATTAACCAGGTTATCGATCAGGACACAGCGGTTCTGGTTGTTGAAGAAATGGGGCATACGGCCAAACCGATTAAGGATACCGGTATCGAGGCGGAGATTCTTGGTAGCGTTGCGACGAGCGGTGACCAGGTTGCACGTCCGCCGGTCGTCACGATCATGGGACATGTCGATCACGGCAAGACTTCATTGCTGGACTACATTCGTAGCACGAAGGTGACGGCAGGTGAGGCGGGTGGTATCACCCAGCATATTGGTGCATACCATGTAGAGACCGCTAACGCTGCAATCACTTTTCTTGATACGCCCGGACATGCTGCCTTTACGGCCATGCGTGCCCGAGGTGCGCAAGCAACTGATATCGTTATTCTTGTGGTCGCTGCAGACGACGGAGTAAAACCCCAGACCGAAGAGGCTATCGAGCATGCCAAGGCTGCTGGTGTACCTATGGTGGTTGCCGTTAATAAGATTGACAGACCAGAGGCTGATCCGGACCGGGTACGTAATGAACTGGTTGCCAAGGAAGTCGTGCCGGATGACTGGGGCGGTGATACGTTGTTTGTAAACGTATCCGCACAGACCGGTGAAGGAATTGACAAGCTTCTTGAGGCCGTGGCGTTACAAGCCGAGTTACAGGATCTCAAGGCGGTCGGTGCCGGGCTGGCGGCAGGTGTTGTTATCGAGTCAACACTGGAGAAAGGCCGTGGCGCCGTAGCAACGATCCTGGTTACCCGCGGACGGCTTAACCGTGGCGATTCAATTGTTGCCGGAGAGGTATTTGGCCGGGTTCGCAATATGCTCGATGATACCGGTGAAAGGGTTGAATCAGCCGGGCCGTCCATGCCGGTGCAGGTTCTTGGCCTTGCGGGAACCCCCGAGGCAGGTGATGACGTGCTGGCATTGGAGGATGAACGAAAAGTCCGCGAACTTGCGGAATTCAGACATTCCAAGGCGCGTGACGCAAAATTAGCCAAGCAGCAAGCGGCTAAACTTGATGATGTTTTCAGCCAGATGCAGTCAACTGATACGCAGTCCGTACAGATAATGATCAAGGCTGATGCGCATGGCAGTACTGAGGCGATCAGGGATGCGCTCGAGAAACTCAGTCATGAGGAAGTACAGGTTAAAGTTATCGCAAGTGGTGTCGGCGGAATTACCGAGTCGGACGTTAACCTGGCTGCAGCATCCAAAGCTATTATCATTGGCTTTAACGTGCGAGCCGATGCTTCTGCGCGCACCGTTTTAAAAGAAACAGGCGTTGACATACGCTACTACAGCATAATTTATGAAGCAATAGATGACGTCAAACTGGCAATCACTGGTCTGCTGCAACCTGAAGTGCGAGAAGAAATTGTCGGTCTCGCCGAGGTCAAGGACGTCTTTAAGTCACCCAAGCTCGGTAATATTGCCGGCTGTCTTGTTGTTGACGGTTATGTCAAGAAAGCAAACCCGATTCGTGTATTGCGTGACAATGTCGTGATCTATGAAGGTGAGCTCGAATCTCTGCGTCGCTTTAAGGATGATGTCAACGAAGTGCGGGCAGGCACTGAATGCGGTATCGGCGTCAAGAACTATAATGATGTCAAGAGTGGTGACCAGATCGAGTGCTATGAACGGGTGGAAGTGGCGCGCGAACTGTGAACATGCTGAAACTTTTATTTCGGAGTTAGAGTATGTCACGGGACTTTCCCCGGAGCCGGAGAATCGAAGACCAGATTCAGCGCATACTCAATGACGTGGTTCGGGTGCAGGTGCGTGATCCGCGCTTGCGCGGTGCGATGATAACGGCGGTAAAAGTTTCACGTGATCTGGGTGTGGCCTGGGTTTATTACACGGCTTTCGATCCTGGTCATAGTCGTGATGAACTAGACGATGCATTCCGTTCGGCCTTGAAGTTTTTGCGCTCGCAGCTTGCTTCACAACTGACGGTCAAGCATGTGCCAGAGTTGCGCTTTCGTTACGATGATCTCAGTGAAACCAGTCAGGCGATGGATCAGTTGATTGATGATGCCGTGTCGAATGATGCAGATAAATCGACCGACGCTGATGACGATTTGCAGTGACATGAGTCAGCATAAGGCCGATAACCGGCCACGACATAAACAGCATCCGGTGGATGGGTTGTTACTGCTCGACAAGCCGGTTGGCTGCACATCAAATGCAGCCATGCAACGTGTCAAATATCTGTTTCATGCGCGCAAGGCCGGGCATACGGGTAGTCTGGATCCGTTGGCCAGTGGAATGCTGCCTTTGTGCTTTGGTCAGGCGACTAAAGTTTCGGCTTATTTGCTGGCTGCCGACAAAACCTACCGGGTCATGATTCGGTTTGGAACTCAGACCGATACCGCGGATGCCGACGGGAACATTGTGGCCGAGTCAGAGGTCAGGACGGTCGACCGAAAAGCCCTGGAACAGGCAATGGACGAACTGACCGGCGATATTCTGCAGGTGCCACCGATGTACTCGGCTCTGAAGAAAGATGGCAAACGTTTGTATGAATTGGCGCGGCAGGGGATTGAAATAGAGCGTCAGCCACGCCCGGTAACGATCCACTCCCTGAGAATTGAGGTTTTTGACCCCGCAACACCGGTTCTTCGGGTTGTATGCAGCAAGGGCACCTATATTCGCGCACTTGTTGAGGATCTGGCCGATATGCTGGGTACCTTGGGGCATGTTGCTGAATTGCGGCGACTGGCGGTTGAACCCTTTATCGAGGCCCAACTGGTGACCATGGAACAGATCGAAACAGCCGCTGAGGCGGGTGATGAAGCGCTGGACGAACTGATGATCTCCAGCGATTCGGCGCTGGTCAGCCTGCCGGTTGTGAGCTTGACACAGGAGCAATCGCGGCGCTTGTGCCACGGCAACCAGGTCCAGGTCGAGCAGTTGCCTCCGGCGGGGCTTTGTCGCATTTATGATTCTCAGGAACGCTTTATCGGTGTCGGGGAAGCCCTCGAGGATGGTCGAATCGCCCCAAAACGGCTGTTTGTTGCGCCGGAGTCGGTTCCTGACTGACTTGTAAAAAAAAGTATCTCTATGGCGTTGGTCTGGGATACAATACGGCGCAAATTGCAAGGGTAAACAAAGATCTAGGACAAATAAGGAGGTCCGCACAATGTCTCTTTCGGGAGCACAAAAGACAAGTATTATTGAGGAGTACCGGTTAGATGAATCTGATACAGGGTCACCGGAAATTCAGGTTGCATTGTTATCTGCGAGGATTTCAGAGCTGACCGGACATTTTAATACGCATAAGAAAGATCACCATTCGCGGCAGGGTTTGCTGCGCATGGTTAATCGCCGGCGCAAGCTGCTGGATTATCTCAAAGGCAAAGATAGCGATCGCTATCGCAAGTTGATTGCGAGCCTCGGCTTACGTCGGTAAGTTAGTAATCGCTAAAATTTTTTCGAGTGTACTAACGTCATGTAGCAACGACGACGTTGGTGTGTTCGTATATCAATGAAATAGGAAAAAGCAAGTGGAAACCATTAAGAAAACATTTCAGTACGGTGAGCATGAAGTCAGCATAGAGACCGGTGCTATCGCACGTCAGACAGATGCCGCCGTTATCGTCAATATGGCGGATACCGTCGTGCTGGTAACGGCGGTTGGGCGTAAGCAGCCCGATCCGGGTCGTGACTTCTTCCCGCTAACCGTTAATTATCAGGAAAAGACTTATGCTGCCGGCAAGATTCCAGGTGGCTTCTTCAAACGAGAGGGCAGGCCGACCGAGAAAGAGACGCTGACATCACGACTGATTGACAGGCCGATTCGCCCGTTGTTTCCAAAGGGTTTTAAGAATGAAGTGCAGGTTATTGCAACTGTTATCTCGATGAATGTCGATGTTGACCCGGACATTCCTGCGTTGATTGGCGCATCGGCTGCGTTGGCACTATCAGGTATGCCGTTCAATGGTCCGATCTCTGCAGCTCGTGTTGGCTATATGAATGGCGAATATATTCTGAACCCGAATCGTAGCCAGTTACCGGAGTCCGATCTCGACCTGATTGTTGCCGGTACTGAGAAAGCGGTGTTGATGGTCGAATCTGAAGCGGATTGTTTGTCTGAGGAAGTCATGCTAGGCGCTGTTGTCTTTGGCCATGAACAGATGCAGGTTGCAATCAAGATCATCGCTGAACTGGCCGCAGAAGCCGCCAAACCAGCCTGGGAAGTAGCAGCACCTGTTGTTGACCCGGAACTGGAATCGGCCATTGTTGCGCAGGCCGAGGCTGCGATTAGCGCCGCTTATGCCATCAGTGACAAGCAGGAGCGATCAACAAAAATCAAAGAAGCCAAAGCAGCAGCGCTCGAGGCGCTGGGCGATGGTGAAAATGCACAATTTGCTGCTGATGATGTTAGCGGCGCATTCAGCAAGCTTGAGAGCAAGCTGGTGCGTAACATGGTCCTGAGTGGCGAGAAACGTATCGATGGCCGTGATACGACGACTGTTCGTCAGATCACTGTCGACACCGGTATTTTGCCGCGAGCCCATGGTTCGGCCATCTTTACCCGCGGTGAGACGCAGGCGATTGTTGCCACAACGCTTGGCACCGAGCGTGATTCGCAAATCATCGACGCACTCGAGGGTGAACGTCGTGATCGGTTCATGCTGCACTATAACTTCCCCCCATATTGCGTGGGTGAAACCGGTTTCATGAGTGGTCCCAAACGACGTGAGATCGGCCATGGGCGCCTGGCGCGCCGGGGTATCGCAGCCGTGTTGCCTGATGCGGAAGAATTTCCCTATGTTATCCGTGTCGTTTCTGAAATTACCGAGTCGAACGGTTCGAGTTCGATGGCGTCGGTATGCGGTACGAGTCTTGCTCTGATGGATGCTGGCGTACCGATTAAGGCACCGGTTGCCGGTGTTGCCATGGGCCTCGTCAAAGAAGGTGATCGTTATGCCATTCTGACTGACATCCTCGGTGATGAGGACCATCTCGGTGATATGGACTTTAAGGTAGCCGGTTCGACTGCTGGTGTCACAGCCTTGCAAATGGACATCAAGATTGATGGTATTACGAAGGATATCATGCAGGAAGCCCTGGCCCAGGCCAAGGATGCCCGACTGCATATTCTTGGTGAAATGAGCAAGGTAATCGATACGGCGCGCGAAGAAATGTCAGAATGGGCGCCGACCATTATCAGCATGAAAATTGACCCTGAGAAGATCCGGGATGTCATTGGTAAAGGTGGCTCGACAATTCGTGAGATTACCGAACAAACGGGTGCAACAATCGATATCGATAACGACGGTACGATCAAGATTGCCTCGGTTGAAGGTGCGGCCGGTCGTGATGCGAAGAAACGTATTGAGTTGATTACGGCTGAGGTCGAGGTCGGCACGATCTACGAAGGCAGGGTGGCTCGACTTATGGATTTCGGTGCTTTTGTCACGATTCTGCCCGGCAAGGATGGTCTTGTGCACATTTCACAGATCTCGGACGAGCGGGTCGAACGCGTTAGCGACAAGTTGGCCGAGGGCGATATTATCCGGGTTAAGGTACTTGAAGTTGATCGCCAGGGACGTGTTCGTCTTAGTATGCGTGATCTTGAGGATGCCGCCTGAACGGCAGTGAGTTATAAGAGCAAGCCTGAATCCTCGGCACCGTTGTCAGGAGGTGCTGAGGGTTCCGGTTGTCTCTAAAAGGATGTTGTTCAGGCGATCCGCAATATCAGGGTCAGAGTCCGATGCGGATAGACGAATCAAGCCGCTGAGAAATTCAGGTTTCAGCAACCTGAAATCTGATCGCTGCGTTTTTTCAATGATCTGCAGTAGCACCGTAGTAGTGATTTCTTCGCCTGTAACCTGTTCGATGACCTTGATTTCTGTGCCGGCAAGAATCAGTTGGCGTATATCCTCAAGATTGACGTAGCGACTCTGACTGGTGTCGTAAAGTCGTCGATTCACATACTTTCTTATTAGCTTTGGTTGCTTCATACCAACCCCCTGCTTATTTTGTGTTAACAAAAGAGTTCTGCTGTTGATCTTAGATTTGTATCAAGCCCTCAAAAGTCCGAGGCAACATGGTATTTGTACTGCCTTATTGTCAGCCAGATGCGGTTGTGGTTTCAAGTGGCAGAGCATCAGGTATTGATCATCTATAAATCATATAATTATTAATTATAATTAATGTTGATTATTTATAAAATTGTAATTCGGTTGCCATTTTCAGAGCAGCATTTCCGGATGCCAGTGTTCGGCGGCCCAGGCCCAGATCGTATCGGTGGATTCCCCGCCAAGTTCACTCGGCGGCCGCTGGTTTAGAAATTTAAGTGCTGCGAGCAGGTTGTTTCCCGGGGTTTGCACGTCAATGGGTAGTGCACCGGTTTGCTTGCTGAGTTTCTGACCATGTTCATTGGTGACGACGGGCATATGCATATAAATTGGTGAGGGCAGCCCGATGACCTGCTGTAATTTGATCTGAGCAGGAGTGATGGCCAGCAGATCGTAGCCGCGTACAACTTCAGTTATTCCCTGGCGGGCGTCATCAATAACGACTGCCAGGTTATAGGCAATCAACCCGTCCTTGCGGCGAATGATGAAATCACCGATGG
>PBZD01000102.1 GCA_002729875.1 Chromatiales bacterium | reverse complement strand
GTATCACCCCATATCAGAAGTTGGCGAAAGCCGCGTGACCTCTACTTCTGAATGCAGTTATAAATGGGGGGATTACCGTGGTGCAACGTCTTGTACACGTTTAGACATTAATAAGCCTCCAGTGCTTTTACATATATTGTTCACGGTACCAGTCATTAACGTCATCGCCGGTTGTCAGCCAGACATCATCATGCTTGGCAATGTACTCAAATGCCCGTTTCAGGTGCTTGAACTTGTTCGGCTGCCCGACGTGGAAGGTGTGCAGACAAATCGGCATGCAGCGCGCATTCGTCGCCCCTTCCTCATAGAGCACATCGAACTGGTCGATAATCATATCGCCAAAGGCCTCTGATGAAACACCGAGGTTCAGAAATGCCGGGATATCGTTGATCTCGACCGTATACGGAACCGAGATCAGGTTGTTACCCGGCGTGTTAAAACGGAACGGATGATCGTCGCACGTATAGTCACACAGGTACTCTACTCCATACTCTTCCAGCAGGCGGGGCGTATTGTCCGTGTGCGTCAGAAACGGACTCAACCAGCCCTTGGTCTTGCGGCCAAGCGCGTCCTGCATCGGCTCCAGGGTAGCCTGGAGAATCTCACGCTCCCGGGCTTCATCAAGGGCATGCACGATTTCGCCATTATCACCTGTGACGTTACCGATAAAATTTGCCGGCGCGTTATTAACACCGTGACCAATCCAGGCCCATTTGCGCTTCTCACCTTCTTCGATGATCCGCGGATATTCACGAATAATCTCGGCATTCAGACAGACTGTGCCACGCATGCCACAGGCGTCCATCAGATCCATCATGCGCCACAGACCGACACGGTTACCGTAATCACGCCAACCATAGTTCAACGGATCGGGACTGAAGACAGCTGTACCGGGAATCAGGGGCGTGCCCTTGATCGCGGCCGGAAAGTGCTCAATGTTGATGTACGGCATAACCGCAACCCGCTTGCCTTCCGGCAGCTTGAACGGCTCACGATCGATGATCGGCACGTAATCGTAATGCTGGCTTTGTGTGAGTTCAGACATAGGTAACCCCTTCGCTGATGTTATTTGTTTTGACCTGACCGGTCACTGACATAAATCAAAGATCACCCAGATACTCGAGTGTTTCTGCTTTGCTGATGACATCACCATACTTGGCGTTGATATCGAACAGGTTTGCTTCGTGCGGCCCCTCATGACGGTCGCCGATACATTCACGAACGCAAATCGGACGAATTCCGTGCTGCACGGTATCAACAGCAGTAGCACGGATGCAACCGGATGTCGTGCAACCGGTAATAATAAGTGTATCGACACCGAGACCATTCAACGTTGCGATCAGCGATGTACCGAAAAATGCACTCGCATATTGCTTGACGATAACCGGTTCACCCGGCTGTGGTACTACACCCTCGCAAAATTCTGCGTATGGGTTACCCTCCACCAGATCCCGCAGCACCGGGGCCTTTTTAATCCAGATACCCCCATCCTCGTAATTAGGGGCCGTATACAAAACCCGTGTATGAATAATCGGCACACCTTTCTCTCGTGCCAGCTCGAGTAATTCCGGCATTTCCTTTACACAATCAACAACACCCGGTGCATACAACGCAGAACCCTCCGTTGTATAGCCCTGCAACAGGTCAATCACAATGATTGCGGATTTCTTGCCAAATCCGATCCGGCTATCCCAAACACCCTCGTAATTCTGGTCAGCAGAATCTGTCATGTGCTACTCCTCTCAAAAAATGTGCGCTTAAATCGGATCAAACTAAAATACCGCCACACCCAAGGCGGTCTTGACCAAGAAAGACATTTATTCGCCGCAGACGACCCACGCCCCGGTTAGAGAAACTTGTTTTTCTTATTTCTGTCAGCCCACGTATGGTGTCACTGACGCCATGTATCTGCAACCGGCCAGATCGGGCGTAATCAGCCCGCGTTCACAGGATGCACAACCCGGGCCCCGGATCTGTTGTTTCAGATCGGCCACCCATCAGTGCGCACAACTGACCAAAGGGCGGGATACCATGTGGCTCCGCCGGCAATTGCTATATTTTTGTGTATTCACCCACCCCACCGGATGAACACGAGAAGAATAACCGAGGAATAAGGGGTGCTTAAACTCTTTTTTTTTGTCCCCAGCCCAGTGATACTAACGCGTTTATGTCGATTGGAGGCACAACCTCGATGAGAGGTTTGCGACTCACTGCGCTACTGCTGATCGTAATCATCATTGCGATGAATATCCTGTATTTTGAGGATGCATGGCTGTGGCGCCGTTTCACCAACACGTTTGTTTATGCCTTGGACAAACAGCCCCGCATCCTCAACCCAAACGAACCGATCATGGGAGACGGCTCATTTATTCTGCCACGCGCAACGCCTGAAGAGCGCACCATCGATGACCTCGCGATCAGGGCTGTTGAAACTTATGCAGCCGGATTCGATTCCGATGCTCTGATTGTCATCCATCAGGGCAAGATTCAGACCGAGTGGTATGCAGATGACCTCGACCGCAACACGCTTACCCAATCACAATCTATGCATAAATCTGTGCTTGCGCTGTTGATCGGTATCGCCATCGAAGAAGGCAGCATAGGTTCGATTGATGATCCAATCGATAAATATATCAGTGAATGGCAGGAGCACCCCCGCGGCGACATAACCTTGCATGAATTGTTGATGATGTCATCGGGACTTGCCCAGTATGATTTTACTCTGAACCCGTTCAGTGATGATTTTCGCTGGCTGTTTTCAGGCAATACCCTGCCTTATATTCTGAAGACACCAATGGCCGACTGGACTCCAGGCACAAAATTTGACTACAACAATATCAATGCCGAGTTGCTTGGCATCGTGCTCGAACGAGCCAGCGGCCTTCACTACGCAGAATACCTGGAGAAGAAACTTTGGCAGCCGATGGGCGGGCAACCGGCCCTGGTCTGGCTTGACAGCGAATACGGTAATGCCTATACATCGTGCTGCCTGATGGCTACAGCACTGGACTGGGCACGCATCGGGCAATTAATGCTGAACCGAGGTAAAATCAACGGTAACCGGATCGTCTCGACCGAATGGATAGACGCCATGATTAGCCAGTCGCCGGTATCAAAATGGTACGGCCTGCAGACCTGGCTGGCCTATGAAGTTGAGATAAATCCACGCAGCCAGAAGCCGTCGGCCATGGGTGGCTACAAGCGCAAGGAACCGTTCCTGGCCCGGGACGTATATTATTTCTCCGGTCGTGGTGCGCAACGTGTCTATATTGTACCTTCTCGCGAACTGGTCATCGTGCGCCTTGGACCGGCACTCGGGCGCAGACCACTTAAGGCTGGCTGGGATAATGCCTTCCTCATCAACAGTGTGATCAGCGGCATGCAATGAGCCTTCCAGTCCACGCTGTCGCGTTAATCGGCGCCTTCACCTGCCTGTTAAACGCATGTACCAGTAATCCGCCTCCAACTGATGCGGATGTGATCGTAATCGGTAGCGGTATTGCAGGTTTATCTGCCGCATTGGAAGCCAATGCACATGCTGCCAACGTGTTGATCATCGAAACTGCTTCCGTAGCAGGCGGCCACGCCGTTAAGGCCGGCGGATTCGCCCTGGTCGGAACACCTTTACAGGAACGTAAGGGATTAAAAGATACGCCGAACCTCGCATTTGACGACCTGATGACATGGGGCGAAGACCCGGATCCTGACTGGGTACGCCTGTTCGTGGAGAATTCGCGTAGCGAAATTCACGATTGGCTGGGCGGCTTCGGCATCCGGTTTACGATCCTGCTCGACACGCCTGAAGATACCGTGCCCCGTTTCCATTTTGCCGGTGGTGCAGCCGTCAATGTCATCGTCCCGATGCTGCGTGAGGCAGTAACCCGGGATAATCTTGAATTTATCATGAACGCCGAGGCCGTGGACCTTGCGATGAATGAAACCGGTCGATACAACGTCCGGATTCGCAACACTCGTAGCGGAGTTCAGCGCAACTACACAGCGCCTGCGGTCATCATCGCAACCGGCGGCTTTCAGAGCAATCTCGACCTGGTACGGCAAAACTTTCACCCCCGGGACTCGGAACATGGTGCGGCACCGGAACGCCTGCTTATCGGCTCAGGCCAATATGCGACCGGCACCGGCATCCGCCTCGGACAAGCGGCCGGGGCACAATTGATACGCATGGATCGTCAGGTCACTTTTATTAACGGCCTGCCCGATCCTCACGACCCACAGCGTGGACTGCATGTCGAAAATCCGGCGGCAATTAAAATTAATGCAAAAGGCAACCGCTTTGTTAACGAATCAGCACACTCAAAAACTATCGAGTCCGCGGTCATGCGCCTTGATCGACGCATGCACTGGCTCGTATTCGATGACAAGGGCCGTAAAAAACTACGCATCCGCGGTGCCGTATGGCTAAACCGCGACACGATCGTCAGTGAAATCCTGGACAACCCGGACAGCGTGCATCAAGCCAATACGATCACTGAACTGGCCACTGCCGCCGGGCTGAATGCCGACTCACTGCAGGCAACGATTGATCGTTATAACCGCTTGGTTGCCGATGGTGAAGATCTGGATTTCGCGCGTTTCGGCCCGCTGTCGGGGCAGACCGGATCTGCAGTTCAACCGGTTACCAGCCCGCCGTTTTACGCGGTTCGCCTGTTACCCATGACCCGCAAAAGCATGGGTGGGCTTGCCATCGACATGAACACACAGGTCATCGGGCCAGGTAACCAGCCCATCGAAGGCCTGTTCGCGGCCGGCGAAGTGACCGGTGTTGCCGGCATCAATGGCAGCCACGGTGGATCCGGCACCTTTCTGGCACCGTCGGTCCTGACCGGACGCATTGCAGGGCGCAACTCAGCTGCGAGCGCGCGGCGCGCCGGCACCATCACCGCAGCCTTCAACCACCCAGATGAGCGACCACGCATAACCACTGATACCGAGTCGCAAGCCCGGCTAATGACCAGCGCCGAGCTACGCAGCTTGCTCAAACACCAGCGTGCCGGTTACTGGCATTGGGAACGTTCGCATGCGGTGGTAATCGAACGTGCCCTCGCCTGCACCGACTGCCACTCGCCCGACTGGCCGACGAAACCGGCCATAACCCTGCGCCAACAACTGCTGCAACTAGAGACGTGCACACAGTGTCATTAAGGTGCAGTCAGAAGGCAGCGGCAACAATTGCTTCCAGGTTCTGACGCTGCGCAACCAGCGACTCGACTACATGCAACTGACTGGCGGCCCGTTCCTGGTTATGCTCACTGCGGGTCGCAAACTTATCGGGATTCCAGCCGAAATAACATTCATTCAACGCATCTGCACAAAAGCGCGCGGCCAGTTCAATGAGAATAATCTCAGTGGCCGAAACGATTGCCGCCGACTCGGCAGGGGTAATCCAGTCTCTTGCTTCATCCGCATAGCCGCGGATCGAATGCTCGAACAGCTGAGCACAAAACTCACTGACCTGATCGTCCTCACCTGCCGGGTTACACCATGAACGCATTGCATCACCAAGTTCCAGCGGCAAAGGCATGCGCGCAAGTGTATCCAGATCGACGAGGCTGAATGCAACATCCGTATCATGTGTAAATAACAGGTTATTGATCTTCGGGTCGCCATGCACGATCCGGTCCGGTGTTTTCGGGTAAGGCGATAACCCATCAGCAGTTGCGAGTATCCGGTCAGCCAGCCGCGCCACATCCGCATAGCACGGGTGAGCGAACCGGAGGCGTAGAGTTTCACGCAGAAATGCCAGGTGCTTCGCCGTGTCATGAATGCCAAGACGCGGGCTGGTAAACTCGTGTTCAAGATTATCCACGGCATGATGAAAGCCGGCCAGCAACCTGCCAGCCGATTCAGCCTGCTGGGGCGACGTCAGCGAATCATGACTGACCCCATCGATAAAAGTCAGCAACCGCCAGGTTTGCCCGTTGATCGGAACCCATAACTCACCGGTTGCAGACGGAACGATCCTGCAGGTTATGAACCCAACCGCCTCCAAGTGCCGCGTGACGATATCGATGTCCAGATTAACTTCAGCCGGAAAGATTGGATTTACGCATTGCAGAACAAAACGCTCATCACCAGCCTCAATCAACCAGGTACCATTAATCAAGCCCTTGCCAAGCGAGCCGGTGCGGGCCTCCTGCAAACCATAGGCCGCCAGAATGGCATCGGGAACTGTGGTATCTCGAATCATGTGTTTACATATGATTGGTGGAATAAGCCCGGGTTAACTCAAATACCGATTTCCGCGACACTAATCACCCTTTAATAATGGCAAGCCCGAACTATATTGACAGCAATGGGTCAAACTCGTTAGGTTAGTCGCCATGAATCACCCTACTGAATCAGGATCCGCCGAGCAAAAAACCGGGCCCTCCCTGACCTTCACCGACGCCGCCGCGCTCAAAGCCAGCGACCTGATCGCACAGGAGGAAAAAGACGGGCTAAGCCTCCGCGTCTTCATCGTCGGCGGCGGTTGCTCCGGCTTCCAGTACGGCTTCCAGTTCGATGAAGAAATCATGGACGGAGACCTTGAAGTCGAGAATCAGGGCGTCAAGCTACTCGTCGACCCGACAAGCATCCAATACCTGCTGGATGCCGAGATCGACTATAAGGAAGACCTTGAAGGTTCTCGATTCGTCATCCGCAACCCGAACGCAACCACAACCTGTGGCTGCGGGTCATCGTTCTCTACCTGACCCCACTACCTCGCATCGAGTCTCGGGCCCTGACTGCAGACACAAAAGCAGTGTCTCTATCCAAGCCTACAACTTACTCGCATTTTCGCCCAGGTAGCTGGCCACACCATCCGGTGTTGCGGTCATGCCTGCATCACCGGATTTCCAGTTTGCCGGACAGACTTCACCATGCTGCTCATGAAACTGCAATGCGTCGACGATGCGCACCATCTCGTCAATATTTCGACCGAGGGGCAAATCATTAACCACCTGATGACGCACGTTGCCGGCCTGATCGATGAGGAAACTGCCACGTAACGCAACGCCTGCACCTTCCAGCTCAACGCCGTAGGCCTGACAAATCGAATGAGACACATCAGCAACCATGGTATAGCTGACGGCACCGATGCCGCCCTTATCAATTGGCGTATTGCGCCAGGCATTATGGGTAAACTGCGAATCAATCGACACAGAAAAGACTTCTACGTTACGCTCCCTTAGCGCATCCATCCGATGATCAAGCGCAATCAATTCAGACGGACAAACGAAAGTGAAGTCAAGCGGGTAAAAAAACAGAAATGCATATTTACCGTCACG
>PBZD01000101.1 GCA_002729875.1 Chromatiales bacterium | reverse complement strand
TTCGCCGCGGTCTTTTTCGCCGCGGTCTTTTTCGCCGCGGTCTTTTTCGCCGCGGTCTTTTTCGCCGCAGTCTTTTTCACAGCAGTCTTTTTCGCCGCAGTCTTTTTCGCCGCAGTCTTTTTCACAGCAGTCTTTTTCGCAGCAGTCTTTTTCGCCGCGGTCTTTTTCGCCGCGGTCTTTTTCGCGCCTGCTGATTTTGTCTTTTTCACGGTTTCTTTCACCCGATCAACTCCACTGATTCAATAGTTAAACGATTCATGTTATAAAATATTCAGCCTTGAATCCAGCAAAATCCATACTTTATCGGTCGGGTAAGCCAGTCTTAACTGCTTGAAATTCTGAATGAATCCTTTTGCTGTGGCGCAATAAGTGCGCGACCGATGACGATCCGGATAGCTCACCGTCAACCCGGGTCTGCTGTTTTGCTGGTAATGCTCAGGCGTCGGAACTCATCTTTTTCATCGTCCGTCAGGCTTGAGTCCCGAGCCTTGGTGACAAGAACAGCCAGCCTTTGCTGGGTGCTGCTGGCAATGATTCGTTGCAGGCAATCAGTCAGTTGTGTGCCTTTTTTACTGACTTCGGTGATCGTGCTGTCAGCAGCCAGCAGCGCCTCTAAATGCGGGCATTCTGATCGACCGCGGAAACGTTCCAGGATTCCGGCCGGTTTGATGTCCGGTTTTTGTTGTGCAATCCCGATGAGTTCCAGTAGCAACGACATCCCTTTTTGCTCGACTGCGTCAAGCCCGGCGGGCAGTTTGGTCTCGGCGACTGTTTGCGGGTGATTCAGGATGGTTTCTATTGCCTGGCGTACGAGGCTCGGGCGGTTGGAGATGCGACTCGGTCTGTGTACGGTTACCGGTGGGGTGGCAACAAATTCTTCAAGCTGCTGGCGGCCAAGGCCGACAACCTGTGAGAGTCGTTCAGTCAACAATTCCTTGTAGACACCTGCCGGAATGAGTTCCACGAGTGGTCGCGCCAGTTCGGCAAATGTAGCGCGGCCATCCATCGTTGTCGTATCGGTCTGGCTTTCGAGTTCGCGGAACAGGTAGTCGGATAGGGTCAGTTTATTTTGCAGCGCGGCCTGAAATCCCGTGTTACCGTCGCTGCGGATGAGTGAATCAGGGTCTTCTCCGTCGGCCAGGAACAGAAAACCGACTTGCCGGCCGTCGCGCATTTCCGCCAGGCTGGTTTGTAGTGCGCGCCATGCCGCTTCACGGCCGGCCCGATCGCCATCGAAACAAAATGTGATCGTGCGAGTAGCGCGAAACAGGCGCTTAAGATGATCATGGGTTGTCGCGGTGCCGAGTGTGGCGACGGCATTGCGCACATCGTGGTTGGCGAGGCTGATGACATCCATATAGCCCTCGACCACCAGTATTGATTTGACCTCACGCGCGGCGCGGCGCGCCTCGTAGAGACCATACAGTTCGCGGCCTTTATGGAAGACGGCTGTTTCCGGAGAATTCAGATACTTTGGTTCGCCGGCGTCGGTGATACGCCCCCCGAAGGCAACGACCCGGCCACGCCCGTCGCGAATAGGAAAAATGATGCGCTCGCGAAACCGGTCATAAAATCCGCCACTGTCTCGTGGTGCGATCAATCCGGCCGCGAGTAAGTCGCGTCGTACATCTTCCCGGTCGGGGAATTGACGCAGCAGGAAGTCCCAGCCACCCGGTGCGTAGCCGACAGCGAATTCCCGGACGGTCTCGCCGCTTAGTCCACGACCCTTGAGATACTCAATGGCAGCCGGGTTATCTTTTAATGCTTGCTGATAGATTTTTGCGGCTTTGGCGAGTATTTCATAAATGGGTGCCGTGGGCGCGCTACGCTCGGCCTGCTCATCACGCGGTACAGTCAGGCCGGCAATATGAGCCAGTTCCTCAACGGCCTCGGGGAATTCAAGGCGGTCGAACTCAAGTAAAAAGCTCAGCACAGTGCCATGCGCTCCGCAGCCGAAACAATGGTAAAAACCTTTTTGCGGACTGACCGTGAATGACGGTGTTTTTTCATTATGAAACGGACACGGTGCCTTGTATTCACGACCCGCTTTTTTCAGCTGGACACGCGACCCGATCACCTCGACGATATCAGTGCGGTCAATCAGGTCGTCAATAAAATCTTGCGGTATCAGTCCGGCCACAGTTATTTCTTTTCTGCTCTGGTGGTATGAATATCAGGCGGTGCTAGTGTCCCATAACTTTGGTGGTTCGCCTAACAAGAGGGGCTTTTGTCGTTATTCTCTGGGGTTTTCCCCGGGCGGTATTTTGCAAGGGTATACGGACACAAAATACCGTCCGGGGAAAACCCTTCAGCCAAAGCCCCTCGCCATAAGTCACAGTTAGAAAAGGTGAACTGGCCCGGAATCATGAGCCGGAAAAGTGAACGGTAGTCAGCTCAAGCGAGCCTTGACCCGTCCCCCCGCAACCCCCATATCAGCACGCCCCTGTGCCTGTTCCCGGATTGCGTTCATGACCTTGCCCATGTCGCGGAGTGATGCGGCACCGGTTGAGGCAATGGCCGTGTCAATCAGCGTGTCGAGTTCGGTATCGGAGAGTGGTTCAGGCAGGTACGTCTTGAGTATTTCAATCTCAGCGAGTTCCTTGTAGGCAAGTTCCTGTCGACCGCCCCGGGTGAATTGCTCCGCAGAGTCCCGGCCCTGTTTGACGAGTTTCTCAATGGATTTAAGAATGCCGGCATCGTCCAGTTCGATTCGCTCATCGATCTCACGACGCTGGATCGCTGCCTTGAGCATGCGAATCACAGCCAGGCGATCTTTGTCACCGGCACGCATTGCGGACTTCAGGTCCGCAGCGATCTGATCTTTTAGTGGGGAGGCCACGCGTGGGGGCCGAAAGAACTCAGTACAGCCGGCGACGTCGATTGACTTCGCGGGAGGTTCTCTTTATCTGGCGTTTGACTGCCGCTGCTTTTTTGCGCTTACGTTCCTGCGTAGGTTTTTCGTAATATTCTCGCCGCCGCAGTTCCGTTAATATTCCTGCTTTCTCGCAGGCACGCTTGAAACGTCGCAGGGCGGCGTCAAAATGTTCATTGTCTCTGATGCGAACAGCAGGCAAGATTTGGATCCTTTTAAAAACTAGGCGCTAAAAAAACCGGCATATCTGCCGGGGTAACCAGAAATTTTAGCGTCCGGGTGTGGAAAATGCAAAAGACTATTCTGGGAATTGAGACCAGCTGTGATGAAACCGCGGTCGCTATCTATTCTGCCGAGCGCGGCCTGCTCGCGCACGAGGTGTATAGCCAGATCCCGCTGCACGCCCAGTATGGCGGTGTTGTGCCGGAACTGGCCTCCAGAGACCATATACAGAAATTATTACCCCTTGTTGATGCAACCCTGGCCGCTGCCGGCCTTGAAGCTGCGGATCTGACAGCGATCGCGTATACGGCGGGACCGGGACTCATCGGTGCCTTGCTGGTGGGCGCGACACTGGCCACCGGGCTGGCAATGGCCTGGCGGATTCCGGCACTGCCGATACATCATATGGAAGCCCACCTGATGGCGACGTTGCTTGAGGATGAACCGCCCGAATTTCCCTTTATTGCGCTACTGGTCTCCGGCGGACACACGATGCTGGTTGATGTTCAGGGTTTTCGCCGCTATGAAATCCTTGGCCAGACCCTCGATGATGCGGCCGGGGAGGCGTTTGACAAGACCGCCAAGTTACTGGGCCTGCCGTATCCCGGGGGGCCCGAACTGGCGGCCCTGGCTGAACGCGGCAATGGTGACCGGTTTAATTTGCCGCGCCCGATGTTGCAGCGCCCTGGTGTGGATTTTAGTTTTAGCGGCTTGAAGACGGCCGTCATGTTAAAGGTTCGTGCTGCGGAAGCTGAAGGCCCGCTTGATGAGGCGTTGCGGGCGGACCTGGCCGACGGGTTTCAGGAAGCGGTTGTTGATACGCTGGTCAGGAAATCCATTCGAGCCGTACGGCAAAATGGTCGCCAACGCCTGATCGTCGCTGGTGGTGTCGCTGCGAACCGTCTGCTGCGTAACCGGTTGCATGTTGCGATGGCTGATATCGGTGGTGAGGTTTTTTATCCGCGCAGCGAATTTTGCACAGATAATGGGGCGATGATTGCGTTTACCGGCCTGTTGCATTTTAGTGCGGGTGACTGGCCTGAGGATCTGGCTGATGCGGATTTATCGGTGCATGCTCGGGCCCGGTGGAATCTGCAGGAAGTCACCGCGTAGTCGTGTAGTGTTATCAGTGGATGATGGTCATGGACAGAATATTTGTAACTGATTTGCGTGTTGATGCAATCGTCGGTATCTGGGACTGGGAGCGGGCCATGACGCAGTCGGTCAGCATCGATCTGGAGATGGCCTGGGATATCAGCCGGGCGGCCGAGACCGATGACATCAGCACAACCCTCGATTATCGCGCCGTATCCAAGCGCGTGGCGGCGTCTATCAAGGAATCGCGGTTCAGGTTGATCGAGACCATGGCTGAACATATTGCCGAACTTATTCAGCAGGAGTTCGGCGTAACGTGGCTGCGTGTCAGCATTTGTAAACCATCAGCAGTGCGTGGATCGCGTGAAGTCGGCGTGCGCATTGAGCGGGGGACGGTATGACCGGAACCGTGGTTGACGTTTATGTCAGCGCAGGCAGTAATATTGATCCTGAACACCACTTGCGGGCTGCGTGTCATCGGCTTGCAGACAGGTTCGGATCCTTGTCGCTGTCTTCCGTCTACCGCACCAAAGCGGTTGGCTTCGCCGGTGACGACTTTCTTAATCTTGTTTTGTCATTTTCCACGGATGTGGGGGCGTATGCCGTCAAAGAATATCTCGATCTGATCGAGGCGGATGCCGGACGCGAACCTTCTGCGCAGTCCCTGCAACCGCGAACGCTTGATCTGGACCTGTTGCTTTACGGAGATGTGGTGCTCGAGGAACCAACGGTGCAGGTGCCGCGTACGGATATTCTGCGCTACGCTTTTGTTCTTGCACCGTTTGCGGAACTCGTTCCCGATCTCAGGCATCCGGTTGACGGTCGCACGATGCACGAACTTTGGGCGGCTTTTGCGGGTGGTGAGCAGGGTATTCGGCGCCTGGCCAAGCCGTTGCTCTAGTTCTTTAACGCGGCTTGCTCCACGCGGGTTACCAGCCGATACTGCGGCCGCCATCTACAGCGATGACCTGACCCGTGATGTAACCGGCATCACGGACCAGGTACAGGACGCAATCGGCAATATCACCGGGTTCGCCGGCTCGCTTCATTGGCACCTGGCCAATAATATTGTCCTTGACACTGTCCGGCATATCGTCATCCGGCCACAGGATTGCGCCGGGTGACACGCCGTTAACCCGGATGACCGGAGCGAGGTCCCGCGCCAGGGTCCTTGTCAGCATGGCCAGACCGGCCTTCGCCAGGCCATAAACCGCATGCTGACGTAACGGTCGCAGTGCATGAATGTCGACGATGTTAATGATGACGCCAGCGCTGTCGCGCAGATATGGTTCGGCCGCCTGACTCAGGAACAGGGGTGCTTTCAGGTTGGTGCCGATCAGGTCATCCCATTGTTGCTCGGTAATCGAGCCAAGTGGCGTGGGATAGAAACTTGAGGCATTGTTGATCAGGATATCGAGTCCACCGGTTCGCTCGACGATCCCGCTTAGTACGGCAGCAAGACTCGTGGTATCGCACAGGTCGGCTTTGACGGTTACGGCTGAATCGGCGCGGATAGCGTTCAGCTGGCTTGCCAGTTCCTCGGCCGGGCCTTCAGATGCGCGGTAATGAATGACAATCCTGGCACCGGCATCATGTAATCTGGAGGCGATACAGGCACCGATACGCTTACCGGCACCGGTGATCAGTGCCCATTTGCCTTCGATCGAGGGTTGTTCTGTGTGCATAATTGGTTGGCTCCTGTGTGTGGTGTCTGACACCATTTACACCAAGGGCGTGTAAGATACTGCGCCAGCACAAATCTTGCACCATGTCAGATCAAATTCAATTGCCTGTTCCTGATGCCGCCGCACTTGAACACAGTGCCCGGGTTAATCGGTTTATCCGGCGGAGGATTGCCGAGGCCGGCGGCTGGATTGATTTTTCCGAGTATATGCAGATGGCGCTTTACGCGCCCGGTCTGGGCTATTACAGCGCCGGTGCGCACAAGTTTGGTGAGTCAGGCGATTTTGTGACGGCCCCGGAAGTTTCCCCGCTGTTTTCCAGTTGCCTGGCCCGGGCCTTTATCGACCTTAGTTATGGCTCGGATAGTTTGCCGGGACCGCCAACAATCCTTGAACTTGGTGCCGGTAGCGGGGTGATGGCCGTGGAAATCCTGCAAACATTGCAGCGATTAAATGCGCTTCCCGAACGATATCTGATCCTTGAGGTCAGCGCTGATTTGCGTGAGCGGCAACGGCGATTCATTGCGGAACGGGTAGCGGATCTGGCTGAACGGGTTGTCTGGCTGGATGAACTGCCGGCGGCACCGATCACCGGCGTTATTGTGGCCAATGAAGTTCTTGACGCGCAACCGGTCACCCGTTTTGTCGTCGATGCAGATAACCGGATCTGTATTCTCGGAGTCGAGGCCAGCGGTTCGGGCTTTGGCTGGGGTCGGCGACCGGCCGAGGCAGCATTGCACAAGCAACTTCTTGAGATAGCTGATGATCTTGATGTGGTTTGGCCGCCGGGCTATGCCTCGGAGTGGTCGCCGGTAATAGACGGGTTTATGGCCGGCCTGTCGCAATCGCTGGAGCGCGGCCTGATTATGCTGATTGATTATGGATTGCCAATGAAAGCTTTCTATAGTCCGGAACGGGCCAGCGGCACGCTGGTCTGTCATTACCGTCATCGCATGCATACAGATCCGTTTTTCTATCCGGGTTTACAGGACATTACGGCGTGGATCGATTTTACCCGCGTCGCCAATGCAGCAGCGGTCGCTGATCTCGATGTGCTGGGTTTTACAACTCAGGCACAGTTCCTGCTTGGCGGTGGCGTGGAAGAGGAATTTGCCCTGCTGACGGAAAGCTCCGGTGCTGCCCAGGATCCACGTGAACAAATCAGAATTGCAGCCGGGCTGAAAACATTGATGATGCCGGGGCAGATGGGGGAGAATTTCAAGGTTATGGCGCTGGGTCGGCAATTGCCACAAGGGCCCGCATCAGTCTGCGCCAACGATTTGCTGCATTTGTTGTAAATATCCGGCCGGCTGTGACCGCCCGGATCTGTTACTGGCTGGAGGCAATCGCCGCGATGCGGGCGTTTCGAATTGCCACGCCGAGTGCCTTGTCCGTCAGGCCACCTGCAGCCAGTTCATCGGCCCTGACCCCGCGAGCGGCGGCCAGGGCCACAGTGAAAATTTCTGCCTGGGGGTAGTCGTCATCTTGATGCCCGGTTCGGCCGCGGGCATCGGCTGTACAGGCCATCAGGAACTCATCGAGTCGCTCTGGTCTGCGCAATGCATCGAGTGCCTCAAGTACTTTCAGGATAGTCTCTGGCCGCAGTTCCATGGCCCGGTGGCTGACAGTGTGGAATTTGGCAACCGGCACCGCCAGATCCCGGAACCGGTTCGGGACGCCGATGCGTGCGCATAGTTTCCTGATCAGCTTGACGCTGCGTTGCTCATGGCCGATATGTCTCGGCCACTGGTCTTGCGGGGTTGTGCCCTTGCCCAGATCATGAACAAGTGCCGCAAATCGAACTTCATCACTGCAGTTCCGGCGGGCCGCATCGCGCAAAACCATGAGTACATGTTCGCCCGTGTCGATTTCTGGATGCCATTGTTCCGGCTGCGGTACCCCGAACAATGCTGCAAGTTCGGGGTAGATAATTTGCAGTGCGCCGGTGTCATGCAGGACGCGAAAAAAGATCTCGGGCCTGGTGGCAGATAGTGCGCAAAGAGTTTCTTTCCAGACGCGCTCGGGAATCAGTGTATCAATCTCGCCGCTGGCAACCATCTCACGCATCAGTTGCATCGTTTCATCAGCCAGTCGAAACTCAAGATCGTAAAAGCGGGCCGCAAAGCGGGCTGCGCGCAGGACCCGTACCGGGTCGTCGCGAAATGCATCAGACACATGGCGCAGCACCCGGTGGTCGAGATCGCGCTGCCCGGCGTAGGGATCAATCAGCCGGCCGTCCTCTGTTTCGGCAATAGCGTTGATCGTCAGGTCGCGACGGGCGAGGTCCTGTTCGAGTGTGACGTGTTGATCCGCGCAGACCTTGAACCCCCGGTAACCGGGACCCGTCTTGATTTCCGTGCGGGCCAGCGCATACTCCTCCCGGGTTTCGGGATGCAGGTATACCGGGAAACTGCGACCGACGCGCTGGTAGCCTTTTGCCTGGAGTTCTTCTCCGCTTGCACCGATAACGACCCAGTCACGTTCGGTGACTGGTAGTCCGAGCAATCGGTCGCGTACCGCTCCGCCAACTAGATAGGTCTGCATGGCGATATTCTAGCCTGATTATTGCCTGTGGCAGTTGATGGGGGGGAAAGACTTCCCGTCAACATGCTTTACCGCCTGTTTTTCCTTATCTTAGGCTCCCCCATGCATCACCTTCATTCAACTTGCCGCCTGTACTGCATCGTTATTGCTGGAAGCTTGTTCCTGTCCGGCTGCGGTCTCAGTTATTACTGGCAGGCGGCGACCGGCCATCTGCAGCTGATGCGCCAGGCCGTGCCGGTTGCAGAGGTTATCGCTAATCCAAAGACGCCACCCGGGTTGCGTGACAAGCTGGTGGTGGCCACGGCAGTTGTTGCGTTTGCCCATCAGCACCTGTTGTTGCCGGATAATGGTAGCTATGCATCGTTTGCCGATCTTGGCCGGCCTGCCGCAGTCTGGAATGTTGTCGCTGCGCCGCCTTTGTCGCTGGAACCGCGCACCTGGTGTTTTCCGGTCGCGGGTTGTGTCAGTTATCGGGGTTATTTTGCCCGCGATAGTGCTGATGCATTTGCTGCAGGTCCGCGTGCGGCCGGTGATGACGTGTTTGTTGCTGGTGTGGCGGCTTATTCGACGCTGGGGCGTTTTGCCGATCCGCTGCTTAATACGATGCTGGGTGAGGAAGACTATCGCTTGGCCGGTACTATTTTTCATGAACTGGCTCACCAGCGGATTTATCTGCGTGATGACTCGCAATTCAATGAAGGGTTTGCCAGTTTTGTCGCGGCGCAAGGGATTCGACGCTGGTTATTGCAGCGCGGGGATGAGCGGGCATTTTGCCGTTATCGTCTTGAGCGCCGGCGGCAACGGCAGGTTTTAGACCTGCTGGGCGTGATTCGCCGGGCGCTTGGCGACGTGTATGAACTGGATAGTCCGGACGCAGCCAGGCTTAAGGCCAAAGCCGAGTTGCTGGCGACCCTTGAGCCCGCTTATCAGCGCCTGAAAGCATCCTGGGCAGGGCCGCCTGATTTCGATCATTGGTTTGCCACGCCGTTTAATAATGCGAGGTTGGCGGCAATTGCGACCTATGAGCATGATGTTGCGGCATTCGCTACATTATTTGCCCGCTCGGGTGGTGATTTTGGCAGGTTTTACCAACGTGCGGGTGAGTTGGCGGCTCTGTCGGCCAGCGAGCGACAGATCCGGCTCGACGCTTTACGCAAAGCGCCGAGCCGGGATGAATCCGGGGGAGAAGTCGACTGCCCGTGACCTGATGGTTAGCGAATTTGCAACAACAGGTTCCGCTGACCGCGACGTAATCCCAGTATCAGCAGGTTTTGGTCGGCGGCCAGTTCGCCGAGTTCCCTGATGTTGTTAACCCGCTGCCGATTGAGCGTTGTGATGATGTCATTGCTGCGTAGTCCGCGTTGTGCCGCCGGGCTGCGAGGTTCAACTGAACTGACCAGGACGCCGGTATCGGAAAAGTCCTGGCCCGTGTAGTTTTCGAATTCGGCGCCGGCCAGGGCCGGGTGGACTTCTGCGGCCGCCAGTTGCCGGGTTGAGTCAAGCTGGGTCAGTGTTGCATTGAGGGTGAGTTTATTACCGTCACGAATGAGTGTGATCCGGACTGCGTCACCGCTGCGCCGCAGGCCTATGGTGGTGCGCAGATCCGATGCACTGGTTACCTTGTTGTTGTCAACCGCGATGATGATGTCGCTGACTGCAATGCCGGCAGATTCGGCCGCTGAATCGGGTACGACCTCATTTACCAGCGCACCTTCGACATCGTCTTCTATGCCGAGGGCTGCGGCGGTTTCTGCGTTGAAATTACTGATGCTGACGCCAAGCAGGCCGCGCTGGACCTCGCCGTGTTCGATCAGCTGGACCATGATCGACTTGGCGATGTTAACCGGGATGGCAAAACCAATGCCGATGTTGCCGCCGGAACCGCTGAAGATTGCGGAATTGATACCGATCAGTTCGCCACCCAGGTTGATCAGCGCGCCGCCCGAGTTGCCCGGGTTGATGGATGCATCGGTCTGGATGAAGTCTTCGTAACCGTCCTGACTGAGCCCGGTACGACCGAGTGCGCTGACGATACCGGAGGTCACGGTATGTGACAGGCCAAAAGGATTGCCGATTGCTACGACAAAATCGCCGACTTCAACCTGTTCGGAGTTACCCAGCGGCATCTGCACGAGTTTATTGGTGTCTTCGACCTGCAGCACCGCGATATCGGTACCCGGGTCCGATCCGACAACGGTCGCCTTGAGGCTGCGCTTGTCGGCAAACTTTATTTCGATCTCATTGGCATGTTCTATGACGTGATGATTGGTCAGGATATAGCCGCTAATTGCATCGATGATAACGCCTGAACCGGCGCTGCGTACTTCACGTTGTCGTTGTTGCGGGGTGCCGAAGAAGCGCTGGAAAAACGGGTCATCAGCAAGCGGGTTACGCGGCGCTTCAACCTTGCCGCGGGTTGCGATACTGACGACAGCCGGCGATGCTGCACTGACCAGTGGCGCGAGGCTGGGCAGTGGTTGATCGTCGAGCATGACCGGTAGTGCACCACCTGCGGTGTGCATCAGCAGGCTGGTGGTCAGTGCCAGAGCTAGGGACTTGAAAGCTGTTTTCATCGGGGCTGTTCCTGAGGGTTGGTCGTTAGGCATCAATGTTACCTTGATGCGGCATGCGGGTTGAATGGTTGCAACGAAGTTATCTGCGCGGCACAGGGTTTTTTTGCTTTGCCGGAGCCCGGCAGTCAGTAAGCCGGTGGCTTGCAAAAGTAAGGATTTTGCCTTCTGTCATGTGATTAAACTGCTCATTTCTTGTGGATAAGCGGGGTTTTTCTGGGGATAACTAAAACACAATATCTTGTGTCTCGTGGTTCTTTTCAAATTTCCTGCCCGGGACCGAATAAGTTTAGTAATTGAGTTGCAGGAAACTTGGTAAGTTATTGAAATAAATATAATTAGTGTTTGCAGGCTGGCCATAAAAATCGCTTGACAGAAGCGCCGTGTAGACATAACCTATAGCTTCGTTGGCACAAGATCTTGTGTCACGAATTTTCAACAGAAAGCCAGATCGGCTGCGGATGCCTGTGTCTTCAGGAGCAGTCGAGGGGGGACCTTTGCCCCTGAATTTTAGCCCGGATTTTGGGCTGTCTGACTGGTTGTGGGGATGCTGGCCTGAGTCGCGTCGGGCTGCGTTGATGATTTTGACGAACTTGGGGTTGTAACGTCGTAATGAAATCCGCACTGCAAAGAGAGCCTTCCAATGTATCTGCCGTTGGGTTCCAGTCCACTTCACTGGATATCTGGGATAAGAAATATCGCCTGAAAAGCAAAGACGGCCAGGTTGTCGATGAGACGATGGACGATACCTACTGTCGCGTTGCGGCCGCGTTGGCGGCTGTTGAACCCGGGGAAAATCAGGAAAAATGGTACGAGATATTTCTCTGGGCACTCCGGCGTGGTGCTGTGCCGGCCGGACGCATCATCTCCAATGCCGGCGCTCATGAGCATAAACCGGCCACATCGACGATCAACTGTACCGTGTCGGGCAGCATTGGCGATTCGATGAATAACATTCTTGAGAAGGTGCATGAAGCCGGCCTGACGCTTAAAGCCGGTTGTGGTATCGGCTACGAGTTTTCAACCTTGCGGCCTAAGGGTGCGTATGTTTCCGGAGCCGGAGCCTATACGTCCGGTCCGCTGTCGTTCATGGATATTTATGACAAGATGTGTTTTACGGTGTCGTCGGCCGGTGGGCGACGCGGTGCCCAGATGGGCACATTTGATGTCGGTCATCCGGATGTCATGGATTTCATTCGTGTTAAACGGGAGGATGGCCGCCTTCGCCAGTTCAACCTGTCGTTGCTGATTACCGATGATTTCATGCGGGCGGTCAAAAACGAAACCGACTGGACCCTGGCGTTTCCGATTGACCAGCAGCAGATCGACACCGGCGAGATTGATATAGAAAATTCGTCACAGGTGCTATGGCGAGACTGGCCGATTCAGAGTGGCTACATCACCAACGATCAGGGACAGGTCGCGTGCAAGATCTACAAGACGCTGCCGGCGCGCAGGCTTTGGGACATGATTATGGCTTCGACTTATGATTTTGCCGAGCCGGGTTTTGTGCTGGTCGATCGCGTCAATGAATTGAACAACAACTGGTTTGACGAGACCATACGTGCGACAAATCCGTGTGTGACCGCTGATACCTGGGTACAGACCACCAGCGGACCGCGCCAGGTGACCGATCTGATCGGTCAGCCGTTTACGGCGCTTGTCAACGGTCAGTCCTGGGCGTCATCTGCAGCCGGTTTTTTTCACACCGCGACCAAGCAGGTTTGGCGGCTGGAAACGGCGGACGGCTACAGTCTGCGACTGACCGATGATCATCAGGTTCGTAAGGTGGTGCGATTCCAAGGCAATGTGACGCAGTCCGACTGGTGTCCGGCCAGCCAGCTTGAAGCCGGTGACCGGATTGTGCTGCACGATCATCGTAGTGCGACGAACTGGGCAGGACAGTCTGACTACGGTCGGCGTGAGGGCTATCTGCTGGGTCTGATGCGTGCCAGCGGCGGCTGTTTTGAAGGCGATGGCGCGATGGTCTCGTTGTATCGTTCTTCAGCGGTGGCGAATGCTTCCTATGCCACTGTTGCGACGCACGCCAGTGCCGTTACCGGTGCTGTTGCAAGGGCTGCGGTAGAAGCAGCGCACGAATTCACGGGTGTCCCACATGATCTGGTGGGGGAGAATCTGACCGAAAATGGTGAGTGCCGGCTGTCGGTGCCGGGCCTGCGGTCTATTGCGGAACAACTGGGTCTTGCCGGTAGCAATTTGTTTATTACACCGGCGGTTGAACAGAGTTCAAGTGAATTTTATACCGGGTTCCTGCGTGCCAGCTTTGATGTGCGGGCCGAGATACTGCCGGGAGGTAATGCCGGGCCGGTGATTCGCTATGCCGACATTTATGATGAAGACATCGCTGTGATTCAGCGCATGTTGTTGCGGATGGGAATTGTTGCCGGCTGTAGCGGAGTACGTGCGTCCGCAGTTACCGGGGCCTGCCTGTGGATTTCCGGTTCAAATCTGACTCAGTTTGCCAAAGTCATCGGTTTTACCGACAACGAAAAAGCCGAACAATTGCGCGAAGCACTGCTGCATACGGCAGTTGTACAAGTGGATGAACGTTATGTAGCGCGCGTTAAGTCGGTAACCCGCGATGGTAGCGAGAGCGTTTATGATTGCGAGATTCCCGGTATCAACGCATTCGATGCTAACGGGGTGTATGCGCACAACTGCGGTGAGCAACCATTACCACCGTATGGTTCTTGTCTGCTCGGTTCGGTAAACCTGACCAAGTTTGTCGTTGATCCGTTCACCGAGACGGCCCGGTTCGATTGGGATGAGTATCGAAAAGTTGTCTCTGTGTTTACCCGCATGCTGGATAACGTTGTCGAGATCAATGGTTTGCCCCTGGCGGGTCAGCGCCAGGAAATAGAGCGCAAGCGCCGGCATGGCATGGGTTTCCTGGGTCTTGGTTCGACTCTGACGATGTTGCGCATGGAGTATGGCGCCAATGAGTCAATAGAGTTCACCGAGAAGATCGCTCGTGAAATGGCTTTGGCCGGATGGGAGGCTGCTCTTGAACTGGCGCGCGACAAGGGTCCCGCACCGATCATGCTTGAGGAGTTCACCGTTACGGCTCAGATGCTGCGTAAGCGGCCAGAGATGGTTCTCGATGGCTGGAAGATCGGTGACACGATTACCGGTCGGGTATTGCACGCACGATATAGCCGCTATATGCAGCAACTGGCTGAAGTTTCCCCGGAACTGGTCAAGGATCTTGAGCGCACCGGGGCGCGCTTTACTCATCACAGTTCGATCGCACCGACCGGCACGATTTCGTTGTCTTTGGCAAATAATGCCAGTAACGGTATCGAGCCGAGTTTTGCGCATCATTACTATCGCAACGTTATTCGTGAAGGGAAAAAAACCAAGGAGAAAGTAGACGTATTTTCCTTTGAACTGCTCGCCTATCGTGAATTCATCAACAAGAATGCGGCGCCTGACTCGGATAAGGCTGAAGAGCAGTTACCCGATTACTTTGTTACGGCTGACGATATCTCGCCGCGGCAGCATGTTGATATTCAGGCGGCCGCACAAAAGTGGATCGATTCATCTATCTCCAAGACCGCCAACGTGCCGACCGACTTCTCATTTGATGAATTCAAGGACATTTATCTTTATGCCTACGAGAAAGGACTGAAGGGCTGTACGACATTCAGGTTTAATCCTGAAGCATTTCAGGGCGTCCTCGTCAAAGGGGAAGATTTGCAGAACACCGAATATACGTTCGTTCTTGCTGACGGTTCCGATGTCACATTCAAGGGTGACCAGGAGATCGAATACGACGGCGAGATGCACACGGCTGCTAATTTGTTCGATGCACTCAAAGAAGGTTACTACGGTAAGTTTTAACGCAGAGGTCCTGAAAGGAGCAGAAGCGGAAGGAAAAGGAAACAAACCATGGATGCAATAAAAATTGACCAGAAAATTGTCGATTACCGCGTAGAAGGTAGTGAGACAAACGAGCAGGAACCGGCTGCGGACAAGGCGGCAACTATTCTTGAAACAAGTGAGGACGGCAAGGTCGTGCGCATGCACGAGAAGCTCGAACGGCCGGAGATGTTGCTTGGTTCCACCTACAAGGTTAAAACACCGATCTCCGATCATGCGATGTATGTGACGATTAATGATATTCTTCTGAATCCTGATACCGATTTTGAGCAACGTCGTCCGTTCGAGATCTTTATTAACTCGAAGAATCTTGATCATTATCAGTGGATTGTCGCTCTGACACGCATCATGTCTGCGGTCTTTCGTAAGGGTGGTGACGTAACTTTTCTCGTCGATGAGCTCAAGGCTGTCTTCGACCCGCGCGGTGGTTATTGGCAACCCGGCGGAAAGTTTATGCCGTCAATCATCGCTGAGCTTGGTTACATCGTCGAAAAACACCTGCGCTTTATCGGTTTGTTGCCGCAGGAGCAACTCGATGAGCAACAGCAGCAGCTGGTCGATATGAAGCGCAAGGAATTTGAAGAGCAGAACAAGCAACAGGATGCATTCGCGAAGAGTGAATTTCCTGCCGGCGCGCAGTTATGCACGAAATGTAATATGACCGCCGCAGTTATGATGGACGGCTGCATGACTTGCCTGAATTGTGGCGATTCAAAGTGTAGTTGATTTGCGGGAGAGGCATTAGTCGCAATTATTGGTATCCCGAACACAAAATGCCTTGGATTCATTGTACTGGGAGGTCGGTGGCAGATGGTATGCGGCAGGGTGTTGCCGGCCGGGATTGATCCGGCTTCCACGTGCCGAGTGTTCTGCGTGCTAATATCAGCACCGTCTTAAGTCTTTACAGCACTGCCCAATGAGCCTGACAGTCCCGGATTTTTCTACCATCAACGTACTGGTAGTTGGTGACCTGATGCTGGATCAGTATTGGTTCGGCCCAACCTCGCGCATCTCGCCTGAGGCGCCGGTGCCGGTTGTCAACATTACCGGTGCACAGGCACGCGCAGGCGGTGCGGCCAACGTTGCGGTTAACCTCGCTAGTCTGGGTGTTACTACCTCGCTCGTTGGCATTACCGGGGATGATGCGAATCGCAGTAAATTGCTTGAGTTGCTTGCTGCGCAGGATATTAATATCGATGCGACCAAGAGTCCGGATCGACCGACAATCACCAAGTTGCGGGTACTGAGCCGGAACCAGCAGTTGATTCGACTTGATACTGAGAATAAATTTGCTGCCCGGGATGCCGAATCCTTGCTGCCGATACTTGAGCGCCTGATTCCGCAGGCATCAGTTTGCATTCTGTCAGATTATGCCAAAGGCACCCTGGCCAGGGCGCCGGAGATTATTGCGCAATGTCGTGCTCACGGAGTCACGGTACTCGTCGATCCAAAGGGTCAGGATTTTTCCTGCTATCGGGGTGCGACGGTTTTGACGCCCAATCTGTCCGAGTTTGAGGCGGTTGCAGGTAAGGCCGAAGATGATCAACAACTGGTTGAACGTGGTCGGGCATTGTGCGCTGAACTTGATATCGAGTCTCTTGTTGTGACCCTCAGTGCACGTGGAATGGTGGTCATCACGCAGGGAGAGGCACCGATCTTTCTGCCGGCACGGGTGCGTGAGGTATTCGATGTGACGGGTGCCGGTGATACGGTGATTGCCGTGGTCGCTGCTGCAATTGCAGCCGGTCAGACATTGGCTGATGCGGCGGCACTGGCGAATCTTGCGGCTGGACTGGTGGTACACAAGATCGGCGTTGCGAGTGTGAGTGGCCATGAATTGCGTCTCGCATTGCATGAGCATGGTTTCGGTGGTCGGGGATTGTTGGTGCGTTCCGAAGCATCGGACGTGATTCGGGAAGCCCGCGGGCGCGTCGAGCGCGTCGTCATGACCAATGGCTGCTTCGACATTCTGCATCAGGGGCATGTTGCGTATCTGGAAGAAGCCAAGGCGCTGGGTGACAGGTTACTCGTTGCGGTCAACGATGATGCATCAGTAACAAAACTCAAGGGTGCTGGCAGACCGATTAACCCGATAGGTGATCGAATGGCCGTACTTGCCGGGTTGGCTTCGGTTGACTGGGTAGTACCGTTCGGTGAGGATACCCCGGCTGACCTGATAGGGGAGGTGCTGCCCGACGTGCTCGTCAAGGGCGGTGACTACCAGCCTGAAGAAATAGCTGGTGCCGATGCCGTATTGTCGAATGGCGGCAGCGTCAAGGTTCTGAGTTTCAGTGAAGGTCGCTCAACATCTTCGATTATCGATGCGATCAGGGAATTGTCCTAGCCTGGTCGTGCCGCAATCGGCGATCTGACCAGCGGTTTATCTCATGTTGCGTTTGGCTTACGCCATGTTGACTTACCTGTTTGTGCCGGTTCTGATCGGTCACCTGTACTGGCGCAGTATCAATAACCCACCGTACCGGCAACGTATCGGTGAACGCTTCGGTCGTGCCGGTCAGCAAACAGACAAGTCGAGTATCTGGATCCATGCCGTATCGGTCGGTGAGGTTCAGGCGGCGGCGACCCTGATTCACGCCCTGCTGAAGCGCTACCCGGGCCGGCAATTGATTGTGACGACGATGACGCCGACCGGTGCTGAGCGGGTGAGTGACCTGTTCGGTGATGCGGTCATACACAGCTATGTTCCCTATGATCTGGCCGGAGCGGTACGACGTTTTTTCGACTGGGCTAAACCGGAACTGGTCATTATTATCGAAAAAGAAATCTGGCCAAACCTGTTTCGTGAATGTGGCTTGCGCAATATTCCGCTGGTACTGGCCAGTGCCCGGATCTCGACCCGTTCAGCCCGCCGTTATCGCCACCTGGTCGGATTGTTTCGCGAAACGCTGTCACATGGCATCGTGATTGCAGCGCAAAGCGAGGTTGATGCGTCGCGCTTCATGTCGTTGGGGGTCAATCCGAAGCGTATTCACGTGACCGGTAATATCAAGTTTGATTTTGCCCTCGATCCGCTGGTGCCCGGGCTGGGTGCGGCATTTCGTAACGATAATGCGGCCGGCCGCCCGATCTGGGTTGCAGCCAGTACTCATGGTGATGAAGAACAGATCGTACTTGCTGCCCATAAGAAAATCCTCGTGTCATTTCCGAATGCACTTTTGTTGCTGGTGCCGCGCCACCCGGAACGCTTTGTCTCGGTTGCGGCACTGATTAGCAAGGCCGGACTAAGCGGTGTGACGCGCAGCAGCGGTCGTCAATGCACAGCAGACAACAGTGTCTATCTTGGTGACAGTATGGGTGAGTTGATGACTTTTTATGCGGCAGCCGACGTCGCGTTTGTCGGCGGCAGCCTGTTACGGCATATCGGCGGACATAACCTGCTTGAACCGGCGGCGCTCGGGCTGCCACTGTTGACCGGGCCGTATTATTCAAATGCACCGGATATCGCCGACCTGATGATCATGGACGGTGCGCTGCAGGTGATCAATAATGCGGATGAGATGGTCACGCATGTCATTGCGCTGTTTGGCAATCCGGACGAATGTCAGCGGCGCGGCGGTGCCGGTCAGGCAGTGGTCGACAACAACCGCGGTACGCTGATGCGAGTGCTGGAGTTGATCGAACCGCTTATGGTTCGAGCCAGCCGTTGATCTCTTTCAGGTCTTCGATGGACAGGCTGCCTGCCGCCTGTTTGAGCTTGAGGATATTGACGATGTAATCGTAACGGCTGCGCGCATAATTGACGTCGGCGAGAAACACCTGGCGGCGGGCATCGAGGACATCAACAGTGGTGCGGGTGCCAACATCGAAACCGGCTTCGGTTGCCTGTAAGGCAGTCTCGGCGGAAGCCAAAGCCTGTTTTAGCGCTTTAACCCGGGCAATTTCGGATACCACGCCGAGATAGGCGTCCCGCGTCTCACGCTCGTTCTGCCGGATGGTCCTCTCGAAGCGTTCCCGGGCCGCACGCTGCCGGTAGGTTGCTTCGCGTACTCTGGCTGAGGTCGTGCCACCAGAAAAAATGGGTACCTGAACGCGTACTTCGATCGACGTATCTTCAGTGTCGGTACCTTGCGGCCCCTTGCCGGTAGTAGTCAGCGTTGAGCCCGAGAAGTCAGTGTCACGATATCCGGCAGTAAAATCAACGGTTGGATAATGCCCGGTTTTGGCAATGTGCTTGTCATCTGAGGCGATTTCGGCGCCCAGTTCAGCCGACAGAACCGCCGGATTTTGTCGCGTGGCTGTTTCCACCCAGGCATCTTCATCTTCAGGATCAGGATTAACCAGTGGAATTATGGCTTTAGGTGCGATCAGGTCGGTCTGGTATTCGCCAACAATTTCACGCAGGATTTCTTTCCTGGTCGCAAGATTGCGTTTCGCCACTATTTCAGCGGCAACGACCTGATCGTATCCGGATTGTGCTTCCTGCACATCGGTAATTGCGATTAGACCAACCTCGAACCGTTTCTTGGCTTGTTCCAGTTGGCGTGCGATGGCTTCTTTCGCAGCCTGTTCGGATTTCAGTGTATCTTTTGCCGCCAGCACGTCGAAATATGAACCGGCTACCCGGATAATCAGATCTTGTTGAGCGGTAAGGTAATCCGCCTCAGCCTGTGCGACTTGCTTGCCGGCTTTTTTCAGCGTAACCCACTGGTCCCAGCGAAACAGAGTTTGTGTGAGTTGTAATCCCCAACGCACGCCGTCCATTTGCGAGTCGATGGCTGTCGTTCGTGTGTCAAGACCAAAGGTTGTGGTTCGTTCGCCTTCTGTTGCCTGGTCGGACCACGACGCGTCGGCATTGATTTGTGGTAACAAAAACCCACGTGCCTGTGGTCTGGATTGTAGTGTCGCTTCGCGGTTGGCCTCAGCCTCACGAATGCCCGGGTCGCTGCGCAATGCTTGTTGATAAATCTCGAGTAGGTCATCAGCATTGACCATCGGCGTAATGAGTAAAACTACGAGAAAGCCAAACGAAATTAATAATTTTTTCATAACAACAGCATACCTGATTAGCGTCAAAAATGACGCATAGAACTCCATGTATTCTTAAGCTATATATAGAAGCGATATAATGGCTGTCTGCCGCTTCAGCGCAAACACCGTATACCAGACCTTTGCCGCCGTGTCAGCCTGAACAGCAGTTTTAATTTCTGGGCGAACACTGTCTGCGACTTTTGTCGGCCCTGGTTAGAATTCAAAATGTTCCACAGCCCCGCTGACTGTCAGCGGTGGGATCACAGTTTCAAACAGGGATTGATACGCGACTTCATTTTTATCCGAGCGTTCGATCAGGCGGGCATCCATGGCCGGCGCTATGCCGATGACGACAAAAGCACGTCCACCAGGCTTGAGCAGGGCTTCTATGCGTGAATCATAAACGGGTAAGGAACCGGTTATGATGATGACGTTGAATTTGGTGGTGGTCGGTTGATCAGCCATAGCTCGTACTTGCAGGTCGACATTTGCAATATTGAGATCATCGAGACGTTGTCGGGCCTGATCAACCAGGATCGGTGATAAATCGATGCTCGTGACATGCCGGGTCAACCGGGCAATGCATGCTGTCAGGTAGCCGCTGCCGGTGCCGATCAGCAATGCGCAGTCGGTTGGTTTAATGTCAAGATGCTGCAGAATTCGGCCCTGGAGTATCGGTTTCAGCATCATCCGCCCATGACCGGTGGCGTCTTTGCCGAGTGGCAACATGACATCAGCAAACGCCAGATCTGCATACTCCTCGGCTACGAAATGTTCGCGGGGCACGTTTTCGAGTGCATCGAGTACCCTGGGGTCAGGGACATCCCAGCAGCGAACTTGCCGGCGGACCATGTTTTTCCGGGCTGATTCAGTATCCAGATGCATTGTTGCCTTCCTAATAATAAAGTAATCGAACCAACAGGCGGCTGTTAACAACGGCCAATAATAAGAGGTTTGTCTTAATTTGAGCCACCTAAGGGTCGGGATTATGGTGAATAACCATTATCTACTCGGGGTGCATCGGCTATTCTAGCAGGCATGATTGAATTATGGCTGATTCCGTTTTTGGTATTGGCCTGTCTGGGTTTTGCCATTACCTGCTTGGTGTTATGGCGCCGGCAACGGCACCATATCCGTCAGGTTGAGGCGCTGCATCAGGATGTAGTCGAATCTGCCGAAGCTGCGGCATTTGGGCAACGTGTTTCCCGACGCAATTTGTCAAATGAACTTGGCGAACTCAGCGGGACAATTAATTTGCTGTTCGATGCGCTCGCAGCAAAAGATGCCCAGATGCGTCAGTGTGAATCCCTGTTTGAGGGGCTTGCTAACGCGGTCCCCAATCTCGTGCTCATTCACCGTGAGCAGATCCTGTTTGCCAATTCGGTTGCGGCCGATCCGCTTGGGCTTGAGAAGGAACAACTTGTCGGCCGGCCGGTAACGGATCTGATGCGGCCCGCATTCAGGGCCATGATGCGTAACGTGATAGCGGCGCAACTTGCTGATCAGCATAGTGATGAATTGATTGAGTTCCAGTTAATTAACGGTGACGAGCGAGGAGCCTGGGCAGAGGCACGTAGCACAATGATCGACTATCGCGGTCAGCAGGCCATATTGACTGTCGCTCAGGACATCACCTATCGCAAGAGCGTAGAAGCAACTCTTGCCCGGAGCAAACAGCAGGCGCAGATTACGCTTGAATCCATCGGTGAGGGTGTTGTTACCGCTGATACTCAGGGCACGATCGAGTATCTGAACAGCACGGCTGAGAAACTGATTGGAACAGAACGCCAGGTGGCACTCGGCAAACGTCTTGGCGACATTGTTAGCCTGGTCGATGAAGGTGACCGGCGTGACCTTGGCGATCCGGTTATTCGTTGTTTAACTGATCGGCGTCGGATTAGTATGGGTAGCCGGGCGCTGATGGTGTCACAAGATGGCGATAACGAGTTATCGATTGAAATGACTGCATCACCGATTAAGAGCCCGGATGGTTCAATTACCGGTGCTGTTGTCATCATGCATGATGTTACCGAGGTTCGCGGCCTGACTCAGCAAATGAGTTACCAGGCCACCCATGATCCCCTGACCGGACTTATAAATCGGCGTGAATTCGAACGTCGACTTGAACAGTCGCTGCATTCTGTACGTGATGAAAAGTCGTCGCATGTGCTTTGTTATCTTGATCTTGATCGTTTCAAGGTGGTTAACGATACCTGCGGACATATGCCCGGTGACAATTTGCTGCGCGAGTTGTCGGCCATCATCAAGGATCAGGTTCGTGATTCTGACTTTGTCGCACGTCTTGGCGGAGATGAGTTCGGTATGTTGCTAATGGGTTGTCCGCTACTCAAGGCGCGTCAGATTGCCGATGATGCCATTCGTGCCGTTCAT
>PBZD01000100.1 GCA_002729875.1 Chromatiales bacterium | reverse complement strand
GCGGTGAGTCCCGGATAAAAAGTGGAAAATGCCCGCGCACGTTCCGATTCCTCGGCTGCCCCCACCATCATCCAGTCACCCAGGGCCTCACCCGGATCCAGGGTATCAAAGCGTTCGCCCGGCGCAAGGAACGGCTCATCCAGATCCACGCGATGATTTTGCTCAATACTTGTGCACAGTTCCAACAATGTATCGAGCGCAATGACACGCGCGCCATGCTCCCGTGCAATGCGTGCCAGGCTGGCCAAACGCGGATGGGTGGGCGATGCTTCGGCCAGACGCCTGAAACGGCGGAAACTGCAATCCAGAGCACAGAATCGTTCGGTTGCAGATCGTGAAGCATCCCTGCTTAACGCATACAGTGCCAGCGCCTGTTCGACTGCACCCGCCTCCTCACCAATTACGGTACGTTCCCACAACGAAGCAAGTTTTTTCCCGTAGGGCAACGTCGCCAGCTTGATACGCCAATCGAACGCATGCTCAGCAAACACATCCGGAGAAATATCCCGTGGCAATTCTCCGCTTGATTTCAGCTCGGGTACATCGCTGATCAACCATCCGTCCGACGCCAGCTCGGCAGCCCTATCCTGTTTACAGGCGAACAAATTAAGCTGAAAAGGATCTACCGGCTCATCAGCATGAAACGGCACCAGCACATCGAGACCCGGCACCAGGCGATATGCATCATAACCAAGCTCGGCGAATGCCCACACCAGGTCTAATTGAATATCCTTGCCCGCCTTGATTTCGTATTGAACCAGTGGCGAGTTGGTGGCAAAGAACTCTCCGCCGCTCTTAAGAATATTTATTTCTTCCCCTTCTGCATCGATCTTGATGAAGTCGATATCATGCCAGCCACTTTTCGCAGCGTAACCATCCAGCGTGATCAAGCGGACGGTTTCGGTTGATTGCGCAGGTCTATTGTCATGCACCAACGCATTCAATTCTGCATGGGTGCTCATTGATAACTGCGCGGTGCCCTCTTTTTCCGACAGCGCACACTGCTCGAGCGTGACCTGATCAAAGTTGTTGGCGGCAATGCTCTGATTCAGCAACGCGGCCGTGGTTGCCGCCGGCTCAAAGGACCACACGTGCCCGGATGAACCAACCACCTTGGCAATCGATAATGTATACACGCCGTAATTGGCACCAATGTCAACTATCTGCTGGCCGGGCTGAAGCATCCGGCGCAAAAATCTGATCTCATCCTCAAACCAGTCCAGCTGCTCGCGCAGAACATAGGGCGTAATTAAATCCAGCGAATCCGGAACAACGACTTTGATTCCGTCGACCATGGGTAGCGTAACGCTTGGATGCATATTTATTCATGTTTGGGAGACAATAGGCGTCCCGGTGCTAAATGTTAGAGGAAATTGGTGTATGACACCAATTTCTTGCGTTATTTATCCGGGTTGTGCGAGGCTAATTACTTGAAAGAGACATACTATCAGTTCACCACAATCTGCCGACTGGTGTCAGCCAGTAAATCCATACAGGATGGCAACCACTGTAAAATGAAAGAATGATCCAGAAGAATGACAATAATGCACGGACAACGACGCAAGATACGATCGTCTCTATTGATTTGGGTGATTCCAACGGGAAACAACAGCACACTTTTGCCAACGTACAGCAGTTCATCCATGACCGAATAAGAGCCACTAACTTTGCCCAGGCTGCATCCATTGCAATGCAACTTGCAGAGCAACTCCCACAGGATCCCTGGCCACACCTGGTGGCAGCTGAATCGCTGTATCTGCACCAGCGGATCGAATCTGCTTTGCGTTATATCGACAGGGCCCTGGAGCTCGACCCGCAAAGCATTCCCAGCCTGGTGATCAAGTCTCGGATTAGCCTGTACTCCGGCAAGCACGATGAGGCTAAACAATTCATTGATACCGCGATTGGCATTGCCCCGGGTAATGCGCAACTTCAATTCGAGAAAGGCGAACTCCTTTCGGAGGCCGGTGACCTGGAGGGTTCGCGAAAAGCATTGAGCAAGTCAATCGAAATCAATCCACGCAAAACCGGCAGCCTGCTGAGTCTGTCTCGACTCCCGGGAGACAACTTCTCCGCTAAGCTGATTACACAAACTGAATTTTTCGCCCAATCGCATCAACTACCTGCCGAGGATCAGGTTAAAATTCATTATGCATTGGCAAATGCCTACGACAAAAAAGCCAATATTGACAAACACTTTTTCCATCTGAATGCAGGCAGCGCGCTCAAGAACCGGTCGCTGAATTATGACCCGAATACATCCAGGCAAGAAGCTCAAGCCGTCATTGATTTTTTTTCGGATGATTTCTTCAAACGACGATCTAATCTACAAGGCAATTCAGCTAATCTGATTTTTATAGTTGGCTTCCCGAGATGCGGCTCCACCCTGGTCGAACACATCATCTCCAGTCACCCTTCAGTATCCAGCGCAGGAGAGATTTTTGCATTGAATCATGCAGTCCGTCACCTCCAGCAGATCGGCAATTCCTCGGCCATACACCCGCACTGGATTGACAGCCTGCCGGATAATATTCTTGCCGAACTTGCGGAAAACTATTTGCACAGGGTGGAAAAATTTAATAAGACATCTTATTTAACTGACAAACTGCTGAATAATTACCTGCATATAGGCCTAATCCACCTGGTATTTCCCAATGCCAGCATCATCAATGTCCAGCGCAATCCAATCGATACCTGCTATAGCTGTTACAAGAACATGTTTCATCTCAACTCGATTCCCTACAGTTACACTCTTGAAAATCTGGCTGACAAATATCGTGACTACCAGCGAGTCATTCGGCATTGGGAAAAGGTATTGCCCGGCAGAATTTACACCGCCGAGTATGAGCAACTAATCAACCAACAGGAAGACGTGACAAGAGACATATTGGGGCACTGTGGGCTGACCTGGAATGATGCATGCCTGGAGTTTCAGAAGAACGCCCGAACCGTATTGACTAACAGCAGCATCCAGGTACGGCAACCGTTATACACGAACTCAATCAATCGCTGGAAAACCCGTGAAAAATATCTCGGTCCGTTACTGGAACTCATTGGCAATAATGCCCCACCTGCCCAAAGCTGACCCAGGCTATGACAATGACCGGCACATCGCACAAGGTTGTTACCGCCCCTTGAAAGGCATCCGGTTCGACACCCTGCAGTACATTAAAAACCGCTAGAACTTTATCAGTGCACTCACACCGAATGTACGTCGGTTTGGATGCGAGACGGTCATCCTGAACGGAAACATATCCTGAAATAAACCAGTTGCCGGAATCTCGAGATGCGTATTGTTAAAGGTAACATCCCGGAACGCGGCCCGTGGCGTATCGTCGTCAAACAGGTTCTCAATCCAGAGTTCCAACTTGATGGACTCAGATTCAAATCCCAGGCGTTGATTGAACTCGTAATAACCGGGTAGTTTTGCCTGGTTGGCCGCACCAACCCATTGTGCGCCCGTGTACAGCCAGTCAGTTCGTGAAAAGAACTCCCAGTCTCCCCGCACCGGTCGCGAGTAACTCAGAGAGACATTACCCTGCCATTCCGACTGACGGTGCAACTCCTTGCCGGACACGTCCACAGCATCGCCAACGCCATCGCCATTTGTGTCCCGCCACATGCTCGGGAACTGTCGGAAACTGGCAATTTCCGCATCATCAAATTCTGCGTCGGTCCACGAGCCACCGGCATTTATCAACCAGTCACCTATCTCGCGGCCGAATAATTCGGTCACGGCAATGTCAACAGTCGCCTCAACGCCCCAGGTCGTTGCATCACCCCCGGTCAGGTCAACCCCCTCTGGTTGCTCAAATTCCAGGCCTGTGTTCGGGTCGATGGAGATAAGTTGTGGAATCAGGATGTCTGTCCAGTCATTCCAGAACAGGGCAATGTCATAGCGCACCCGGCCTTCCCAGAGCGTTCCTTTATTGCCCAACTCAAAAGATGTGATTTCTTCAATTTGATAATCGGTTACCGTGACGGTGGATAGCGTTGATCCATTAGGCAACACGACATCGCCGATGATCAGATCAAGGCCACCGCTCTTTTTACCGTTGCTAACCGAACCAAAGATCATATTGTCCTCGGTGAGTTCAAACTTCACCCCACCGCGCCAGGTCCAGTAGTCAAAACGCCGGGAACCACTTTCATGCTTCTCATGACCGGGAATATTAAGATCCAGGTTAGCCCTGGTTTCCTTGCGATCGTGCGTATAACGCGCACCGAGATCAAAAGTCCATCGATCACCAACATCAACTTCAATTCCTGAGAATACGGACCAGGACTCAGCAAGACTTTTTATGTTGTCATCCGCTACGATTTGTAACTCGTTTGACACCACGATACCGGTGCCGGTCACATCATCCGGAGAGTTCGCAAACCGGGGGCCGAAAATAGCATCACCAATCACCCCGGGAGCCGGAAACAAACCGGCAAAGTCGGCCGGCAGACGTTCACCGGTACCGCCGGCAAGCCGGGCCGTGAAATCGGTCAGACCGCCGATAGCTTCTTCACTATACCAATAGGTGCCGACATCGAAGCGTACCGGAAGATCCTGCGGACTGGTGAAACGTACCTCCTGACTCCATTCGGTGGTTTCGTCGCCGGTACTGATAGTGGTCAATTCAGCCGGAAAAATACCGCTAGTGCCGTCCTCTCGGGCATAACTAAACGGCACTGTGCCGGGCGGCCTTAGCGATCCATCCGCGTTCCTGGTCCCCGGGGGAGTCTGGTTAGAGTCTGCCCGTGCCCGCTGGTTAGTGCTGGAAAATCCGCCCAGCGCAATAAAGGTTCCAAAGCCGGTTTCCCAGTTGATATGCAAGCTGGAACGCAGCAATTCGCGCTCTTCACCGGTTGCCTGATCGTTAATCGCCAGGACATTATCCTTAAGGGCCGGCAATGATCCACAGAAATTCAAGGGCCTCGGGCCGTCCGAGTAATCAGGATTCTCCATCATACCATCCGGCGGGTTCTCCGGATCACGAACCAACGGCGGCACAATACCCAAACTCGCCAGATCCTGCCGGTCTTCACAATTCATCGGGTGCGTGGTTCGCGGACTGTCGTCGATCTCATCGTCGGACAGGTACACAGCCCATTGCACGTCCAGCGTTTCCGTCGGTGTAAACCAGAGGCTGGACTGCAGGGTCTTGTACTGATAGCCACCGATATCCAGGCCAGATAAGACGTTGCTATACGACCCGGACCATTCATCGACACCGAATGCGATGCGCCCGGTCAAAAGGTCGGGTATCAGCGGGCCGGCAACCGTTACCCGTGCCTGCCGCTTGTCATAGTTACCGGCATTAACCTTGACTTCACCTTCCAGTTCATCACCGGGTCGCGCAGACACATAGTTAATAGCACCAGAAAATGCATTGCGACCATACTTGGTACTCTGCGGCCCCTTCAGCACCTCGATGCGCGCGAGGTCAAGCTGACTTGCATTAAGCCCTTCACGGCCGGCCACGTATACACCGTCAATAAAAACCGCGACATTGGGTTCGCGGAAAATCGCCGTCGGCGCCACACCCCTGATTACCGGCACGGGCAGAAACTCACCAAACAGGTTGGAAAAGGTCAGTCCGGGTGTGAATGCGGCAACATCCGCCAGGCTGCTGATGCCGCGCCGCTCGATGCCATCAGCACTGAAGGCGGAAATCGATATGGGTACATCCTGCAGGTTCTCCGCCTTCTTGCGGGCGGTGACCACGATTTCTTCAACCGCAAGTCGACTTTTTGCCTTCGGCTTAACAGGCGCTGCTGCCCCGGTAGTGTCATCTGCTTCCTGCGCGCTAACCGCACCAACCATCCATATGGCTGTCACGACAATAGCCAGCAAGGCTCTGATCATAGTCTTATGCATAATACTCATTCGCTCGAGCCTCCCAGGTCGGTTGGCATCGCAGGGCCGCTGGACTCAAAAATATGCTGTTTGCGGCGGCGCAAGCCCACGGCTATCAGCAGGCATGCGATACCCCATGGGCCAACGGCAGAACTGCTATCAGAAGGCAACTCCAGACCAGGCTCACTTTTCGTGACGGTAACCGTGACTTTAGCCGGTTCCGACTGCTCCGGACCCTGTGGTCCCCCTGCGTCCGTCAGGGTATAGCGGAATGTGTGGACGCCCGACACCCCGGGATCCGGCGTGTAAGTAACGGTGTTATCGGCTTCGACCACTGCCGTACCGCTTATGGCCGCCTTGCCGGCAGCGGGATTAGCGGGATCATTGGGGTCACCTAATTTTATCAACAGGGCTATGCCGTGCTCTGCTTTGCTGCCGCTGCCAAGGGTATCGTTGGCCATGACATCAATATTCACCGACGAATCCTGCTCTACTGTAGGGCTCGGATCATCGACCGCCGTCGGTTGCAACAGCGGGCTGATGGACACGTTAATCGTGCCGGCATCACTTTTACCATCGGCATCCGTAATCCTGTAATCAAAAGAATCGCTGTCCGGAAACAGTGCCTGGATATAGGTCATGGTCTGACCGGTGACGGATACGACCCCACTGCTCGGATGCCCTGTAACAGTTATCGCAACCGGCAAATTGCCCAACCGAACTCCGGGCAATGCACTTACAGCAATGTCTATCGACTGTCCTTCCGGGGTGCTGACGCTGGCATCAGGCGCAATCACATTGGTTACCTTGACACTGACGGTCACCGGTATGCTCGCACTGAAATCATCGGCGATTATGTAGGTGAATGTATCTTCGCCTTCAAACAATGCATCCGGCGGGGCATAGGTTACATCTATGTCGGCCTGAGAACCGGGATTGGTGCCATTGACTATCACCATCCCGCCTTTATCCGTAACACCCCCACCCGGCAGGGTAACGGTCACATCATCAACAAAGCCGACATCATTATTCAGGATATCGATATCCACCGCCGTATTCAGCGGGGTTTTGGCGCGATCATCCTCGGCCCCGGTTGCGCCGGCAAGACTCAGCGTACCGCCGACCCAGGAGCCCGGCTTGCCGTCATTCAGATTAAGCGACTCGATCTTGTATTCCAGGACATAGAACGCAAAGGCGGACACGACCCGGTTATTGGCATTTGTCGTCAGGCGCAGGATCAGGTTATCAAATTCTGCACCCGATACCGCCCAGGTCGAACCGGCACCGATGGCCGGGTCTGGATTGCAATCATCGATTACTTCAGGAAGTTCCCCAGGGTCAGGATTGGTCATACCCGGATCGGCATCCGCATCACCTGATTCACAGGTGAGGCCGGTAGTCACAGCGGATGTTCTGACGCCAATATTGGCTTCCACATTGCCGCCACCGGCAGCCCCGGGCGCATAGGAAACAATTTCTACCGTGTGTGGAATCAGGCCGCCGAGTGGCGGCCGGGCAAAAGCCGGCAGGGTCGCACTGGTAATATTGCCCCCGGCAAAGTCGGCCCAGGCGTTAAAATCCGGTGGCACCGTGTCATCGGTCGCCCTGGAAGGTTCCTCGCTGGGAAAATCGCCCGCTGCCGAAGTCAGCAACAGCGGGAACCCGGCCGAGCCAATCACGTAGTCAAAACCACCCGTTGTGGCATTGGGTGTCGCACTGCTGACGACCGTGGCCGGAATGGTATGTGTGACACTGTCAAAACGTTCGACCGCATTACCATTGCTGCTGCCGACACCACGTTCGCCAGGACCAAAACTCAGCGTACCGCTGATCCGGTCATCATCACCTTGCGGGGTATCGAAATCTTCGATGCTAATCGTGCCGCTAATGACCAGCGCAACCTTGCCGTCACCGGCTGTCGAACCAGCAAAACCACCTGTTGTCGCAGGACTCTGCAAAAAACCTTTGGGATAAAAGCCACCGCTGTCCAGCGGTCCCATCCAGTTGTGAAAGTCGAGTGATGGAGCGGATGTGGTCACCGAGGCTATATCTACGCCACCACTATAAGAACACAATTGAAACCCGGTAAACTGGAAAAACTGAGCGGGAGATACACAGGTATTCTCGGCTTTACTCAGGCTGCCCTCAATATTGGTTACCGTCGGAGCTGCCTGAATCGTTCCGGCCAAACTCATTGCCACGAGCGTTGCGATGAACGCACCAATTTTCCGCATTAAACTATCCTCAAGACCTGTTTTCATGGCCGGGTTCTTTGTAATATCAAAAGCAAGGACATTCTGACCGCCACCCCATGCCAGCCGCCACTAGATCCCCCATCAAATTGGTAGCATGATCCGCCGCTGTAGCGTTACTGAATTTCACCCACGCCAACCTGTTTTTCTTCGATGCCAACCCTATCGTGGCAAACACTTGCTGGCAACCCTTTTCGGGCTCACGACCTTATTAACCCGCAATAGCAATATCGGGATTTGCCGCGTTCCAGACAGCCGATTCAGGCCTGAAGTTGACCCGCAACCCAGTCCCAGTATACTTGCCTGCCGACTAAATGCGGTTGATTTTGCAACCATCCTGACCTGAAGCACGAATCAGCAGAAAAATATGGCAATTTCAGGTCACATATCATCGGGTTGGGTACATTCAGGTGACTGATAAAATGGAGATTCCGATATGAAACAAACTGCGCTAGCAGTCATGCTGTTATTGGCTGCGGGTACCGCGAATGCCGATAATGAAGCTTCCAAATGGCTTGTCGG
>PBZD01000099.1 GCA_002729875.1 Chromatiales bacterium | reverse complement strand
TGCCGCCACTTCCTCGGAACTGCGCACCAACTTGACCCCGCCAGCCTTGCCACGACCGCCTGCATGCACCTGGGCCTTGACGACCCACAGGTCACCACCAAGGCGGTCAGCCGCTGCCGCTGCCTGTGCCGGCGTCGAGGCAACTTCACCTTTTGTCACGGGAACGCCATAGCGCGCAAAAAGCTGTTTTGCCTGATATTCGTGGAGATTCATAATCCGTCCCAATGAAAACAGCGGAGATTCCGCAGGTGCATATTGTGATTGAATTCACCGGTAAGGCAAGCAACCACCGACAGAATTATTTATTCGGTTGAAAATCTTCCTGGCCGACATTTATTGTCCGGGTTGTTTGCCGGGGAAAGACCAGTCCCTCGACGGAGGTGGCCTGAGGATAAAATACAGACCCTGCACAGAGAACGGAAACAACCGCCCTGCGGGTTGCAAATGACCCGTGTTGATCCAATTTAGCCGATTAGTTAAGGTCCAGCGCCTGGCATAACGCCTGTTTGCGCGGATTCTGCGACATATTTCACACTACAGCCCGCCCGATGGGACATAATCCGATAGTCTGAATCAACTTTGTGGCCAAAAGATCCTGGTGGATATTGCACTCGCTAAACAGACCCTTCAAGGTCAGCTGACAACATTGCTGGCGGGATTTAGTCGACCGCTCGCGACCGAAACGTCACAGCGTCTGCAGCGGCTCGTCGGCCTGTTTCGCGGTCTGGTCGGAATCGCTTTACTGGGTGGCGGACTCATTTTTGGAGATCCGCCGATACTCGGTGAGCGCTATCCGGACATTTTTATAACCACCGCCCTGATTTATACGCTGCTCGCCTGGACCGATCTGGCATACATGTATCGCAATCCGATGAACGGACTCACGTTTGTCCCGGTCCAGCTGTTTGCCGACATTACCGGCATCACTTTAATGATGCATGCAAGCGGCGGCATTTCGAGCGGTATCGGTGGACTGCTCGTCGTCTTCATCGGTGCAGCCAGCCTGACCCTGCGTAGCAGACATGCCTATTTTGGGGCCGCCATTGCGGCGCTGGCAATACTCGGTGAGCAGGCAGCCTCATTCGCACTGGGATTGAGTACCGCCAACTCATTTATTCCGGCGGGGGTGCTCGGGGCAATTATTTTTGCGATTGCCTCGGCTGCCAACCCACTTGCCCGCCGCCTGCAGGAAAGTGAAGCGCTGGCACACCAGCGTGGTATCGATCTGGCCAATATGGCACAACTCAATGATTACATCATTCAACATCTGCGTGAAAGTATTGTCGTCGTCGACAGCGCGGAAAATATTCGTCTGATTAACCCATCGGCCGCCAAGCACCTTGGTGTGAACAGCCGTCAAACGGGACACGGCCTGGCCTCGGTATCCCCTGTACTGCACGGCATTCTGCTGGGTTGGCGCGCAGCAACAAAGGGACACGGCAAAGTACCCGGATCCTTCACATCAGCTGACGGTACGGCACAAATTGACGTACACATAGCCCCGCTGATCGAACATCAGGACGGGCCGGTAATGATCTTCCTTGAAGACGCAAGTCTGATTGCAGAAAAGGTTCAGCAAACCAAACTTGCGGCACTGGGCCGGTTGAGCGCGAGTATCGCACACGAGATCCGCAACCCGGTCGGAGCGCTGAGCCATGCCGGTCAGTTGCTCGAAGAATCTCAGCAAACCGGTGACTACGAACGGCGGCTGCTGGATATTATCGGCACCAATTCCAAGCGGGTCAGTAAAATTGTTGACAATGTCATGCAACTGTCACGACGCGAACCTACCAATCCTCGCTCAATATCGCTAACCGAATGGATCGGGGAATTTACCACTGAGTTTATCTCGACCCTCGAATTACCCGATAATCGTTTTGAAGTCATTGCTGAACATGAAATTGAAGTGCGGATGGATCCGGGACATCTGCACCAGATTTGCTGGAATCTGTGTGAAAATGCATTAAATTATGCTGAGCCGGTGGGACATGAACAGATTATCACGATTAACTGTGGGCGCCTGTCGGGTAATCGGCGACCATTTCTTGAAATTGCAGACCGCGGCCCGGGTATCCCGGACGACCTGCGCGAACAACTGTTCGAACCATTCGCGACCGGACGCATTGGTGGCACCGGGCTGGGATTGTTTATCTCGCGCGAACTGTGCGAATGTAACCGTGCAACCCTGATATACGAGCGACGTAGCGGAGGGGGCAGTGTATTTCGGATTGTCTTCGCTGATCCAAAACGTTGGGGGACTATCTTATGACAGCAACCCTTGATATGAGTCGACTATTCGCATGAAACGGCCACAGGCACTGGTGATAGATGATGAACCGGACCTGTGCGAACTGCTTGCACTGACACTTGACCGGATGCAAATCGATACCCAGACCTGTGGTGATATCGCGACTGCCAAAACCAGGCTCCGGGAAACAGAGTTTAACCTGTGCCTGACAGACATGCGTCTGCCTGACGGTGACGGATTAGAGTTGGTCGAATGGATGCAGGTCAACGAAATTGGCATCCCGGTAGCCGTCATCACAGCCCATGGTAACGTAGAGACAGCAGTGCGCGCTCTGAAGCTTGGCGCATTTGACTTCATTTCCAAACCTCTTGATCTGACCGCCTTACGCAAACTTATCGGCAGTGCCCTGAAGCTGCAAAGTAGCAATGAAGAAGTCTGCGCCAAAACCGGTCTGCTCGGTGAATCATCAGTAATGACCGCTTTGCTGGCCCTGATCGATAAGGTTGCCCGCAGCCGGGCTCCCGTGCATATCACCGGAGAATCGGGTACCGGCAAGGAACTCGTTGCGCGCATGATTCACGACAAAAGTGCCCAGGCCGAGGGTCCGTTTGTGCCGGTAAACTGCGGCGCTATTCCATCGGAATTAATGGAGAGCGAGTTTTTCGGGCATCGTAAAGGCGCTTTTACCGGTGCCGTCAGCGACCATAAAGGGCTCTTTCAAAGTGCTGAAGGCGGTACCCTGTTCATGGATGAAATTGCTGACCTGCCGCTGGCCATGCAGGTCAAGTTGCTGCGTGTCATCCAGGAAAAATCCGTGCGCCCGGTCGGCGCAGCGAAAGAAATTCCGGTCGATGTCCGTATCCTGAGCGCCACCCATAAGGATTTACGTAGCCTGGTCTCATCCGGCCAGTTCCGCGAGGACCTGTTTTACCGCATCGATGTCATCGAACTCACGGTACCACCACTCAGGGAGCGCGGCGAGGATATCGACATATTGACCGACTTTATGCTCGCCAAGCTGGCGCTGCAGCTTGGCGTTGCAGTACCTCAACTGACTGCGGATGCCCGGCAGAAACTCTCGGCATACCGCTACCCGGGCAATGTCCGCGAACTGGAGAATATTCTGGAACGTGCGGTAGCCTTGTCCGGTGACCAGCCGATTGCTGCTGCTGACATCGAGATCCGTGACTCGATGGACGCAGCCAGCATTGGCTCTGCCTCGATCACACCTGGGGCAGACAAACCGGACGTGCTGGGCCAGCAACTGGAAACCGTTGAGCGAACGGCGATCATCGAAGCACTCGAGAAAACCCGGTATAACAAGACAGCCGCCGCAAAAAATCTGGGCCTGACCCTGCGGGCATTGCGTTATCGGATGCAGAAGCTCGGTATTGAATAGCAGTAAGAAGCCATAGCGCCATCTGGCTGACAAAAATTGTCGCATTCTGACCCTGAACGTCAGGAGCATGAAATAGCCTTACCCTTTATGTCACTTCAAACCGCCCCGGATTACGGTTGATGAATAATATTAAGCATATATTTCAATAGCTTAAGATTTTTCAGGCCATTCTGGCACGCTCCTTGCAATATTAATCGTAGTTTCGGTGAAGCCAGGCGGACAGACCGCAGATCACCCACGTAGATTTTTTTCAATCAGAGAAGCTCAGGAGTATTTCATGTACAAAGTTCAACAGGGTTTTACCCTTATCGAGCTGATGATCGTTGTTGCGATCATTGGTATTCTCGCCGCCATCGCAATCCCGGCGTATCAGGATTACACCATCCGTGCCCAGGTTTCAGAAGGCATGATGTTGGCCGGAGCAGCTAAAGCTGCGGTTGCCGAATCTTTTGGCAATGATGGCACGGCTCCGGTAGCACGCGTTAACGCCGGTATGACAGCAAATGCAACCGATACCAGCGGTAACTACGTCGTTTCTGTCGGTATTGCCAATGGCACCATAACCATTACCTATGGCAACAGTGCCAACGCGACCATTGCTGGCGAAACGCTTAGCCTGACGCCTTATGAGTCAACCGACCTGAGTGTCGTCTGGCGCTGTGGACTGGCCGCAGCACCGGCAGCGACCGCCCTGCTTGGAACTGCGGGTGGCGGTACTGCGGCTGCCTATGCCGCGCCATCTGCCGGCATGCTGCCGAAGTACCTGCCTTCTGCTTGCCGTCTGTAATTGCAAGCGGCAACCACCACCACGGTGGCTAAAACTGCACAGGGGACCTTCGGGTCCCCTGTCTTTATGGCCGCCAACAGGGTACCGGCATGGTGCAAAGCTGATGATTGCGTCACTAAACCGTTACCCAATAAAAATTATTGCCTGAATTACCTGTTTAGTCGGTTGCGCGGGATGCCCGTAATCAGTAAGACTATGTCACATATTCAGGTTCTATACGCCTGATTGATCGGGTGATTTTTTGGGGCGCAGCAAGTCCATGGTCGTTAGTACAACATCTTCACCATTAACCGGGTTATCGCGACGTCTCGTGCAGGACGGAATCGTTGACGAGGAAGCCGTGATTGCGGCCGTCAAAGAGGCGCGCAAAATGGAAATGGGCCTGGTGCCCTACCTGGTAACTGAGACCAACGCAGACCCGCGCCGTATCGCGATAGCCGCATCGCATGAATTCGGCGTGCCACTGATGGATGTCGAGGTCCTCGAACTGGATCTTGATGCGGTCAAGGTCGTCGATCAGAAGTTGATCAGCAAACACCAGACGCTGCCACTTATGCTGCGCGGCAAACGCATGTTCCTCGGTGTATCGGATCCGACCAATCTTGCCGCAATTGATGAAATTAAATTCCAGACCGGTTGCCGTATCGATCCGGTGGTCGTCGAACAGGATAAACTCCAGGCACTTGTCACCAAGGCTCTCGAAGCTGTTGACACGTCAATGTCTAGCTTTGCTGAAGACGACTTCGATCTTGAGAGCCTGGAAATATCCGGTGGCGATGAAGAACCGGAAGATGATGCCGGCGCCGATGACGTCGAAGATGCGCCGGTCGTACGTTTTGTCAACAAAATTCTGCTGGATGCTATCAAACACGGTGCATCCGATATTCATTTCGAGCCGTATGAAAAGATGTTCCGCGTCCGAACACGTCTTGATGGCGTGCTGACTCAGATCGCTTCACCGCCGATCGCGCTGGCCAACAAGGTTTGTGCGCGTCTGAAAGTCATGTCGCGCATGGACATCGCTGAGCGCCGTATACCACAGGACGGGCGCATTAAGATGAAGTTGTCGAAGAACCGGGCAATTGATTTCCGGGTCAATACCTGTCCGACACTATTCGGCGAAAAAATTGTATTGCGTATTCTTGATCCGAGCAGTGCAAAACTCGGCATCGATGCTCTTGGCTATGAACCCGAGCAAAAAAAACTTTACATGGAAGCGCTGGCCAGACCACACGGCATGATCCTGGTAACCGGCCCGACCGGCAGCGGCAAGACCGTATCACTTTACACCGGACTAAACATCCTCAACACAGAAGACCGAAATATATCTACTGCCGAGGATCCGGCAGAAATCAACCTCCCCGGCATCAACCAGGTCAACGTCAATGCAAAGATTGGCCTGACGTTCGCATCGTCCCTGCGTGCATTTCTGCGTCAGGATCCGGATGTCATCATGGTGGGCGAAATTCGCGACCTGGAGACCGCTGAAATTGGCATTAAGGCCGCGCAGACCGGTCACCTTGTCTTGTCGACTCTGCATACAAATGATGCCCCGAGCACCCTGACCAGGCTCGTCGATATGGGCGTAAAAGGCTATGCCATCGCCAGTACGGTACAACTGATCATTGCCCAGCGCCTCGCACGCAAACTGTGCGAACACTGCAAGGAAATCCGCGACATCCCGAAAGAAGCCCTGTTACAGGAAGGTTTTAGCGCACAGGAGATCGATGCAGACCTGAAGATTTTTGGACCGGTCGGCTGCAAGCTATGTAATGAAGGTTACAAAGGTCGTGTCGGTGTATTCCAGGTAATGCCGATCTCAGAAACCATACAGCGAATCATAATGGAAGGCGGTAATGCAGTTCAGATTGCCGATCAGGCCCGACTCGAGGGAGTACCGGATTTGCACGAAACCGGATTAAAGAAAGTCAAGGCCGGGCTTACCGGTCTCGAAGAAATCAATCGGGTTACGATTGAATAGTTATTGTGTGTTTTTTCATTAATGTCTGGAAGCTAAAGATATGTCTCAATCTATAGCAATCGATCAGTCCCCCTTTAACTGGGAAGGCACTGACAGCGGCGGCAAACGCGTCAAGGGAAAAACAGTTGCTACCAGCGAAGCCGCCGTACGTGCAGAGCTACGCCGCAAGGGCATCGTCCCACTGCGGGTACGCAAAGAAACCGTACTATTTCAAAAGAGAGGCAAGGTAACAACTGCTGATATCGCCATTTTCAGCCGCCAGCTTGCCACAATGCTCAGTGCCGGCATTCCACTCGTACAGGCGTTTGAAATAGTTGGTGCCGGGCACGACAACCTGGCCATGCGCAAACTGATTTATTCAGTTAAACAGGATGTCGAGGGCGGCAATGCACTGGCCGAAGCACTGGCAAAACACCCACTGCATTTTGACGATCTGTTCGTTAATCTTGTCGAAGCTGGCGAACAGGCTGGTGCACTTGAAACATTGCTCGATAAGATTGCAACTTACAAAGAAAAAACCGAGGCCATTAAAAAGAAAATCAAGAAGGCACTAACCTACCCGGCAGCTGTTATCGTAGTCGCGTTAATCGTCACCACGATCCTGTTGATTTTTGTTATTCCTGAATTTGAGACTCTGTTTCAGGGTTTCGGCGCGGACTTGCCGGCCTTTACCCGCATAATCATTAACCTGTCCGAGTTCGTGCGTGACCGGGGCTGGCTGCTGGTGATTCTCTCCTGCGGAGCCGTCGCCGGGTATCTGGCCATATACAAACGTTCACGGCCATTACGCGAGTTACAGGACCGCGTCACGCTGAAACTGCCCATTATCGGCAACATCCTCGAAAAGGCTGCAATTGCACGCTACGCGCGCACACTGTCAACGATGTTCGCTGCCGGTGTGCCGCTCGTCGAAGCGCTGGAGTCGGTCGCCGGTGCAACCGGCAATATCGTCTTTGAAATTGCCACCATGGCCATCAGGGATGAAGTATCCACCGGCCAGCGACTGCAGCGGGCGATGGAAAACACCAAGTTATTTCCAAATATGGTCATCCAGATGATCGCCGTTGGCGAGGAATCAGGCTCGCTTGATGATATGTCGAGCAAGGTTGCCGATTTCTACGAGGAAGATGTGGATAACGCGGTCGACAATATGAGTAGCCTGCTTGAACCAATCATCATGTCGATTCTAGGTGTGCTGGTCGGCGGACTGGTTGTTGCGATGTATCTGCCCATTTTCAAGATGGGCGCGGTTATCTAGCCGGCTGTTGCGCACATCAATCAATTGTCTCGGCGAGACCAAGCCTATTTTCACAGAAATCTTCAATTCGAACCCGTTGGTATTCTGCACCGTTGCAGGACTGTTTGGCCTGCTGGTCGGCAGTTTTCTGAACGTCGTGATCTATCGCATACCGGCCATGATGGATCGTGAGGAACGGGACTGGCATCAGGCCTATAACGCGCGAAACGAGCAACCGGATACAACACCGGAAACGGCTGCAGAGAAGCCTTTCAACCTGCTCCAACCGGGCTCATCATGCCCAAAGTGTGGCGCGCCGGTCAAAGCACATCAAAATATTCCGATCTTAAGCTACCTGTTTCTGCGCGGACGCTGCGCAAACTGTGGGGTCAAAATTGCGCTCCGTTACCCGGTCATCGAAGGGTTAACCGCGGCGGTATCGGTGCTTGTTGCCTGGCATTTCGGCTTCTCGGTGGCCTGCGGTGGAGCGCTGATCCTGTCCTGGACACTGATCGCGCTAACCTGCATCGATCTCGACCGTCTATGGTTACCCGACAGGATTACGCTGCCTTTGCTGTGGTTCGGACTCGGTTTCAGCCTGCTCACCGGAGCAGACGGCAGCGCCGTATTTGCGGATCCACGTTCATCAATCATCGGTGCCCTGGCAGGATATTTGTCCCTGTGGAGCCTTTATCATGGCTTCAAGCGGGTCACCGGCAAGCAAGGCATGGGCTACGGTGACTTCAAACTACTGGCTGCACTGGGCGCCTGGCTTGGCTGGCAGATGCTACTCATCATCGTCCTGTTGTCAGCCGTTGTCGGACTGGTAGCCGCGCTGGGCATGATCCAGTTTCGTGGCCATGACCGACAGAAACCTATCCCGTTCGGCCCCTATCTCGCTGTAGCCGGGTTTATCGCCCTGCTGTGGGGACCGGAGCTTCTGACCGCGTGGCTCGGTAGCGGTATTCAGGCCAGTCCACTACAGTAGACCGGTCATGGAACCGGCTAACAACAAGCCACGCAGCAATGAGTTGCGCATCGGGCTGACTGGCGGCATCGCCAGCGGTAAGAGCACTGTCGCTACGATGTTTGCCGAACACGGCGTGCCGATAATCGACACCGACGTCATCGCCCGGCAGGTCGTTGCACCCGGTCAACCGGGGCTCGCTGCCGTGACTGACAGATTCGGCACGGAACTGTTGAAGCCGGACGGATATCTTGACCGACATCAGTTGCGTAACCTTGTTTTTGCTGATGAGGGCCAGCGTCATGCTCTTGAAGCCATCCTGCATCCACTGATACGGGCCCGGGTCATCGAACTGGCCAGCCTGGCCGGTGGCCCCTACCAGTTACTGGTTATACCTTTACTGGTCGAAACCGGCTTTGACAGCCTCGTCGACCGGGTGCTGGTCGTTGACTGCCCGAAAAGCCTGCAACGCACCCGCCTGCTGACACGTGACGCCGAAACACCGGAGCGCATCGAACTCATTCTTGCAGCGCAAATCGACCGGCACGAACGCCTTGCCGCCGCTGATGAGATCATCGATAACGCTGGAACGCCTGAGCAAACCCGGGCACGTGTCGCTGCATTGCATGCACAGTATGTGCGATTGGCATAAACGGGATTATCTCACCGCTCAGAACGCTATCCACCGGTTTATTTGCGGCAACGCTCGCAGTAGCGCAAAATAACCCCCGAATGATGTCCCGAATCAACATCTGACCCAAGACTCGGAGACCTGATGGCTCAACCTGCTGAACGCCTGCCAGAATCGATGTCAACCACCACAATGGTATGCTACGAGCACCCGTTGAGCGAACGAATGCGAACCTACCTGCGGGTCGAGGCGCTTTATAAGGAACTGAGATTCAACCTTGAGCGTGAATCACAATGGGCCAGCCGCCGGGCCGTCACTAACCTGCTCGACATCGCCGCAATCACGGGTCGCGGTGACATGCGCAGCGATATGCTCAAGGAAGTCGAACGGCAGAGTAATGTTTTCAGCCAGTACCGGGGTACGCCGGACGTCAACGAACAACGCGTCAGTGCAATCCTGAACAACCTGTGCAACCTGCGTAAGGGCCTGGTCAGCATGGGGCCACAGTACCTGCAAGAGTTGCGGGAAAATGAGTTTTTAAATGCCATCAAACATCGCAGCACGATTCCTGGCGGTACCTGCGAATTTGATCTGCCGGCGTTTAGCCACTGGCTCAGGCAGCCGTACACACGGCGTCGAGCGGACCTCTGTAACTGGGTTCGTAACCTGTTACCGCTGTGCGACAGCGTTGCAGAGTTGTTGTGGCTGTTCAGAAGCAGTTGTGATGCTCAACAGCAGGTAGCCGTTAACGGCGTGTTTCACCATGCACTCGAGCGCAGTGCAATGTCCGGCCTGGTGCGGATCACGCTACCGACCGGCACGGATTGTTTCCCTGAAATCAGTGGCGGACGCCATCGCTTCAGTATTCGCTTCAAGAACTGGCCTGATTCCGCAACGCAATCCAAACAAATGATCTCGGACGTCACTTTCAACCTGATGATCTGTTGAACCAGATAACCTGAAAACTTCGGGGGCGGACAGGCTGTCGATACCTATCTGATAGCCGTGATATCCGGCCTTAATTTATACAGTGCATCTACAATCGGCAGGTCAGCCGGCAACAACCCGACTTCCATCAGGGCCCTAACCGGTTCCCACCGCAACGCCTGACCCTCAACGCCGGTCGGTCGGCCGGAATAGTTTTCGACAACAAACACGTGCAACCTGACCAGGCGTTCAGGGTATTCGTGGATATAGGTCAAAAGTTCACGGGCGGTATGGACCGTAATTCCGAGTTCTTCGTCCAGTTCCCGCACCAGCCCCTCGTACGATGATTCCGCAGCATTGATCTTGCCGCCGGGGAACTCCCACCAGCCAACCTGGTGCCGGCCGGCCGGCCGCTCCGCGATCAGGACCTGGCTAAAGTCATCGATCAGAATACCTGCAGCTACATTAATTAATGGCTTGTTCAATGTAGATTAGAAGTTATCTTTCGCTCTCAACTCAGTTTACCGTGACAGTGCTTGTATTTTTTTCCTGACCCACAGGGGCATGTCTCATTACGGCCAATCTTGCGCCCCTCGCGAACAACCTGTTGCACCTGGGCCGCCTCTGCACCAGGCACAGCCTCTCCGTCACCCGACCCGTCCATTGCGGAAGGTGCTTCGGCGTGCCTGAATTCCATCTTCCGGCGCTGTTCTTCTGCGCGCCGTCCTTCCATCACCTCGACATCCTCCTCACTGCGCAATTGTGCACGGATCAGGATACCTGTGACATCTTTCTTAACATGATCAAGCGTGTCACCAAACATCTCGAAGGCCTCACGCTTGTATTCCTTCTTCGGATCCTTTTGTGCATAACCACGCAGATGAATGCCCTGACGCAGATAGTCGAGCGAAGCCAGGTGCTGTTTCCATTGCGCATCAAGCCGGCCCAACATCACAAGCTTTTCAAAATGGCGCATAGTTTCCGGCCCGATTTCGCCTACCTTGAACTTATAATCAGCGTCAATCTTGTCAAGAATCAATGCCCGCAGTTTGTCCTCATCAATACCATCATTCTGTTCGACCATGGTCGCAAAATCGAAGATTGCACCGAAGTCATTTTTTAACGCCTGCTCAAGTCCGCCGAGATCCCAGTCGTCAACCGCCGAGCCAGCCAGCACATACTCCGCGATCACATCACTTATGACTTCTTCACGTATCCCTGCTATTACATCGCTGAGATCCTCATCCTCCATCAACTCATTTCGTTGCTGATAAATAACGGATCTCTGATCGTTGGCAACATCATCATATTCAAGCAGGGATTTGCGGGAATCAAAGTGGTGCGCCTCGACCTTCCGCTGCGCCCGCTCGATCTGACGGGTTAGCAATTTGCTTTCAATCGCCTCCCCGTCCTTCATGCCGACGCGAGTCAGCATATTCTTGGTGCGATCGGGATCACCAAATATTCGCATCAGATTGTCTTCCATAGACAAATAGAAACGACTCGATCCTGCATCTCCCTGACGACCCGAGCGACCCCGTAACTGGTTATCGATACGACGTGACTCATGTCGTTCCGTGCCAACAATATGCAACCCACCGGCATCAAGTACGGCCATGTGTCGTTCTTTCCAGGCAGCCTCGATACCGCTAACGGTATCCGCATCAGCATCATCGCCAAGCGCCTTGATCTCGGCTTCCAGATTGCCACCAAGGACGATATCGGTACCACGACCCGCCATGTTCGTCGCGATTGTTACGGCCCCGGGCAGTCCGGCATTTTCGACGATAAGCGCCTCGCGCTCATGCTGCTTGGCGTTCAAAACCTCATGTTTGATGCTGTCTTTCTTCAACAGGCCGGACAGGTATTCTGATGTTTCGATTGATGTCGTGCCGACCAGCACCGGCTGCCCCCTCTCCTGACAATCCTCGATATCCTCGATGATTGCATTGAACTTGTCCTGCTGAGTCAGGAACACGAGGTCGTGCTGATCATCACGAACCATCTCCCGATGGGTGGGAACAACCACAACCTCAAGACCATAAATTTGCTGAAATTCAAAGGCCTCTGTGTCTGCTGTCCCGGTCATACCCGACAGCGACTGGTACATCCGGAAATAATTCTGGAAGGTTATCGATGCAACGGTTTGATTCTCTTCATTGACGACGACGCCTTCTTTCGCCTCCACAGCCTGGTGCAGCCCATCTCCCCAGCGCCTGCCCGGCATGGTTCTGCCGGTAAATTCATCAACAATAACAATCTCACCGTTCTGGACAACGTACTCGACATCAACCTTATACAGGGCATGTGCGCGTAAACCACCCGTAATGTGATGTATCAGTCGAATATTAGCCGCATCGTACAGACTCTCGTCTCTGCCGATCAGACCCGCCTTGGCCAACAGTTTCTCAACTGTTTCGTGTCCCCGTTCGGTAAGAAATGCCTGCTTGGTTTTCTCTTCGATGGTGTAATCACCCGGATGCTCCTCATCCTCCTCTAATTCGAGTTTGGGAATCAGATTATTTATTTTGATATACAGATCGGAGCTTTCATCTGATGCACCAGAGATAATCAAGGGTGTTCTGGCCTCATCGATCAGGATTGAGTCAACCTCATCCACAATGGCAAACCCGAGTCCGCGTTGCATTTGATCTTGTTTTTGTTGCGCCAGGTTGTCACGCAGGTAATCAAAGCCAAACTCGTTATTCGTGCCATATGTGATATCGGCCTGATAGGCTTCGTATTTGTCCTCTCTGCTCTGGCCGGTATGAATGATACCAACCGACAAGCCGAGAAACTCGTAGACGGGCCGCATCCAGTTTGCATCTCGCCGGGCGAGGTAATCATTGACGGTAACAATATGTACCGGAATACCAGCGAGGGCGTTAACATAGGCTGGCAATGTCGCAACAAGCGTCTTGCCTTCACCGGTACGCATTTCGGCGATGTTGCCTTCGTATAGCACCATGCCGCCTATCAATTGCACATCGAAGTGCCGTAACCTGAGCGTACGCTTGGACGCTTCGCGCACGACGGAAAATGCTTCGGGCAGCAGGCTTTCCAGTTCGGCGCCATCGGCCAGCCGTTGCTTGAATTGCTGAGACTTGGAACGCAACTCATCATCGGACAGCGACTCCAGTTCTGCCTCCATGGCAGAGATTTGCATGACAAGCTTTTGATACTGCCGCAGTAATCGCTGATTACGACTACCAAACACTTTCATTAAAAAATTAGCCAAACCAGTTCCTTTAATTAGCTACCAGCGGTTGCGGTAAAGCCGCTTACCGATTCAAATATATTAAATTATGCGCCCGAGAGGCAGCTATTGTAATGGGTTCGGAGGGGTGCGGGAAATGCCGAAGGAACGAGGAACACCTGCGGCGGAAGTTGTCAGGTTGTCTGGCGAATATATTTCACGGGGTTAACCGGTCGCCCACGATGCCAAACCTCAAAATGCAGATTCGGACCCGTCGCCCGACCCGTCGAGCCCATCAAGGCAATCTTCTGCCCCGGCTGGATTTGATCCCCCAGTGCTACGAGATTCCGCTCATTATGGGCGTAGCGCGTGACATAACCGTTGCCATGGTTGATTTCTACCATGTTGCCGTAACCTGAACGTGAGCCGGAATAGGTCACCACACCGCCGGCAACAGCCACAACGTCGCTGCCGCTCTTGCCCGCAAAATCGATACCTCGATGATTAGCCGACTTGCCGTTGAAAGGATCGGTGCGCTTGCCAAAGTAGCTCGAAATATAGCCCGATTTAACCGGTCGTCCTTGCGGATAAACACGTTCATGAAGTTTACGATTCAGCATCAGTCGTTCGAGCACCAATAACTGCTGTTCCTGGTCATAAAGCAAACGATCCATCGAGTCGATCGCAACAAAAAAGTCACTGACCTGCCCCGTCTCTGGTCCGGCAGCAGGTTCTAACGGCCCACCGAGGGCCGGTTCGCTGACAAAATCGAATTCACCATCATCAAGATTAGCCATATCGGTCAACCGATGACCAAGAGCATCGAGACGAATTGCACTCGCATTCAACGCACCCATCCGCACCGCCAGTGCATCCAGTTGCTGCTGGGCATGATGCCTCAGTTCGGTGAGTTCAGCCTGCTGCGCACCAAGACCCACGCGTATTTCATCGAGATCGGCTACCGACTGTGCGGACGCCATTGAACGGGCAAACAGAGCCCCACCACTAGCAATCAGGAGAGTGAGTAAAAATATCACGCTGCCCACAAGAACCGGCATTGAAATGTGAATATGGCGAGCAGCGGCCCTGCTCTCCGTCAGCATAATCAGTTTCATCAGACCCGTCCCAACCTCTGTACCATCAGCGTATGGCCCAATCTCCGCCTAGCAGGCCTTTTGACGGTTGATTTCATTAGCTTTATCAGAACCAACAACCCAAAGGAAGCTGGTTCGAAATACTCCAATTTGCAACCCCGCTATCATTGGCAAAACCGTTAGACCGGTAGTTTTGCGCCCCCATCTTTCGACGAGTATGCCTTTGCGCGCTAGACTATGCCGAATGCCACAAGCCAAGACAAGGAATGCACCCCATATCCACCTATTTAACTTAATGTAATATGTCAAATAATAAACCTAAGTCATTGTCTGAATTACTCAGCTCTCCAAAATCTCAAATAGGGCAGCTGGCTGCCCGGGCACGCGCAAAAGTTGCTTTAACCGACCATATCCGCAAAGGGCTGGCACCTGATCTCGCCGCCGAGTTGATCAATTGCACGCTGCAAGACGATGGTACGCTGGTCATCCGGGCCTCGAGTCCGGAGTGGGCAACCCGGCTAAGATTTGACAGCGAACGGTTGCTGGAGCTCGGACGCCAGCGCCACCCGGGAGCAACCCAGGTCAAGGTAAAGGTGGCACACCCGGGATACTAGTCAGATCCATCGTCTCATGCGGCAGCTGACCGGTAATAACTGGTACATCCTGCAGGCGCGCATTGGCAAAACCCTGCACATCGGAAAAAATTTAAGAATCAAGCGACAACTGGCGTGGAGTAGGAAACCGGCGCCTTGCTGGTGTCATCAAATGTAACCATTTCCCAGGCACTTTCGTCATCCAGCAAAGCCCGCACCAGCTGGTTATTCAAACCATGGCCAGACTTATAGCCACTGAATTCGCCCAGCAAGCTGTGACCCAGCAGATACAGGTCACCAATCGCATCAAGAATCTTGTGACGCACGAACTCATCTTCGTAACGTAAGCCATCTGCATTCAGAACCCGATAGTCGTCGAGGACAATCGCATTTTCCATCGTACCGCCAAGCGTCAGGTTACTGGCTCGCAGTGCTTCAATATCACGAAGAAAGCCAAACGTACGCGCACGACTGACCTGTTTGACGAAAGATGTGGTCGAAAAATCGATACTCGCGGTTTGTGCATGCCGCTTGAAGATCGGGTGATCGAAATCAATGCTCAGGTTGACCTTATACCCATCATGGGGTTTGAACTCAGCCCACTTTTCGGCATCCTCAACGCGCACCGTTTTCCTGATTCGGATGAAACGCTTCAATGCGCTCTGTTCGGCGATACCCGCCGATTGCAACAGGAATACAAAGGGCGCAGAACTGCCATCCATAATCGGCACTTCCGGGGCACTCAGATCAATAAATGCATTGTCGATACCGAGTCCGGCCAGTGCCGCCATCAGGTGTTCAACCGTTGCCACCACGGCCTGTCCCTGCACCAGCGTCGTGCCCAGCATCGTGTCGCCCACTGACTTTGCATCAGCCTTGATGTCGGTGGGTGGCTCAAAATCAAGACGCCGAAAAACAATACCGGAATTCTCGGCTGCCGGTCGAATGGTCATATAAACCTTCCGACCTGAATGCAGCCCGATTCCGGTCGCCCGGATTGAATTTTTCAATGTTCGCTGTCTGAGCATAGGCCTGACTTGATTACACAGCAATTTAACGGACAGAAGCTTGCTTTCCGCGCACAAAAAACTGTGAACATCACTCCCTGTTTACTTGCAAACCATTGAATATAAGGTGAAAAATTAGGTTGCGCACAATTTACCAACCCGTAACGCGGACTACGCTACCACATGAAGGAAGAAATACACAGCCTAATAAATCAATTTAACTATTGCGCACTACCCCCTTTTGTCATAAAAACCAGTGTTTTGGGCTCAGTCGGCCTGACGACGCAGGAATGCCGGAATATCGAGTAAATCGAATTTCGGCTGTTCGGGAACCGTGGGCATCGCTGCTGCCTTCTGACGCACTGTAGTCGGCCGCTCCAATTCCCCGTAATTCGGCGCCGCCACTTCGTTTTGCGGAACATGGGTGTCAACAATGTGGATTGACGGTGTCGCCTGCTTGGCAACCGGCTGGCCCAGACCCGTGGCAACGACTGTGACCCGGATATTATTGCTCATGTCAGGGTCAATAACAGTGCCGACCACAACAGTCGCATCGTCCGAGGCATATTCCTTTATGGTGTCGCCCACCGCCTGGAATTCACCAATTGCCAGATCCTTGCCGGCGGTAACATTAACGAGAATACCGCAAGCTCCTTGCAAATTGATATCCTCAAGCAACGGACTCGAAATTGCTGCCTCAGCTGCCTCACGGGCGCGATCTTCACCTGCAGCACTGCCCGAACCCATCATTGCCATACCCATCTCACCCATAACCGTTCGCACGTCAGCAAAGTCAACATTAATCAGGCCGGGCCGCGTGATCAGTTCGGCGATACCCTGCACAGCACCCTGCAGGACTTCATTTGCCGCTTTAAATGCATCGAGCAGGGTTGTTTCCGGCCCGAGCACCGACAGCAATTTCTCATTCGGAATCGTAATCAGTGAATCGACATATTTGCCAAGATCATGAATGCCCTGCTCTGCCACCGATGAACGCTTACCACCTTCCATGATGAACGGCTTGGTCACAACCGCCACGGTCAGAATCCCGAGCTCACGTGCAACCTGTGCGACAACTGGTGCCGCGCCGGTACCGGTGCCGCCGCCCAGCCCGGCTGTAATGAACAGCATATCGGTACCTTCGACAACCTCCTGGATGCGGTCGCGATCTTCCATTGCTGCCTGTCGACCAATCTCAGGATCGGCACCGGCACCCAGGCCCTTGGTAATATTGCAACCTATTTGTAAGGGTATCCTTACATTCGTACCCTGCAGCGCCTGAGCATCCGTATTGGCGCAAATAAAATCTACGCCTTCTATGCCACAACCAACCATGTGTTTGACCGCATTACCGCCGCCACCACCGACTCCCAGTACCTTGATTACAGCGTTCTGACTGTATCCATCCATTAGTTCAAACATCGACATATCTCCTTACAACAACAACTAAAAATTACCTTGAAACCAGGATTTCATTCGTTCCCAAACTTCCCGAAATCCACCGCTGAGCTGGCCATCACCCAGATAATGCGATTCAGCCCGATTGCGTGCATATAACAACAGGCCTACGCCAGTTGCATGAATCGGATTACGCACAACATCACTGAGGCCATACACATGCTGTGGCAGGCCAAGACGTACCGGCATGTGGAAAACTTCCTCGGCCAGTTCGATCGCACCTTCCATTTTCGAACTGCCGCCGGTTAACACGACTCCTGCTGCTACCATGTCTTCGAACCCGCTGCGCCGCAGTTCGTCGCGAATCAAACTGAACAGTTCTTCGTAACGTGGCTCAATGACCTCGGCCAGTGTCTGGCGCGCCAGCTTGCGCGGCGGGCGATCGCCTACACTCGGCACTTCAATCGTCTCATCCCGGTTGGCAAGCTGGGACAAACAGCACGCATACTTGACCTTAATTTCCTCGGCATACTGGGTCGGAGTACGCATTGAGATCGCTATATCATTGGTAACCTGATCACCGGCAATCGGAATTACTGCCGTGTGCTTAATTGCACCACCGTTAAATACCGCGATATCGGTCGTCCCGCCGCCGATATCAACCAGACAAACACCGAGCTCCATCTCATCATCGGTTAATACCGCATAACTCGAAGCCAGCTGTTCAAGCACCACATCACCAACCGCGAGACCGCAACGCTGAACACATTTGACAATATTTTGTGCGGCACTGGCGGCACCGGTAACCATGTGCACACGTGCCTCAAGTCGCACCCCTGACATGCCGATTGGCTCACGAATACCTTCCTGGCCATCGATAGTGAATTCCTGCGGCAGGACATGCAGGATGCGCTGATCGGCCGGAATTGCAACTGCGCGAGCCGCATCGATGACACGTTCCACATCGGACCGTACAACCTCTCCGTCATGAATCGCCACGATACCGTGAGAGTTCAGACTGCGCACATGACTGCCTGCGATGCCGGTAAATACCGAGTTGATTTCGCAACCGGCCATGAGTTCAGCCTCTTCAATTGCGCGCTGGATAGAATTAACCGTTGACTCGATATTGATGACAACACCTTTCTTGAGTCCGCGTGAGGGATGAATACCGAAGCCGATAACTTCCAGTTCCCCCTCTTCATTAACCTCACCAACAATTGCGACAACTTTCGAAGTGCCAATATCCAACCCGACAATCAGACCCTTATCCACCTTCTTAGACATGCGGCTTCACTCCATCCCTGGACTTCGCATTCATTGGCGTACGGTTTTTCCAACCAATAGCAAAGCCATTTGTATATCGCATATCGATGTAATCCACGTCTTCCGCCTGTGCAGTGACTACCTTGTCCAGTGCTTCAAAGAAACGATCCAGCCGGGTTTCTAACAATCGGGCGCCAAGTCGCACCCGAATTCCGCTGGTCAATTGCATTTCCCATGCGCCGCGCTCATCAAGTTGCAATGACACAGCAGCCAGACCACGGCGTTCGAGCCGTGCTTCAACCCGGAAAAACATTTTGGCCACGCGATGTTCCGTGCCCATCGGCCCATTGAGTAAAGGCAGTTCAGCCGGAACATGAGAAATATTTTCAATAAACAATTCGCCATCAATATTAAGCAACCCGGCATCACCCCAACGCGCGGCCGGACTCTGCTCTATGATGCTTACCTCTAAGGTGCCCGGCCAGCGGCGCCGCACCATGGCGTTGGCAACCCATGGCAATTCCTGCAACTGGCGGCGCATGGCGTGCAGATCGGCGCTCAAAAACCCGGTCTGTATATATCGTTCCAGCGCATCCTCTGCCTGAATTGCAGTCACACGTTCGAACGCACCGTTAATGACAACCGCCTGAATTGGCCGGTTCATCATCCACAGAGTTGCAACGTAGACAGTCAACGAGACCACCAAAACCGCACACAGGGTAATCAATCGCACCCACTGCACTCGTTGCAAATTATCCTTTAGCGCAGCACTCAGGGTCTGCAGCACATTCGGCTGCTGCTTTTTGGCCTTGCGCTTACGATTAACCGCCATCCATCGCCTCCAGTGATTCTTCTTTGCTCAAGGACCCGACCACACTCGTCTCGAGAATTCGCCAGACCAGCTCTGCAAAATCAATCCCGGCCGCCTTTGCCGCCATTGGAACAAGGCTGTGGGCTGTCATCCCAGGCACCGTATTAACTTCAAGCAATAACGGCTCGCCTGTTTCGCCAAGCATAAAGTCCACCCGACCCCAGCCACTCGCACCGACCGCAGAGAATGCCCGTAATGCCATCTCCTGCCATTCACGCTCGCATTCGGGACTCACCTTGCACGGACAGACATAATGAGTCTGGTCACTAAAATACTTTGCCTCGTAGTCATAGAATGTATTTGCCGCATCGATACGCACCAATGGCAGTGCCTCACCTTGCAGTACACCGACGGTGTATTCGCTTCCGCTAACCCAACTCTCGGCAAGCACTTCACAATCATACTGAGCTGCTGTGGTATACGCCGTTGCCAGTTCATCTGCCCGGGTAACACGTACCAGACCGATACTGGAACCTTCTGCAACAGGCTTGATCATCAGCGGCAGTCCAAGCGCATCGATGGTCGCGGAAAAATCCTGTGAACCCGTGACCAGCCGGTATTCAGGTGTACCCAACCCGGCACCGGCAATCAATTGTTTGGTACGCAGCTTATCCATGCTGATCGCAGATCCCTTGATGCCACTGCCCGTATAAGGAATGTCCAGCAATTCGAGCAACCCCTGAACGCTCCCGTCTTCACCACCCCGACCATGCAGCGCAATCCAGGCCCGGTCGAATGTCCCGGACTGCAGCGTGGCGACAAGATCATCAGCGGCATCGATACGATGCGCATCAATCCCACGTGTACGCAATGCCTTATGTACGGCAGCACCAGACAGCAATGAAATCTCACGTTCGGCCGAGCATCCGCCCAACAACACCGCCACCTTGCCAAACCGATGCGGATCGTCGACCACGACTCTCTTTTCACTCGCGCTCATGCGGGCTCTCCGACGATATGCACTTCGAGCTTAAGCCTTACCCCGTGCCGCTCTTCAACGGTATCGCGCACATGGTCTATCAGCGCTTCGACATCAGCCGCGCTCGCACCACCCGTATTGACAATAAAGTTTGCATGTTTCTGCGAGACTTCTGCGCCACCGATCCGGTGGCCTTTCAGCCCGGTGGTTTCGATCAGTTGTGCAGCAAACTCGCCGGGTGGATTACGAAATACCGACCCACAACTCGGCACACCAAGCGGTTGCTTTTCCTGTCTTTCACGCATCAGGGACCTGACTGCGGCAACGTTGTCACCGACCTGTTCAACAAATTCAAATCGCGCGGTCAGAAACCACTCATCGGCCGGACCGTCAACCTGTCGATAGCCAATGCTGAACTCGGATTTCTGTCGGGTCTGTATCGTACCGTTACGATCGATGGTATCGACATCGATAATGCTGTCCCACGTTTCACCGTTGAATGCTCCGGCATTCATGGCCAGTGCGCCGCCGACCGTACCCGGAATGCCGGCAAAAAATGCCGATGGGCCGAGTTGCCAGCGGATACAGCGGCGCGCCAGTGTCGTACAGGGCATGCCTGCGCCGGCTTCGATAACATGATCGGATACCCGCGTCACATCACCCAGTGCCCTGGTTGCCGTAATGACTGCCCCGCGTATTCCACCGTCACGAACCAGCAGATTGCTGCCAAGCCCGGTCCAGTGCACCGGCATGCCACGATCTAATTCACCGAGAAAAGACTGCAGTTCAGCAATCGATTGCGGTTGAAAATAGATATCGGCCGGCCCGCCAAGACGCCACGTTGTGTGGTGCGACATCGGTTCATTCTTCAGGGTCGCATTCACCTGGCGTCCCTCCGCTTTCCTGCTTGTGCTATCGCTGCAGGCAATGCTGCAGCTACGGTACCGATATCCCCGGCCCCGAGTGTCAGCACAATATCGCCATCCGTCAGCGTAGCCGCCAGCAATTCCGGAAGTTGCACAGGGTCCGCTACAAATACCGGTTCAACCTGCCCGCGCATGCGAATTGCACGACAGATAGCGCGGCCATCGGCACCCGGAATCGGCTCTTCACCAGCCGGGTAAACTTCAGTGACAAACAACGACTCAGCCACCGACAGGACCGCAGCAAAATCATCGAGCAGATCCCTGGTACGTGAATATCGATGGGGTTGAAAAATGACCACAAGCCTGCGATCCGGCCAACCGCCCTGAACAGCGGCAAGTGTTGCGGCAATCTCAGTCGGGTGATGAGCATAATCGTCGATAAACAGAATCTGACCAAGCGGAGTATTTTCATCGGTGATGATCTGCATGCGCCGGTCAATACCCTGAAATTCCGCCAGCGAGCGGCACACCGCATCATCATCAAGTTCCAGTTCAAATCCGACCGCAATAGCTGCCAGTGCATTGAGTACGTTGTGGCGCCCCGGAAGATTGAGCTTGACTTCGATCGGCGCAGCAGCATTGGGACGCAACACCGAAAAATGAGATACAACACCGTCACTTTTTATGTCTACCGCACGAACATCGGCATCTTCATGCAAACCGTAACTCAATACTGCACGATTAACCTGCGGCAATACGGCCTGCACACCATCGTCATCAAGACACATGATCGATACACCGTAAAACGGCAAATTATGCATAAACTCAAGAAAGCTATTACGCAACTCTTCAATATCATCGTTGTACGTCGACATGTGATCTGCGTCGATATTGGTCACGACGACCATCATCGGCTTCAAATGAATAAAGGACGCATCGCTTTCATCGGCCTCCGCAACAATATAGTCTCCGGCACCGAGCCTGCTGTTGGTATCGGCACTTTTCAGCCAGCCACCGATTAAAAAGGTTGGATCCTCACCGGCCTCAGCCAGCATGCTGGCAATCAGACTGGTCGTTGTCGTCTTGCCATGAGTGCCGGACACGGCAATAGCAAAACGAAACCGCATCAACTCGGCGAGCATCTCGGCACGCCGGATGATCGGCAGACGTTGTTCGCGGGCGGCAATAATCTCATCATTTTCCGGATCTATCGCACTCGAAACGACGATCAGATCAGCATCTTCAATATTACTGCTGCGGTGGCCGATCGAAATATCAGCGCCCAGCCCCGCCAGTCGGTTGGTAACTTTCGATTCTTTCAGATCGGATCCCTGTACCTGGTAACCGAGATTGATCAGCACCTCAGCAATACCGGCCATACCAACCCCACCGATACCGACAAGATGAATCCGGTTGATCTTGCGCATGCGCTTGTTCATGACGCCTGCACCATTGATAAACACAGATCGACAACATCTCTCGTCGCATCGGGTCGAGCCAGCTTGCGTGCACTTGCAGCCCGGTCGATGACCAAGGCCCGATTTTCACAACAGCGGCGCAATTCGCCAGCCAGTAATTCAGCCGTTAGCTCGGACT
>PBZD01000098.1 GCA_002729875.1 Chromatiales bacterium | reverse complement strand
CATTGATATCCACTACGAACTGTCGTTGAATATTTCCGAAACGGTCCTCAAACAACCCCCAGGCCCTGGTGTTACCCTGAAAATAGTCCTCAAGGATAAACTCGGGCTGGGTCTGCCTGAAATCTTCGATCTGCATGCCGTTGCAGCCCCCGAGCAACAATGTGACCAGGGTAAGAAGTGCTTTATTTACTGTCATTTTCCAGGCCTCTTTTTTCCAGAAAGTAGTGACCCACATCAATCGTTGCGCGCCGGAAACCTGCTTCGCAATAACACAGGTAGTATTCCCACATGCGCCGGAATTTAAGGCTATAGCCGAGTTTTTCGACTGCAGCCCAGTTGTTCAGAAATGTTTTGCGCCAGTTTGCCAGGGTCCGCGCGTAGGAGAGACCAAATTCATACTCACTGGTCTTGATCAGGCCCGCCTGCAGAATGGATTCATCGAGTTTTTTCTTCGACGGCAACATCCCGCCGGGAAAGACATACTTCTGAATGAAGTCAGTTTTGCTGCGGTAGATGTCATAACGTTCGTTGGCAATCGTGATGATCTGCAGCCCGGCCCGACCCCCGGGCCTGAGGCAGCTGTGCAACTGATGGAAATAGGCAGGCCAGTATTCTTCGCCCACAGCCTCAAACATTTCGATGGACACCACCCGGTCAAACTGCCCGGTGACGTCACGGTAATCCTGCAGGCGCAGTTCCACCCGGTCCGACAAACCGGCTTTGCTGATACGCCGACTGGCATAGGCAAGTTGTTGTTTTGACAGCGTCAGACAGACGATACGACAACCGTAATGCCGGGCCGCAAACTCGGCAAATCCGCCCCAGCCGCAGCCAATCTCCAACACGCGGTGGTGGGGCTGTAATTGCAGTTGTTCGGCAAGTTTCCGGTACTTGTTTTCCTGCGCTGATTCGAGGTCGTCATGCTCGCGGTCAAACAATGCCGATGAGTATGTCATACCCCGATCCAGCCAATGCCGGTAGAAATCGTTGCCCAGATCATAATGATAAGCGATATTGCGGCGGCTGCCGCTCCTGGTATTTGAGCGCAACACATGTTGCACCCTGTTCCAAAAACGCATCAGGCTCCAGTTGCTTATAGCCGCCTCCATGGCATCCATATTGCAGGCCATCAGTTGCAAAAAGTGGGTCAGATCGAGGCTGTCCCATTCGCCTTCCATATAACCTTCGGCAAAACCAATGGAACGACCACGCAGCATGCGTTGAATGGCGCGAAAGGATTTCAGGTTCCATGTGGCATGAAAGTACTGCCCGTCGATCAAATCCTGACTGCCGGACAAGCGGTGCGCATTGCCCGACGGCAAATAAATCGTCAACCTGCCGCGATGCAGCCGGTTTACGACCGCAATGAATATCCGTTCCAGCCGATCAGGCAGTAAGGCCAGGGGCATGAGCGGCTTGCTCAGTGTGCCGGTCTTGTTTGCAGGCATCTCTTCACCCTAGTTATCAATGATAGTCACCGGGTCGGCCGGCGGACTCGGTCGCTTGATAAGCCCGAATCCTTTGCGCCAAAGTTTCAGGGCTTCCCAGTGAATGCCGCCGATAACTTTCAGGGTTAGCAGCGGATAACGAACCAGGCACCCCAACAGTGCCCGATCGGAAATATGGTCTTTCTCACCCTTGATCCAGGCATCCAGTATCGGTCCGTCATCGTCGGCCTGGCTAATGTGCAGAGACAGCCTATCGGTGGGCCGGCGCATACTGAACGTATAGTGTCCGGAAACTTCGATAAACGGCGAGACATAAAAACGCTTGTCACAACGATGTTGATACAGATCATCCGGCTGATCATCCAGTGTGAACAAATAGCTGTGGCGTTGACCGAAGGTGTTGCTGACCTCGTAGAGGACGGCCTGCAGCTGACCACTGCAATGGTAGCAGTAGTACACCGAGATCGGATTGAAAACGTAGCCAAAAATTCTCGGCAGACAAAGCATCTGTATGCGACCACCCTGCGCATCTAACCCGGCCCGGAGCAGATGATGCTCGACCCATGGACGCAGGGGCTTGAGGGTGCCGGGCCCATGATCACAATCATGGAAACTGAAGATATTAAAGCTGTTATAGGAAAACCATTTCAGCCGGTGACGCATCTGATCCAGTTCATCCAGGTCCAGCAGCATATAGAAGGCGCCGTACTGCAACCGGTGAGATTTCGGCCGGCGACGGTGGTGGCCAATTCGCATGCGATAAAGGCATGAAGCCAGGACGGTCATGCCAGGATACTTGCCAAGGTTGGTAAAGGCCACCCCGCGCTGTTCAAGCCAACCCGCAGCGAAGGTTCGGCCACCGTCCAGGGCCGCTGTCCGCCGCCGAGTTTCTCGGCGACCGCCAATCCGGCCTGAATACCGTCCTCATGGAAACCCGAGCCGAAATAGGCGCCGCAGAACCAGGTGTTTTGCCGACCCTGCAGATTCCAAAGTGCCCGCTGGCTGCGTATGGCCGCACAGTCAAAAATCGGGTGCGTGTAGTGGAAGATGCGAACGACGTGAGCCGGATCAACATTCCGACAAGGATTCAGCGTGACCAGGATCGGTTTTTCGCTCGGCAGGCCCTGCAGACGGTTCATCAGGTAGGTTACGCAGAGCTTTGGATGCATGGCGTTGTTGCCCGAACCGATGTAATTCCAGCTGGCCCATGCCTGTTTGCGGGCGGGCAGCAGATTCGTATCAGTATGCAAAACAGCGTTGTTGGCCTGGTAACGTATTTTGCCCAGTATGGCCTTCTCCTCTTGGGTCGGATCGGCCAGCAACTGCAACGCTTCATCGGCATGGCAGGCAACTACCACATCGTCGTATTGTTCGCGGTGGCCGTCTGCGGTGATGACGTTGGCGCGATGGTCGCCGCGTTCGATAAGCACAACCGGCTGTGCGGTGCGGATGCGGTCTGCAAAAGGTGCCGTTAACAGCCTGACGTATTCGCGACTGCCGCCGCTGACCGTACGCCATTGCGGCCGGTTTTTCAGCTGCACCAGACCGTGATTATTAAAGAAGCGCAAAAACGCCAGCGCAGGGAATTGCAGCATCTGTTGCACGCTACTCGACCAGATGGCGGCCCCCATCGGCATCAGGTGATCATGGACAAAAGCCTGGCTGTAACGGTGTTGGCTGAGAAATTCGTCCAGGGTGACCTCGGCCAGGGAGAGATCAGTGAGTAATTGCGGGGCCTGATCATAGAACCGGATGATGTCCTTTAACATACGCCAGAAGCGCGGCCGGAGCGCATTATGCGGTTGTGCAAACAAGCCTCTAAGACCCGAACCGGAGTACTCCAGCGCACCATTATTCAATGAAGCCGAAAAAGACATGTCACTTGCTTTTGTCTCCACCCCCAGATGCTTGAACAACTCGACCAGATTCGGATAGTTGACCGGGTTATAAACTATGAACCCGGTATCCACGGGGAGAATCTGGCCATCGATGTCTATATCAGTGGTATTACTGTGGCCACCGACATAATCGTTCTGCTCATAAACCGTAATATCATGGCGCCGGTTCAGGAGCCAGGCGGCGGCCATGCCGGAAATTCCGGTGCCGATAATAGCGATCTTTCGTTGCCCGGCTAAGTTTTGCTCTCGCATATAAACACATACGTAGCTGAGGCGCCGTTGGATCACAAATAGTTCGCGGACTGATCCAATCCGGCGCGCCGTCCGTAAAATCTATATGAATATCCAACAATCAGTTCTGCATGTTGAACGCAATAACTTTCATGTCACGGTGCCAAAACATGCCTGTGATAACATCATTCAATTTCCAAGGCCTGCCCGAATGGAACTACCACAAGAAGAAATGGCTGCCTTGCTCCTACAGGTTGCAAGCCTTCGTGATCGTAATGCTTTTCTTCAACTCTTTAGACATTTTGCACCCCGCATAAAATCCTTCCTGATGAGCAAAGGACTATCCGATCAATCGGCCGACGATATATTGCAGGAAGTGATGCTGGCAGTCTGGCAGAAGGCTGTGTCTTACAAGCCGGAGAAAGCGGCGGTTAGCACCTGGGTCTTCACCATCGCCCGCAACAAGTATATTGATCTGTTGCGGCGCGACGAACGGCGCAAGGAAAGTTCCATTGAATCTTTCACGGCCAACTCTGCAGACCACTCCGGTGACGCACCTGATTTTCAACCGGAAGACCGGGAGGCGCTGACCGCAGACGACAAGGTCATGCAGCAACAACGTGCCAGTGCGGTTAAGCAGGCCTTATCACGCCTGCCCGAGGAACAGCAGGCCGTGATTGTTTTGTCATTTATTCAGGGGCTGGCTCACGGTGAAATTGCCCAACACCTGGATCTGCCTCTGGGTACAGTCAAGTCGCGCATTCGTCTCGCCTTCAAGCATATGCGCGGAGAGTTAGGAGAAGTGTTATGAGTACAGCAGATAAACTACACGATGAGTGGTTGCTGTCCTACGCAGCAGGAGTCCTGGATCCGGGTCGATCTTTGCTGGTAGCCTCGCACCTCACTTATCACGAGGATTTGCAGCAAGCAGTGGCTGATGCGGAATCGATCGGCGGCTCTTTACTGGAGTCTATGCAAGAAACCGACGTTGATGACTCCGTGCTGGATGCGCTGATGAACCGGCTGGACGAAACCGTTGTTCCGCAAGTCAGGCCAACAAGCGCAACCGGCGGCAAATATCCCCAGCCTCTGATGGACTACATCAACTGTGATATGGAATCGCTGAAATGGCGTTTCATGGGTCCGAGCATGCGCTATTCTCTTTTATGGGATGGCCCCAATGACGAACGTTTATGGTTGTTGCGCGCCCATGGCGGCATCCAGGTACCCGAGCACGGACACAATGGTGATGAATGGACCCTGGTGCTAAAAGGCGGTTTCCAAACCTCGTCAGGCCAATATCTGGTTGGACAAATGAGCATAGCCGACGAAAACATCATTCACCAACCGCAGATTGATGCGGGTGAAGAATGCATTAGCCTGGTCATGACTGAAGGCCCGATCCGCTTGAAAGGACTGTTAAGCCGAATGATGCAGCCGCTAATCGGCATTTAAGTGCGGGAGAAAAAGCTGCGGGTAGAATTTTTTAGATCCCTTACTATCTAAAAGTAAGTGGCAAACTGGACGGAACCCGGCAAGTAGAATAAGCACCGGCAGACTCCAACCCCTCTCTAGGTACTTTCCCCTCAACCGATCAGCAATAAACTGGCGTATAATGCTCGGCTCTATTTTGCCCGCTTCCCTGACACGACACTCCCAGATTGCAGGATGCAAGTCTTGACAATGTGCCGGGCCACAGGCGGGAAACAACGAGGAAACTCATGACGACAGCTAAGCAGATCATCAATTACACGCTCACGGATGAAGCGCCCGCACTGGCCACCAGTTCCCTGGTACCGATTATTAGTGTGTTTTGCCACGCTGCCGGAATTGACATAAACATCACGGATATCTCGCTGGCCGGCCGGGTAATTGCAGCGTTCTCAGACCGCCTGCCCGCAGCCCAGCGGGTCGAAGACGGTCTGGCCTTCCTCGGTGAACTGACCCAGGAGCCGAATACAAACATTATCAAGCTGCCCAATATCAGCGCCTCCGTGCCACAACTGAAGGACTGCATCACCGAGTTGCAATCCCAGGGCTACGATCTACCCGACTATCCGGAAGACCCCCGGAGTGAGGAAGAAAAAGAAACCCATGCGCGCTACTGCAAAGTTCTGGGCAGCGCGGTGAATCCGGTCTTGCGCGAGGGTAACTCCGATCGTCGTGCCGCCGTCCCGGTCAAGAATTATGCGCGCAAATTTCCCCACTCGATGGGTGAATGGTCCATGGCCTCGCAAACGCACGCGGACTACATGCGTGGCGGTGACTTTTATTCTGCCGAGCAATCAATCACGTTAGACGAGGCGACTGACGTGCGCATCGAATTTATCGATCAGGATGGTACGGTTACCGTCAAGAAAGAGCTAAGCCTGGAAAAGGGTGAAGTGCTCGATAGCATGCGCATGAGCGTAAAGGCATTGCGGGAGTTTTTTGAGCAGACCCTCAAGGATGCGAAAGAATCCGGCGTGATGTGGTCGCTGCACGTTAAAGCCACGATGATGAAGGTATCGCACCCGATTGTATTCGGTCACGCAGTCACCGTGTTCTATAAGGATGTCTTTGATAAGTACGGCAACCTTTTTGAGAAGCTGGGCGTCAACCCGAACAACGGGCTGAGCAGTGTTTACGAGAAAATGGAATCATTGCCGCGCTCCAAGCGCGATGAGATCAAGCATGATATCCACGCCTGTTATGAAAATCGCCCTGAACTGGCGATGGTCGATTCCGTAAGGGGGATTACCAACCTGCACGTGCCCAGCGATGTGATTGTCGATGCGTCCATGCCCGCCATGATCCGCAACAGCGGCAAGATGTGGGGACCCAATGGCAAGGCCAAAGACACCAAAGCGGTCATGCCGGAAAGCACCTACTCCAAGATTTACCAGGAGATGATTAATTTCTGCAAGACCAACGGTGCTTTTGATCCGGTCACCATGGGTACGGTTCCCAATGTGGGTCTGATGGCAAAAAAGGCCGAGGAATACGGATCCCACGACAAGACTTTTGAAGCCGAAGCCGATGGCATCATGCGGGTGGTCGATGCCGAAGGCACCATGTTGATGCAGCATGAAGTGGAAAAAGGTGATATTTGGCGCGCCTGTCAGACCAAAGACGAAGCCGTGCGTGACTGGATTAAGCTGGCCGTTACTCGTGCGCGGCAATCCGATACACCGGCCATTTTCTGGCTGGACCGAAATCGTCCGCACGATGTTGAATTGATCAAGAAAGTCCATGCCTACCTGCCGGAGCAGGATACCGAAGGCCTGGATATTCGTATCATGAATTACGTCGAAGCCATTCGCCACAGCATGGAGCGCGCCATACGCGGACGTGACACTATTTCTGTAACCGGCAATGTACTGCGAGATTACCTGACTGATCTGTTCCCGATCCTGGAACTGGGAACCTCGGCCAAGATGCTTTCCATAGTGCCGATGCTAAAAGGTGGTGGCATGTACGAGACGGGCGCCGGCGGTTCGGCGCCCAAGCATGTGCAGCAGATCCATGAGGAGAACCACCTGCGCTGGGATTCGCTCGGTGAATTTATGGCCCTGGCTGTTTCACTGGAGGCGACAGGTCTGAAGCATGACAACGACCGGGCAACCATTCTGGCCAACACACTCAATGCAGCCATCGAGAAATTACTGGAAAACAACAAATCACCTTCACGCAAAGTGGGCGAACTGGATAACCGGGGCAGCCATTTTTATCTTGGCCTGTATTGGGCTCAGGCCGTCGCCGAGCAAACGGATGATCCTGAACTGGCCGAGCAGTTTTCTTCATTCGCCGCCACGCTGACCGAGAATGAGCAGCAGATTGTCAGTGAACTGGCGGCCGCGCAAGGCAAGCATGTTGAGGCGTTAGACAACAGTTACTACCATACGGATCCCGCGACTGTCAGCAAAATCATGCGCCCCAGTGAAACGCTGAACGCAAATCTGGCGGATTTTGGCACTTAAACAAAAACCCCGGTAATGGATGTCAAACATCCGTTTCCTCTTTGCCCGGGCGCGACTGGTTGGTCAGCCAGAAGCCCAGCAGGAACAGGGCACTGATGATGGTCACGAGGCCAAACTCGATAGCCGGTATCAGGCCGGCCTGGTAGATAAATTGAAGGCCCAGGGTCTGGCTGTAGACACCCCACACCAGGCCAATATACGTGAGGCCCAATATCCAGCGGGTACGCTTGCTCAGGCCAAGACCGTGCATCTGGCAAATCACGAAGGTACCCAGAAACCCGGTCAGGAAATGCGGCCAACCATGGCCGGCAAGTACCGCCACGGTTACCGCATGGGCGACTACGGAAATCTCAGACACGACCGTCCAATAACGATTCAGGTGGGCCCGGGTGAAAAACAGGCTGCCCTGGAGCATCAGGAAAAACATGTACAGGAAGCCCATTAAGTGGCCGCCCGTGATGTCCATAGGGTGATACCAGAACGTATAGAGAATGGCCCAGGAAAAATAATAGCCATGGTATTTGCGCAGGCCGCGTGAAGCCGCCGTAATCCACGGCACTTTGTAACCAAAGGCCAAGCCACGCCGCTGATTTTCCATCATCAGGATACCGGCCAGCACCAGCGTGACTGACGCCTGGGAAGAAAACTCGGAGACATCCTGCGCGAGTCCGTCGTACCAGATGTGTGTCTGTACCAGGTGAAAACCAATAAATGCGGCATTGGTAATCAGCGCCGCAATATTAAAGCCGTGTAACCGCGACGTGTATTGCAAGCCCTGTTGCTGCGCGCGCCAGATCAGAGACCAGATGATCACCTGGTGCAGGGTATAGCCGAGCCACACCGAAGCTCGGGTCCAGAAGGTAGGCTCCGCCAGTTGCCAGTGGTACCAGAGCGGCGGAAACCAGGCCGCATCCTGTCGTGGCGCGAACGGCGGCGGATCCAGCCACAACGCGCCACTCAGCCAGATCAGCGCTACGAACGCAAGGCTGAATAGGATCCCCAGCCAGACGGCCCGGATACTTTCGATATATTGTGGTGATCCTGCACCCATCTGCGTATTACTACCCTTCGGTCAAAAAATAGCTAACTCGCCGAAACGGATGCCCGCCACTGATTTCTTAGCTATTATTACCGTCTGGCAAAATTGCTGCCTGACAACCAATTTCTACAACATTGCTCAATCATAAACAATAAAAGGAAACTCACACGATGCAACTAGCCAGGGGACTTATTATTATTTTTCTCTCCTGCCTGCTACTCGGTTGCCCGGGTAGCGACGATACAGTCGGTCCATTGTGCCTGATGACCGATTTTTGTGCGGAGACCAACCCGATAACGACCGGGCTTTATAACATCGAGTCGGAAGGCCGTACCCGTGAGTTCTATGTAAAGGTTCCCACCGACTATGCCAACTCACCGGAGCCAAAACCGCTGCTGTTTGCATATCACGGCACCGGCGGCAGCTATGAACTGTGGCTGGATGGTTCTTATGACCTGGCTGATGAAGTGGGCGATGGAGCAATCATGGTCTTCCTGCAGGCAACCCAAGACCATAACGAAATTAATCAATGGGATTATGCTTTTGACTTGCAGTATTTTGAGGATGTGCTGAACCGCCTGCGCCGCGGTATCGAATTTGATGCAAAGCGTATTTTTGTCACCGGGCACAGCAGCGGCGGCGGCATGGCACATGATCTGGGCTGTAACTACGGTGATATCGTGCGGGCGATCGCACCACACGCGGCCATTCTGAAAAGCTTTGTCTGCACCGGCTCGGTCGCGGTATTACAAACCCATGGCAGTAACGACACGCTGGTCAATCCCGGTACCGGCGAAGCCGGCCATCAGTTCTGGGTCGCGTATAACGGCTTTGACTATGACACGACGATTACCGGTGTTCACCCCACCTGTATCGATCACTCACTGGGAGCCTCTCCGTATCCGGTACAGTGGTGCCTGCATGCTGAAGGTTCGGGTGAAGCGGCGCATGACTGGCCGAGTTTTGCCTCAGCGGCAACCTGGGAGTTTTTCTCCGGCCTGCCCACCGCAGAACCGACAACCGAGCCACCTGCCGGCGGTGGTAACAGCGCCATTCAATATGACACGATGGTGATGTTTACACTGGAGTTCCCGCCCGGGATTGGGCAGATTACCCAGGGAGCGATTTCAATTTACCCGGCCGGAACACAGCAACCACTGGGCGGCGGCCCCATCTCAATCATCAACCAAAGCTTTGATCCGGGGGAAGTTGGGCCGGGATCGGTGAAAAATTATGAGTTGCCTATTAAATATGTCAACGAGACCTTTCCGGGTACCTATGCTTTTTCGGTCATCATCTATGTAGCTGATGGCGGCAATCCAATTCCGTTCCCGGGCAAGGACCACATCGTACTGCGCGACATTTATGTCAATGATCGCAATACCCCCATTGCAATCAGCACGCCCCTGGTCATGGAGCCCATCTTTTTCTGATACATGGGCAACAGCAACAGGGTGGCGTCTGATACCAGCTTCTTATTTCTGCCCCGGTTTTATATCCGTAATGCCCCAGGACGCGAGTTTTTTCTCAAAGGTCCAGCGTGGATGGATCTTTTCCAGGTCGGCAAGATCTTCGTTGCCGGCAAAGTCGTAAGCGTTCGCATCATTGCCGTACCACTGGGAGTAGCGCAGCGGGTACACCACTTCTGCAGTAAATTTACTGAGTATTTTCATCAGCAACAGCGGAAACTGCTTGTACTTGAAAGTCGTACCATGCTTATTCGTCTGTTCAGCAATCGCCACTGCCTCATGACCGGTCATTGCACAAGATGCCATCGAGAATGATTGATTCAAAAATACTTCCGGGTATTCGAAACAGGTGCCCACCCATTTACCGACATCTCGTACGTCTACCCAGTTGATCATGACATCCGGATCATTAATCCCCGACAAGTTGTTTTCCCTGATCATGGTTTTCGATAATGAGGTATCGCCGCGCTGCTGGGTCGTGTTGGTATAGTCCACGCGATGCATCGCATAGTAATACGCCGGACGATGGATGCAGGTGACGTTGATGCCCTGGTTACGCAAAAAGTCGGGAAACAGCAGCCGCTGTTGCATCCACCAGGGTATTTGCGAGGTGTTGTCAGCGATACCCGTCACCTTGTCGGTGGGGAATACCAGCGTAATCACCTGCCGGACCGACGGATTTTCCTTGAGTGCGGCAAGTGATGCAGCGACCTGATTCATGAATGCAATCCGGCCGCCCACCGGGTCGTTGCCATGATTGGTAATCTTGCCGGCCTTGGCCTCATTGGCCGTGCAGTACAACACGACACCATCGCAATCTTTGAACGCTGCGGTCAGCTTCTCTGCGGAAGTCATGTCGACACCAGGGTGCACGCTCAGCAACCCCGGGTGTTCTGCCTCGGTTTTCGCCAGCAGTGTTTCGAGACGTTCCGCCGCCTGGGTACCCGGTGTGCGATACAGTGCCCGCACCCGGTACTTCAATGTCTTGGTCAGTTCCTCGACGATTGCGTAACATTCCCAGCCGGTAGAACAGGTCACCGCGATCAGCGGCAGTTCATTGACTGGCCTGGCAGGCTGCGGATTCTGTGCACGTTCTGCCTTGATCTTGAGAACCGCATCAACCAGCTGTTTGTTTTTTGTCTTGATAGCCTGCTGAGCCATCTGCACCGCAGTATTTCGATCCATCTTACTAATCCTTTTTTGTTTTTCCCGACTTTAAAAGGTGACGAGCAAAATTTCTACTAAAATAGTGTCGGAGACCAATATGGCGACTGCCAATTGTGAAGGTTGTATGGATTTCATCCTGTCGGCCCCGGATTTACTGACTTCGCTGCTATAGTCGGCCGATCTGCCGCGCAGGGGTGAAAGGCCCGGATTCAGTGGGCGCGGCAAAGGCCGTCCACAGCCATCGGTCGATGAGGGTCCGGCACCAGGCAACGAAGAATAATTGCCGTTCAGTTGGCCGGGCGGCCGATCTCAGCGCCCCCTGCTGCCGGTCACTCGGCCAACTTTATCTTCCAGTCGCTCAGGTTTGCAGCTAGCATAGATAATCGGATGCTCCGACCAATAATAACGGGCATAATCCATGTATTGGGATCATCCTCAATCATTAATTTTCAGGGCATTGCGCGTCAGTTAACTTTTGAATGAGTAACCGGCGCGCATAAAGATCAATCAGGAACATACCCATGAACCGAAGAATAATAACGGTGTCGCTACTTATATTTCTTTCTGCTACGGGTGCAGAAGAACTGGGTAACGAGGCAGCCATTAATAAAAGACAGACCGCCTTCAAAGCAATGGACAACGAAGTAGAAATTATTGAAGAAGCTCTGGATGCCGGTAAATCAGCCGATAATGAGGCAATCAGAAAAGCCGCCGAACAAATTATTTTGCACAGCAAAAGTCTGACAGGTACATTTGTTACAGACTCCTATCGAGGCAAAACAAAGGCAAAGAAAAAGATCTGGTCAAAGTGGGCGGATTTTACAGAGAGGCAACAAACACTGATTACATCTGCCGAATACTTGCTGCAAGCCAGTAAGACCGGCAATAGTGAGGATCTGGAAACCGCTTTTGAAGCTCTCACAGACAATTGCAGTGGTTGCCATCGTCGCTACAAGCAGATATTTTGAGCCTTAGGATTATAAACAGAGACATTTTATGACCAGCAAACCTTCAGCAGAATTATCCAGCAACCCGTTTGAATCCATACCACTGCGAGATAATTTTTATCAGTCCTGCGCATTCTTCCCGATGCCTTTCGCGCTGATCACTACCACGAACGAGAATGGTTTTACCAGCATCGGCCCCTACGCTCTGCAATTTCCGCTGCAAATAGGCGAGCAATATTCCATGCTGCTGGTCACGCGCGCCGGTTCCAATACGGGGGTCAATCTGCGCCGCAATGGTAAATGCGCCCTGAATTACATCGAGTTTGACAAAGACTTGCTGGAATCCGTCGTTGAACTCGGCTATCCGGGCGTAACACCAGAAAAGAAAATGGAAAATGCTCCCTTCACGATGATCAAATCACCGACGGAGCGCTTCCGCGATGACCCGGAATATCCACTGATTATTGAAAAGGCATTCCAGGTATTCGAATGTACTGTAGACGGTGAATTTGAATACCGTCCCGTGCGGGAAGCAGACCCCTCAATTGTCGAGGACTTCATTGCACTAAAAGTTGAAAATATCATGCTGCGCAAGAGCTTCAGGGAAAAACTCCATAAGCGTGATGAATTTCCGGACATGCCGATCTCATATGGCTTCCGTGGGGGGAGTGAATTCTGGTTTGCCCGCCACGAAAAACCTTTTCACTATCCAATCCCCCGGGGCAAGGAACTAGAACCGGCATTCGTTTTTCAGATTGCCAATAAACTGGATCCGGCCATCAGTTTTACGATTGAAGCTTGCGCAGCACTGGTGGTCATTCCGGCACCATTTCTTGAGCCCGCTCTCGGTGTCTTTGTTACCAAGGCCAAAACGCAGGGTATCAATATCGTCGATCTGGACTTCGTCCAGTCGGCCAACACTCGCTGGAGCGGTGATAACAAGAAATAAAAAACATTAATGGGATACAACAAAGCAGTCCACCACTATTTACTGCGCCGTTTCCCTTGCTGAACACCTCTGGATGACTCACGTTCCCGGGTAGAGCGAGCTTCACGGGACCCCCGGGGTGGACGAACCGGTGGCGTGGCGACTGACTTTTGCCTGAATGAAGATTTAGGTGCACTACGCCTGGTGCTCCCAACCGACTGCCTTTTCTTATGCTTGCCATGAGACGACTGGGCACGATTTGTCGTTTTCCGGTTCGCTGCTGTGCTCTCATTGCCACGCTGTGCGTACCGTGTTCCCCGGGCCCTGCCCGTACCTTCCATGATCCGTTTAGTACGCCGATTACTACCTTGGTAACGCTCATTCTCACTGCTGGTGTTCCGCTTGCCACCGGACCGATTATGTCGCCGTGCCAAACCGCTGGAATTTACCGCCACCCGGTCGCGATGCTCCGCTCTTGAGCGGTCATGCGGCGGTCGATTGCCATGGCGCTGCCGCGGTTTCCAGGTATTACCATAACGGTGACGCCTGCTTGTATCAGTGTAGTGACGATGCCGAACCCGTCCGGCACGTCGAGCCTTGTAGTAACCGGTGTAATGACGGCCATAATATGGATGGCTTGTGTGGCCGTAGTAATGAACGTGCAGCCGGTCTGTCCACCAACCAACCGAGTACGCAGTTGTGACCCCCCAAAAAAATCCGGATGTGAACGGATGGTAAGACGGATAAGGATAATAATAAAGCGGGTAGGCATCAGCGTAATACCTGTAAACCGGCCGATTTTGATGGACAACAACGCGGTCAGGTTCATAGTACGGCAGGTAGATCTCCTCCGGATTAACCGGGGTAATTTCAATCACCTCATCAACCTGACGGACTATTTGACGACCGTCCGTCTCCAGATTACCGGCTGCAACTGCCCGACCACGAAAATCCTGGATGGCATCGAGAACCGCCGGCTGTTGATTGACTACAGCTGCACCAAGATTCCAGGTCCAGTCGAGGTCTTCATTCAGCAGTTCGATGACTTGCGGATAATTTAACAATGCAACAACAGCATCATCCCAGTCGTCATCAGGTTTCAGGTCCGGATTATTTGCAAATGCTTCAAGGTAACGAGCGGCCTGCACAATCTGCAGGGGATAGCTTGAAGCCGGCAGAATTATGCCCAACAGATCATCAGGGTAAAGTGCCACCGGACCCACCAGTTTTTCCAGCTCGGGCGGAGAATAATCGTAGCCCGATTCACTCAGTGCACTGGCGCTGTGAAAAGTCAGCAGGCCAACAATAGCCAGCAGAAAAACCGGCACATAACGACTGAATGGTCGTTGGACGCTAAACATGGCAACCCTCCTTTGCCGGCACCTATTGCCGACATTACAAGCTGTGCGAAGCCTGTATATTACTCAGGGTAGCCTGAACGGCAGATGAACCAGCCGTTCACACAGTTTCAGGTCAGATGCCCAGTGCGGCCCAGGCGGCCCCACCGAGACCGCCGAACAGCAGTATGCTGGTTGGCAGCATGGTCAGGCCGAAGCCGGCACCACGCTTTGATGGGTCCGCAATGTAGGCACGAAAATAAACCAGCCTGCCGACGATGAATAACAGGCCCAGCACGGCCGCAGCTACGATATTGATATAGCTCGCGAATAACAGGATAGAGGGGATGAACACTACCAGTTGTTCCATGGTGTTGTAGTGAACCCTGAAATAACGCTCAAAGATCGGATCACCGCTAATAGCGGGCGCCTTCACACCAGACCTGACCCGCGCCCGGCCTACCAGGCCGCCGAGAATAAAATACTGGATCAGTGCCAGAGCGATAACAATATGTACGATTTCCATGGCATTACCTCGGGTATAAAGATGCTGGATTTATTTTTCAATTCACCACTGTAATATATGTAATCCCTGCCGGAAACAAGAAATCCGCTACCTGCCCCTGTCTACAGGAGTCACAAATGTCTGCACAGGATAATAAGGATCTCATTCATGAGGTCATTGAAGTCATTTTTAACAACTTTGAACTGGACCGGCTTGAGGAATTTTTCACCGAAGATTTTCAGAATCATGATGGCCCTCCCGGCGGGCCGGTAGGACCGGCCGCATTTCGCGCCTATTTACCGATGATGAAACAGGCATTCCCTGACCGTAAGCTGACACCGGAATTCACCTTATGCGACGGCGACCGGGTTGTTTCACGAACCATAACCGAGGGCCATATGACCGGCAGCCTGTGGGATATTCAGCCAACCGGTAAAGCCTACCGGATCACAGCCACCGATACTTATCAGATTCGCGACGGCAAGATCTGTGCCCGCTGGGGCAATGAAGATTCGCTGGGCATGATGCAGCAACTCGGCATGATCGGCGGAGACTGGCGTACGGATTAATAAATTAATGCAGTAACGATAGCCGCTCAAGTAATGTCGCCCGGCGGGCACCAGGGTCTGCAAGGACTTGACTGCGATAATGGGTGACTTCCGATGCCGTGTAGGGAATGAAATCTGCCGGCAGCGTTCGCTGATTAAAACGTTCCACCATCCAGTTCAAAAGCTTGGCCACCGCCTGATCATCAAGCAGTGCATTGGCTGTTCCGGGCACCTGCACGAGATACGCACGGCCACCCTCAACGCGCAAAAACTCGGCAAGCTGACCGGTAAACGACGGGACATCCGGCGGCTTGCCGGCACCATCGGGGAGATGACAACCCTGACAATGAATCATGTAATTGTTCTGCGGCAGCTCATCGGCCTGCACAACGAAGCCGCACAACACACCGGTAAGCAAGATGGCAGCACACAGCATTGGTATCCTGGTAATCACGTCAGAACCACGCGCTACTCGTCGGCAGACTGACCGATCACGGCAGCAATCGTACAATGATAGATGTTGCTGTTGGTTCCCTGGCACCAGTTGATGTCATTACTCTTTTGCGGCACGTAGATCGGTTTGTCACCTTCTGACCGAAAGCACATGCAGCGACCGCAAGTACTCTTGCCGCAACAATCATTGTAGGAAATAATGTAGTTCTTACCATTACCGGGGTTACGGCAGGTACCGATCCAGGTAATTGCCGACAACTCGGTCCCCGGCGGACACGCGGTCTGCGAACCGCCGCAACAAGAACACGGCGCACCATCAATGGCACAGTGCCGCCAGTAATTACAACTCCTCGGATCTCCGGCCGTTCCTTCCAGTGACGCATCATCCGGCAGGTCGGCAACAGAAGATTCATTGCTGCGGGCGACCGGCAGCAACGGCAAAACCGACCCGCCGACCAGTAGCACGCCCAGCCTGCTCATGAAATGTCTGCGGGAAGTTCGTTGCGCAACACCTCGCACCGATCTCTCAACCCACCGATCAACCAGTTTCACATTTCATCTCCCGATTCTTGTAAAAGAAATTCCGCGGTGTCAGGCATGGGTTCAATCAATTTGTCTGCAAGCCGGTAATGGTTGAGCCAAGCTGCTTGATAGTTCGCAGGCGCTCACCGGAATCAGGATCATAGACAGTCAGTTTTGGGTTGCCAATGAAAGCCGTTAGCAACAGCGGTTGATCGTCCTGAGTTACCTGGATCGCGCTGGCCGCTCCTTTTAGCTTGATACGATTAATTCTCTTTTTACTACGCAGGTCATAAACCCATACATAGTTACCCGGATCCTTGTGGCTATCGATGCCGCCCTTGTGCATCAGGCTGAACAACAGTTGACGCCGCTCATGGACGGCGAGGTGTTGCAGGCCACCAATCCGCCAGGATTCTGCACGGTCCTCAGCAGATAACAGCGACCAGGTCGGCAGGAATTTGGGCTCCTTGCCGGCAACATCAACCGGATATACATAGCCATCAAAAGATACATACAACCACTGATTATTAATCCGTACCGCTTTTTCGGTGACAGGATCCTGCCATGGATCAAAGAACGGTTTGCTGCGTACCTGCCCGGCCCCGCTGCCGTCTTCATTCAGGCTAACGGTTAACAGGCTGCCGTCTCCGCACAGCATCTGAAACCGCCGGATACCGGTTGGATAAATAAGGGCGCATCCGGGCGTGGCAATCTCTTCAACAAACTTTCGTTCCTGCATATCGACGACACTGACCGACTGCGCGGGGGTCATGTTGTAAATCGCCATAAAACGTTGTTCATCTGTTAGTGCGGAATGGGCCAGTGTCGGATTGCCGGTCTGGCGACGGGGCGGAATAATGACCTCATCCACCGGACTCAGGGTTTGCGGATCGAAAATCGTTACTACATCGGTGCGTTCACCGCGGTTTACCCGCGGATAAAAAGTGGCTGCCGCATAAATTTCGTTGCGGGTACTCGGCAACTCGAGCTTCATGAAAAACCCGCCGGCACTCAGCGTAGCGAGGAACCGGCCGGTATCGGCATCAACAAGGAACGCCTGCCCATCTGCCACATGTCCATAAGCAATGTCATTAACCCAGACCCAGTGAGGTTGGTATTCTGGCGGCAGGGTTGCAATCGTCATTCGGTCTGCCAGACCCTGTGCCAGGCAAAGGGGACTGCATGACAATAGCATGATGAGTATGAGGCGACGCACAACGCACATTCTATATGATCATCGCCGAGTAGTCGCGATCATTGACCGTGGCATCGATACCTGGGCCAGCGGAGCAAAAACATTACCGCAACCGCATACTGATTGCGTGTTGCCAGACCGGCGATGCTTGGCAACATGCCGCAGACAGATTTGTCTGGAAGATGCCCGTATCGCACCGCACCCCTTGGGCAATGATTTCTGTGACACAACGCTGTTTACGACCGGTGTAAACAGGCTGTTGGCCGCCGAGCGCCGGGTCAAGGGTAAAGCCCGGCATAAAGCCGGTGGTCAGGCGACCGAAGGGATACCGTACTCAGGTGAAGTGCGGCATAACCCGTTCTTTAATTATTTTCAATGCATCCATCGGGTCATTGAATACTCGCAAGGCCAGATCCGTGAGCCCGGCTTTTGCAAATTCCCGATAGCGTTCTACTTCCCGATCTATGGCATCAAGATCACCGGCCGAACTGACTTCGTCGATCAAACGCTGAACCAGATCTTCCGATACGCCTTTGATTTTTCCTGAGCCGTCGATATACGCCATCAAGAAATTCTGAAAATTGTCCCTGATTAATTCAGCTTCTTCTTCGGACACCACATTTGCGTGCACTAAATGATCCAGCCCGATGTTCGGCGGGATGACTTCGGCGCGGGCAAATAACTGGCTCCGGGCTTCAAACATCGATGCGGCGTAGTCCTTCTTAATATGCCAGGCCCAGAAGTTGCCAACCCGAAAATCTTCTGCCGGGTATTTGCGGGTTGACTGAGCGGATTGAATTTCATCCATTACGGCACCAATTCTGCCGGGGGTTACATCACCCACCTGAATACCATCAGCGATACGCGAACCCATACGCAGCATCTGCGGGCCCATGGAACAGGTGAAAATCTGTGCCCTTGGTGCCTCGACATGCTTGAGATGAAACGGCCGAACGACATTGAAGAGCTCACCCTTATAACCCCGGTTAGCTTCACCGGTAGCCATGCGATAAACAATTTCCGCTGCCTCACGCACACCACGCACGATCCGCATTTTCTTGAAATCCAGGTTGGCATTACCGGAACTATCACCGATCGCCAAAGCCACGGCACCACCACCGCCGATGCCTACAATGGCACGACCCCCGGACAACTCATTAAGACTGACCAGCGAGCTGCCCATTCTGATCGGATGCATCTCATAAGGACTGATCGCCAGTATGCCCAGTTTAATCCTGCTGGTTGCCTGGGCAGCCGGAACCAGGCCGACAAAAGGATCCCAGTCACTCGGAAAATTGGAATGCCAGAGAGCCCGTATACCGGCCCGCTCTGCCTCAACCGCTATTTCTGCCACCTGCTGCGGGTGCATATCGGAGCCGACAATAATTTCAATGTCCATCGTTATTTCTTCTTATGCCAAGTGACTCAGTAAAGATACCACTTAAAATTCATTGGTGTCTGACACCCATTTTTTAACCATCAACCGTGGGCAGTACGCTCGATTTGCGTACGGTGCGTAAGGCAAAACTTGACTGCACGCGGGACACACCGGGTAACCGGGTCAGCTTCTGGCTGTGTATGCGTTCAAAGTCGGCCGTATCAGCCACGACTACACGTAACAGGTAGTCAAAGTTGCCTGACATCAGGTAGCACTCCATCACTTCAGGGACGCGTTGCACGGCCTCTTCAAAAACTTCCAGGTCTTGCTGGTCCTGGCGCTGCAGGGTGATATTCACGAACACGTTACCGGACAAACCGGCCAGTGCCTGATCAATGCGGGCTGAGTAACCCTCAATCAGACCAACTTGCTCCAGTGCCCGAACCCGCCTCAAAGTAGCTGATTCAGACAGGTTGATACGTTCCGCCAGAACCACGTTGCTCATACGACCATCCGTCTGCAGCTCAAGTAGAATTGCACGATCATGCTGGTCTAGTGATATATGTCGCTTTTTCTTGCTCATTTACTGATTATAGCGCAAGTTTCTGTCTTTTTTTTGCGCTTCTTGAGCAAGAATTCGCAAGTTTCATCAGGCCAACAGGGCTACTCTATATATTGAACCAGCGCTGTTGGAGGCAATTTCATGAAAATCGGAGTCCCAAAGGAAATCAAGATACTGGAGTACCGCGTAGGCCTGGTGCCTGCCAGCGTATATGAACTTACCGGCGCGGGTCATGAAGTTATCGTCGAAACAGAGGCCGGAGCCGGGATCGGCTTCAGTGACAGAGACTACGAGGAAGCAGGCGCACAAATTGCTACCAGCGCTGCAGCCGTGTTTGCCGCAACTGACCTGATCGTGAAGGTTAAAGAACCGCAACTGGAAGAATGTCGCATGCTGCGACCGGGCCAGGTGCTGTTCACTTATCTTCACCTGGCTGCCGACCCGGCCCAGGCCAGTGCACTTTGCGAATCTGGCGCAACAGCAATTGCTTATGAGACGGTAACCGCAGACGATGGCTCTTTACCGTTGCTCACACCCATGAGTGAGGTTGCCGGTCGAATGTCGGTTCAGGTCGGCGCCACCTGTCTGCAGAAAGCTAACAGTGGTTCCGGTATTTTGCTCGGCGGAGTGCCGGGCGTTGCGCCGGCGAATGTCACAATTCTGGGTGGCGGCATTGCCGGCACCAACGCTGCCGTGATGGCAATGGGTCTGCGGGCCAATGTGACGGTCGTTGATAAATCAGCACGCCGCCTGCGTGAACTGTCAACCCAATATGGCAGCGCTCTAACCACCGCTTATGCCACCGCCGACACTGTGGAGTCACTGGCACGCCAGTCTGACCTGATCGTCGGTGCCGTACTGGTGGCCGGTGCCGAAGCACCCAAGCTACTGACCCGTGAGACTATTCGTGCCATGCGACCCGGTTCTGTTGTGGTCGATATATCAATTGATCAGGGTGGTTGTTTTGAAACCAGTAAACCCACCACTCATGCCGAGCCTACTTTCATCATCGATGACGTCGTGCATTACTGTGTGACCAACATGCCCGGTGCCGTACCCCGCACTTCCGCCTTCGCACTGAACAATGTCACCTTGCCATTCGTCAGGGCACTGGCCGACAAAGGCTGGCGACGCGCCTGCGCAGATGATCCACACCTGGCTAACGGACTCAACGTACAAGCTGGCATGATCCGTCATCCCGCAGTCGTTGCCGCACTGAGCACTGACCAGGCTGCCTGAATAACCATTGGTGTCTGCTGCCAGTGTCGCTTGAGACAGCAATTTTTCAGCGTGGCCGATCACCACAAATCGTTACCCGGTTCATGGTGCGCTGGGAGCGATAATCGACGATGGCGTAATGCTGAGTACAGCGATTATCCCACATCGCGATCGTATCAGGCGCCCAGTGCAGGCGCACGGCAAACTCCGGCTGCTCCATATGTTGCAACAGGAAACCCAGCAGGGCATCGCTTTCAGCGCGCGTCACGCCCAGGATATGCGAAGTAAAGTTCCGATTGATGAACAGGCCTTTGCGCCCGGTCTCCGGATGAGTGCGCACAACCGGATGCTCGACCGGCGGGGTCACTTCATGGAACCGCTCGACCTGCCTACCCGAACTTTTCTGCTCGAGAAAATCCGCCGGCATGCTGACGGCAATATAGTGAATTGCGATCTTGTCATCGAGAAATGCCCGCATCGGTGCTGACAACGCATCATAGGCAGCATAGAGGTTATTCCACATCGTATCGCCACCGGCCTGCGGTACTTCAACAGCACGCAAAATACAGCCCAGCGGCGGGTCGGCCTGATAAGTCAGGTCCGTGTGCCAGGTATTGGACTGATAAGCCATGCGACCCGGACCATCGGGGTTGCTTGTAAGTGCCAGAATTTCCGGATAACCCTCGCGGTGCGGTATGTAAGGATGAATATGCAGTTCGCCGAAGCGACGCCCGAAGGCGATCTGCTGCTCCGGGGTGATGTGCTGATCACGAAAGAAAATAACCAGGTTATCCAGCAGCGCCTGGCGAATCTCGGCAATCAAATCATCACCGAGCGGTTGCGATAAATCTACACCGGAAATCTCGGCGCCAAGTGTGCCGGTTGAGGGTTTAATCTGTATCCGACTGACTTCACGTGCTTCGGTTGCCATGGTAATGGTCTCCTTGTTGTTAAACCGAAAATTTCTAAGCTGACTTTTTGCTTTGCCTGTCGAGTTCCTGCAGCGTTGCTGAAGATACCGGTGCGCAAAATTGTGCGCTCACGGCATCCACCAGGCTGCTGATAAACAGCGCCATACCGGAATCAGCGGTTGCAGGTAAGTTGTCTCGTCCGTGTAGTCGCCCATGCAAGCGCTGATAATCAGACAGTTCATTGAAGACCTGTCGCAGCGCCATACCAAACCGCTGCAAAATAATTGCATCCGGAATATCCGCCAGATTCTTTCTGAGCAGAATCAGCAACTGTTGTAATCCGCTGCTGTGACGACTGCGGTGTTGGGCAATTTCATGATAATCAGGATGACCGGTCACCTGGGCAACGATCGGAATGTAGTAATAACCGCCACTGTGGGTACGCAACTGATCAGCCAACGGATGGACGAGTGCCTCGACAAGGTCACACAAGGTGTGCCCGGTGTCGGCCTTGTTCAATTCTGCCAACATCTCCAGCCGCCGCTGATTTATCGGTTCCATCCGATAATCGAACAACGCCTCGATCAGGCCAACCTTGGTGCCAAAGTGATATTGCGTTGCCGAGGAGTTTTTCTGGCCTGCAGCCAGGTTGATCTGGCGCATCGAAACGCGATCAATACCATGCTCTGCAAACAGCTTTTCAGCGGTCAGCAGGATACGGGTCCGGGTCTTTTCAGTGGCTGCGTTCAGGATGATTACTCCATTTTTAAGTAATATATCTTAATTAAATTTTTAAGATGCCTTGCTTAATTAATTGACCGACAGTTGGTCGCCTGCAGGGTCCGCCAGGGAAACCTTTCACGCTAGACTGCAAGAACGGAAGCAACGGGGATTTGAGCATGTGGATCAAGAAAGATCAGCGCGACCAGGACACCGGCCTCGCCTCACCGATACCGACGCAAATCGTCGCCAATGATGAATTTACGCCGATGCCACAATCGAGCGACCAGAAGAAAGTTGAAGAACGCATCTTCACCCTGGCAGATAAAAATGCCCGCGCCCTTGGCCTGACACGACGCGATTTCCTGCGCACAACCGGCGGCATGGCCACTGCTTTTCTTGCCTTCAACGATGTGTTCGGTCCCACCTTTAAAGTGCATGCGGCCGAGGCGCTGGAAACGGCAGCATACAAAGAGCAATGGCCCAAGGGTGAATTTATTTTTGACGCACAAAACCACCATGTTCATGACGGCATGGCCGGCCCACTGATGTTTCGCAAACTGACCGGCAAGTACGGAATGAACCCGGACCTTATCGGTATCGAGCCGCGTAAAGGCGACCTGCATCGCGCCAACTTTCTGAAGGAAATCTTCTTTGATTCAGACACAGTCATGGGCCTGATTTCCGGTGCGGCGATCGGGCGCACACCGGATGATTACATCCTGACTATCGAGGAGATGATCAAGACACGCAACACGATCAATAATGCTGCGGGTTCACAACGCATGCTAAGCCACGGGATCGTCGACCCAACCGACCCGGGCTGTCTCGATGAGGTCTCACGCCAGGTTGAAGAACTTGGCATCGATGGTTTCAAGCTCTACACCGGCAACCCGGGCGGGCCGTGGATGTTTGATGATGAAAATATTGCCTATCCATTACTCGAGCACATCCGGGAACTCGGTGCAATCAACGTAAGCACGCATAAAGGCCTGTCACTGGGTGGACGCATGACACCGTACTACATGCCGACTGATATCCCGACGGTTGCCAAACAATTTCGCGACATGAACTTCATCATTTATCACTCCGGCATGCAGCACATGATGGCGCAAATGCCGGCCAGCTTTGTCGGTGTCGATGCGGATGGTTATATCCCGTGGACCACCGATCTGTGCCGGGCTCGCGATGCCGACCCGGCGATGACCAACGTATATATGGAACTCGGCGGCGTATTCGGCTATTCCGTCATCACCCATCCGCAGATCTGCGGCCATCTTCTTGGTCAGATCATCAAGAGTTTTGGCGCCGATCATGTGATCTGGGGAACCGATTGCATCTGGTGGGGTTCACCACAATGGCTGATTGAAGCTTTTCGGCGTTTCCAGATCCCGGAAAACCTGCAGGAAGAGTTCGGCTATGCGCCGATTAGCGATCAGGATCGGCGGCTGATTTTTGGTGAAAATCTTGCCCGCTTATACAATGTGGACATCGACGCCAAACGCCGCGAGATCCCGGGTGATGCGATCACGAAAATGAAAACGGCTTATAACGAGCAAGGCGCCGAACCAAGTAATACAGCTTATGGCTGGGTTCATGTTTGACGATCATTCAGGGCGAGACTCACAAACTCCGGGGTATTTTATTGAACGACACATGCGTAACCACCAGCAACAAGTGGCTGGCATTTCTGTTGCTTTTTCTGCTGCTGATACTCACACCCAAGAAACCGTCAGCACTGGGCATCAGTCACCCGGGTCACGAATAACCGCACCCTATATCCGCAGATCCGTAAGGTCTGCGCCGGCCGGTTTCTGGTATAGCCGCAAACCAAATTCCGGTGCGATCGCACAAATATGGTCAAAGATGTCAGCCTGGATGTCCTCATAGACAGCCCAATCCGTGTCATTGCTAAAGGCGTAAATTTCTATCGGCAAACCCTTAGCACCCGGCTGTAACTGTCGCACGATCAGCGTCATACCCTGATGAATCTTTGGGTGATGTTTCAGGTAGCTGTGTATATAAGCACGGAAGGTGCCGATATTGGTCAACCGTCTGAGGTTAACGCCTGATTCACCCGGCTCATCAAGGGCCGTATTGTAGTCCCTTAGTTCAGTCTGCTTGGCATCAATGTACTCTTTGAGCAAAGCAAAACTTTTGTACCGGTTGATTTCATCATCCGTTAAAACACGAATCGAATTAACATCGATACTGATTGAACGCTTGATGCGCCGACCGCCCGACTCCGACATGCCACGCCAGTTCTTGAATGAATCGGTAATCAGCCGATGAGTAGGAATCGTGGTGATGGTCTTGTCCCAGTTCTGCACGGTTACGGTATACAAAGCCACATCGATCACATCACCGTCAGCACCAAACTGCGGCATTTCCAGCCAGTCACCGACCCGGATCATGTCCTGGCTGGTAAGCTGGATGCTGGCGACAAGCGACAACAATGTGTCTTTGAACACAATCAGCAGCACTGCGGTCATGGCGCCGAAACCGCTTAACAGGATGGCCGGCGAACGATCGATCAGCGTTGCAATAACGATCACCGCGCCTAGTATGTAAATACCAATCTGGGCAAGCTGCACAAATCCCTTGATCGGCCGATGCCGGGCTACCGGGCGGGTCTCATATATTTGGTTGCCAGCCGACAACACTCCGATCAGTGACAGCATGATCATCAGGACCATGTAAGCACTGGCGACGTTACGAATAATTTTTTCAACCGACTCGCCAATATCAGGCACCAGGACAATGCCGAAGGAGATAATCGAAACCGGCACAATCTGTGCAAGACGACCGAACACGTTATGTTCGAGCAGCGCATCATCCCAACCGGAACGTGTGCGCCTGGCCGCCGCACGCACAGCCACCAACAACAGGCGTCTGGCGACGAAATCGGACAGGATTGCGACCAGTAATAAGGTCAGGCTGCCGGCAACAACGGGCAGAAGGGGATGCACTGTAGATAATTGCTCAATCATGGGTCGTATCATGGCATGGCATCGGGCTGTTTCAAGCCACGAATTGCAGTATTAACGAAATAAGTAACATCGAAGCCGCGCTTGATCGGTAACCGACCAAGTGCGGGGCCGAGCCGCACAATAACCAGTTCCCGCGACGGCACCACAAACACGTGCTGTTGCCCGCGGCCCCAGGTCATGAAGGTGTCGCGGGCGAGGAACGGTTCACTGGCGATCGCACCGGTCGAACCGGCGCTGTCATCCACCGGAATCGCCGGGTCATCGTAACCAAGCCAGGTCTGGTAACCGTAATAGCCTGCTACAGACGACGGCGTGATCATCTGTTGCAGCCATTCCGCCGAAATAATCCGCTTGCCGTTCACTGCGCCGCGACCCAGTAACAGCATACCCACGCGCACCCAGTCCATCGCCGGCGCCGCCAGGCAACAGGAGGTAAAGGCACGACCGCCGGGTGAGTCGGTATGTATCTGCGCACGCTCACCGCCCATCGGCAACCACAAACGATCACGCAACAACACCGAGTAACGCTGGCCATAAATACGCACCAAAATTATTCCTAGCAACTCTGAATTGATGTTGTTGTAATCCCATTTTGTGCCCGGCGACCAGTCGGCAAGTGGTGTGCGCAGAATCGCTTCGATGGAGCGTCCCGAATTTAACCATTTCATACCGTCATCAAAAGGATTGAGCGTAAATCCGTACTGGCCGAGTCCGGAACTCATTTGCATCAGGTTGCGCAGCGTGATCCTGCCACGCGGATCATCGGCCCACTCGGTAATCCAGGTGCCGATCGGCGCATCGACCGATGAAATCCTGCCATCTTCAATGGCCATCCCGATGAACAGTCCCATCAGCGACTTGTGCATCGACTGCGACTGGGTCATCCAGTCACGTTGCCAGTGATCCGCATACCATTCATCCTGGATCATGCCCCGATGAACCGTGATCAACGCATGCGTACCAAACTCCTGCGCATAATCGTGCATCGCCGCCAGTGCCGCAGAGGAAATCGTACGTTGCCCGGCGCCGGCAACCGGCAGCACATACGAACCGTCCCCCCGGATTTCCTCATCGGGCTGCAGTCGCTCAACACCCGTCAACTCACCGCTAGAGAAAAAATGAACGTAATTACGCCACAGCCATGGATCCTGCCAATAAGTAACATTGATGATCAACAGAATTGCTATCAACGCCCACAAAACAGGCTTTTTCAACATACACATACTCCAGGATTAACGGATTCGTGACTACGTGACGGGCTGTGAGTTGTATTGGCAATACCATAGCAGAACACCCACTCTATAATCCCCTCAGAAATCCACGGCTCGACTGCCGCACCCGCCCGGAGGTCAAAATGGAAATCGACATCATCCTGAACGAGTTTGCCTCGCCACAGGCAGCCACAGAACTTGGCCTGCTGGCGGAGAGTTACGGACTGCGCGGCGTCTGGGCGAGCAACTATGCCTGGTCTCGGGATCCGTTTTTCACCCTGTCATTACTCGCCGAGCGCTCGTCGAAGATCCGCATGGGGCCGATGGCCGTCAGCCCCGCCGAGTTACATCCGCTGAAAATGGCTAACCTGCTGTTTAGCCTGAACGAACTCTCAAATGGACGGGCGATGATCATGGTCGGTGGTGGTGGTGCGGTACTGCAATCGATCGGTTTGGAACGTGAGCGCATGATCCGGCGCACGCGCGAATGCCTGGAAATTCTCAAGGGCGCATCACCTGACAAGATGACCAATTACACCGGCGAAATATATAAGGTCTACGGCTATAAGCCCGAATGGTATACGGACACCCCGCCACTGATATATTTTGGTTCGAATCACCCGCAGAGCCGCAAACTGTCGGCAGAACTGGCGGACGGACTGATAACCAGTGACTTTGTCGTACCGCTGATGAAAGACTTCGTCGCCAGCACCCACGCCGAACTCAAAGCCGCCGGGCGCAAGCCTGCAGATTTTCGCATCAGCAATTTCTGGGCCTGGCATATCAAAGAAGATCCGCAGGCATCACGTGCCGAAGCCCGCCGTGAACTGATGCT
>PBZD01000097.1 GCA_002729875.1 Chromatiales bacterium | reverse complement strand
GAGGGCGGCCGGACGGTTGGCGCCGGAGTCGTGGCAAAGATATTTGAATAACGATAAGCAGGGTCTGATCCCTCGTTAAGGTGTTTAGAAATACGGTATTGTGAGGCGAGATCGATAGGCCAGTAGCTCAATTGGCAGAGCGGCGGTCTCCAAAACCGCAGGTTGGGGGTTCGATTCCCTCCTGGCCTGCCATTTCGATCGGGCCAGGCGGCCGGGGTTTTTTAAGGCGGTTATGAATACAAAAGTAGAGGAGACTCCGGGAATAGCGGATACGGCTAAGCTGGTGCTGGCTGCAGCGGTGCTGATTAGTGGCATCTTTGCCTATTACTATTTCGAGAATGAATCGCTGTTGCTGCGTGTAGCAGGGCTGCTTGTGGCGCTGGTCATAGGTGCCTTTGTTGCGTTTCGGTCGTTACAGGGGCAGGTGCTGTGGCGATTCATTCAAAGCTCGCGGAACGAACTTCGCAAGGTGATCTGGCCGACGCGTCAGGAAACGTTGCAGACAACACTTACCGTGATCGTCTTTACCATGATTCTCGGTATTTTCTTCTGGATTCTGGACCTGATCTTGCTCTGGGGCACCGGGTTATTGACCGGGCAGGGTGGGTGACGTATGGCGTTTAAATGGTATGTCGTACACGCTTACTCGAATTTTGAGAAGAAGGTGAAAGGTTCGCTCGAAGAGCGCATCAAGCTGCATGGCCTGGAAGACAAGTTTGGCAAGATTCTTGTCCCGACCGAAGAAGTTGTCGAGATGAAGGAAGGCAAGAAGCGCAGCAGTGAGCGCAAGTTCTTCCCTGGTTACGTGCTGGTAGAAATGGAACTCGACGAAGATACCTGGCACCTGGTCAAGAGCGTACCGAAGGTACTCGGATTTATCGGCGGTCGCAGTGATCAGCCGGCGCCGATCAGCGAAGCGGAAGCTAACTTTATTCTGAACCGGGTCGAAGAAGGTGCGGATAAACCCCGGCCAAAAGTTTTGTTCGAGCCGGGTGAAGTGGTGCGCGTCGTGGATGGACCGTTTAACGATTTCAATGGAGTCGTTGAGAACGTCAACTATGACAAGAGCAAATTACGGGTCGCCGTCCAGATCTTGGGGCGCTCGACACCGGTTGAACTTGAATTCACGCAGGTGGAGAAGGGTTAACAGGATAGCGGGATTATTTTTCGGTGGCCGGTTAATAACATCGTCACTTTGATCAACCATCAATGGGGAGCCTGACGGCGTCTGGACCCGGAGAGGTAAAAAATGGCTAAGAAAGTAGATACATACATCAAGCTGCAGGTTCCTGCCGGCAAAGCAAATCCGAGTCCACCGGTTGGGCCGGCATTGGGTCAGCATGGTGTCAATATTATGGAGTTTTGCAAGGCATTTAATGCTGAGACGCAGGGTATGGAAGCGGGTATGCCGGTGCCCGTCATTATCACGGTTTATAGCGATCGCAGTTTCACATTTATCAAGAAAACCACTCCTGCGGCGGTACTGCTGAGAAAGGCGGCAGGCGTAAAAAAAGGCAGCGGCATACCGAACACGGAAAAGGTCGGTAAGGTGACTCGCGCCCAACTCGAAGAGATTGCCACGGTGAAGGAGCCCGATCTTACCGCAGCTGATATGGATGCAGCAGTGCGTACGATTGCCGGCAGTGCCCGCAGTATGGGTATTGATGTGGAGGGCGTCTGAGATGGCCAAACCGAGCAAAAGACAGCAGCAGTTTCAGGATAAAGTTTCACGCAGTGAGCTTCTGCCTGTTAATGAGGCGCTGGCGTTGGTCAAGGAACTGGCCACGGCAAAGTTTGGTGAATCTATCGACGTTGCTGTCAACCTCGGTATTGATTCGCGTAAATCCGATCAGGTCGTGCGTGGCTCGGTCGTGTTGCCAAACGGTACCGGCAAGGAAGTACGTGTAGCAGTTTTCGCGCAGGGTGAAAATGCCGAGATGGCCGAGGCGGCCGGAGCTGACGCGGTTGGCATGGAAGATCTTGCCGAGCGTATCAAAGGCGGAGAACTGGACTTTGGCACCGTGATTGCAACTCCTGATGCCATGCGCATCGTTGGTCAGCTGGGTCGGGTTCTTGGTCCTCGTGGACTGATGCCGAATCCAAAGGTCGGTACGGTTACGCCGGATGTCGAAACAGCAGTAAAAAATGCCAAGGCGGGTCAGGTACGGTTTCGTGCCGACAAGGCCGGCATCGTGCACTGTTCGATCGGAAAGGCGGATTTTGAAACCAGCGCGCTAAGTGAAAACCTTGCTGCCCTGTTGACAGACATTATCAAAGCAAAACCATCATCCACAAAGGGGCAATACCTGAAGAAGATGACGGTTTCGTCAACGATGGGTCCGGGGGTACCGGTCGATCATTCGACTGTCAGCATTTAAAAGATTTTGGGGGGCTTTGGTGGCCGGCACCGATGCCCTGATATGAATGTCAATATGAAGACGTAGTGGGAATTTTGGTGTCCGACATCACTATTTCCTTTCATCAAAGACCGCAGGTGGCGCTGGAGGGTATTACCAGCCCCTTAATTGAATGGCCTGCGTAGATGGTGTTACTCAAATCAGGTTTTCCTGGTGAAAGTCACCATTTGGGTAAGAGTGCAAAGAGGGTATGAAACGGTATCTCATGCTGCGACTTTTTGTGCTCGTGTGACGACAACGCTAGGAGGAGACGATGGCACTCAGACTTGAAGACAAGCAAGCGCTTGTAGCCGAGGTTAATGAGGTCGCAGCTAATTCGGAATCGGTAGTTGCAGCCGAATACAGGGGGCTGAGCGTAGCGCAGATGACAGAGTTTCGGGTCAAGGCTCGCAGCGAAGGTGTCTATGTGCGCGTGATTAAAAACACTCTGGCCAAACGAGCTATTCAAGGTACGGATTACGAATGCCTTGCTGAAGTGTTGAAAGGTCCGCTTTTGTTGGCATTTTCCCGCGAAGACCCAGGGGCAGCTGCCCGCGTCATCAGGGATTTTGCCAAAGCCAACGAAGATCTGGCAACCAAGGCAGTAGTCATCGGCAGGACTTTGTATGGTGCTGAAGACCTGAACCGTCTCGCCAGTCTGCCGAACCTTGACCAGGCTCGGGGTATGTTGCTGGGTATCCTGCAGGCACCACTTGCTCAGCTGGTTCGCACACTTGCTGAACCGCCGGCAATGCTTGCCCGGGTACTTGGTGTTCGCAGCGATGGCGAATCTTCGGCCTGAACCGGTCACAGGCCGAGCTAAAATTTTTATTAATGAATATTTTGAGTAACTAATTCACAGGAGTTTTGAACAATGTCGTTATCTAATGAAGATCTGCTCAAGGAATTGAGCGCCAAGCCAATCATGGAAGTGGTGGAACTGGTAAAAATGCTTGAGGAAGAGTGGGGCGTGTCTGCCGCAGCGCCGGTCGCTGTTGCTGCAGGTCCGGCCGCGGACGCGGGTGCTGCGGCTGAAGAACAGACTGAATTTGACGTTGTAATGACCAGTTTCGGGGCTAATAAAGTCTCCGTCATCAAGGCCGTGCGCACGATTACCGGTCTTGGTCTGAAAGAAGCCAAGGACACGGTTGAAAGCGCTCCCGCAGCTGTCAAGGAAGGCATTTCCAAGGATGAGGCGGAAGAGGTCAAGAAGCAGCTTGAAGAAGCTGGAGCATCTGTGGAACTTAAGTAACCGAACTGAGAAGGTTCCGGAATCTAACTCCGGTGTTTTTTCGGGCACGTTTTTTAAACGCGTAGCAATATAGAGGTGCTACTTCATGGCGTATTCCTTTACCGAGAAAAAACGAATCCGTAAGGATTTCGGTAAGCGGTCCAGTATTCTGGACGTACCGTACTTGTTGGCCATCCAAGTCGACTCCTACCGCAAATATCTGCAGGAGGGTATCGTACCGGAGGATCGTCAGGATCGAGGCCTGCATGCCGCTTTTAAGAGCGTGTTCCCGATTGTCAGCTATTCAGGTAGCGCGGCTCTTGATTACATCAGCTATCGAATGGGTGAACCGGTATTCGATGTCAAGGAATGCCAGTCTCGTGGTTTGACCTATGCTGCGCCATTACGTGTTCAGGTTCGCCTGGTCATATACGACAAGGAAGGCCCGAAGAAAGTCGTCAAGGAAGTTCGCGAACAGGAAGTGTATCTCGGCGAGATGCCGATGATGACCGACCACGGTACTTTCGTCATCAATGGTACTGAGCGGGTCATTGTTTCGCAGTTGCATCGTTCGCCAGGTGTGTTCTTTGACCACGATAAGGGCAAGACGCATTCGTCCGGCAAGCTACTGTTCTCAGCACGGGTCATTCCGTACCGTGGGTCGTGGCTTGATTTTGAGTTTGACCCGAAGGATGCGGTTTTTGCACGTATTGATCGACGCCGTAAATTGCCGGTAACGATTATCCTGCGCGCACTCGAGTATACGAATGAAGAAATGCTCGACATGTTCTTTGAGAAGAACGAATTTCTGCTGTCAGCTAAAGATATAAAAATGACGCTTGTGCCATCACGGTTACGCGGTGAAACGGCTGTGTTTGATATCAAGGTCGGACGTAAGCTGATTGTCGATGAAGGCAAGCGGATTACGGCACGACATGTACGTGAGATGTCGAAGTCGAGCGTAAAGACGATTATTGTGCCGCCCGAATATCTTGAAGAAAAAATTCTGGCTCATGACATTGTCGACGAGGAAACCGGTGAATTACTTGCTGCGGCTAATGACCTGCTGACGGCTGAAATTGTCGAGAAGTTAATTGCATCGGGCATCGAAAAAATCGAAACGCTGTACGTTAATGATCTTGATCAGGGCCCGTATATATCCAACACATTACGCATTGATCCATCAACAACGCGCCTCGAAGCGCTTGTTGAGATTTATCGCATGATGCGACCGGGTGAGCCGCCAACCAAGGATGCGGCCGAGAATCTGTTCCAGAACCTGTTTTTCAATCCTGAACGCTATGACTTGTCGGCGGTTGGGCGCATGAAGTTCAACCGCCGTGTTGGTCGGGAAGAAAGCGAAGTTTCCGACATACTGACTCGTGAGGACATCATCGCCGTTTTGCAGGTGCTGATGGATATTCGTAACGGTAAGGGTGTGGTCGATGATATCGATCACCTTGGTAATCGGCGTATTCGCAGTGTTGGTGAAATGGCCGAAAATGCATTTCGTGTCGGCCTGGTCCGTGTTGAGCGTGCCGTTAAGGAACGCCTGACGCTGGCTGAGTCCGAAGGTCTGATGCCGCAGGAGATGATTAACGCCAAGCCGGTTGCAGCGGCGGTCAAGGAATTCTTTGGCTCAAGTCAGTTGTCGCAGTTCATGGATCAGAATAATCCGTTGTCTGAGGTTACTCATAAACGTCGCGTATCGGCCCTCGGCCCGGGTGGTTTGACCCGCGAACGAGCCGGGTTTGAGGTGCGTGACGTGCATCCGACCCACTATGGTCGCGTGTGTCCGATCGAGACGCCTGAAGGCCCGAATATTGGTTTGATCAACTCGCTGTCGGTTTATGCGCGAACCAATGAGTTCGGCTTCCTCGAGACACCTTATCGTAAAGTGATCAACGGTAAAGTCTCTGACGAAATTGAATACCTGTCTGCGATTGAGGAGGGCCAGTTCGTTATTGCTCAGGCAAATGCTGACCTGACGCCGAAGGGCAGTTTCGTTGAGGAACTCGTGTCCGTACGACACCAGAACGAGTTTACATTGCTGCCGCGTGAGCGGATCGATTTTATGGACGTCTCGCCGAAACAGATCGTTTCGGTTGCAGCATCCCTGATTCCGTTTCTTGAACACGATGATGCTAACCGGGCCTTAATGGGCTCGAATATGCAGCGTCAGGCGGTGCCGACGCTGCGTTCGGATACGCCGCTTGTAGGTACCGGGATGGAGCGTGCGGTTGCCATCGATTCCGGTGTCACGGTGGTTGCCAAACGTGGTGGCATCGTCGACTCGGTTGACGCCTCCCGTATTGTCGTCCGCGTACATGATGATGAGACAAGTGCCGGCGAATCGGGTGTCGACATTTATAATCTTACAAAGTACACACGTTCGAACCAGAATACATGTATTAACCAGCGACCACTGGTTAATTCCAATGATGTTATTTCTGGTGGCGATGTACTGGCCGATGGCGCGTCAACGAGCATGGGCGAGCTTGCGCTCGGGCAGAATCTGCTGGTCGCGTTTATGCCTTGGAATGGCTATAACTTTGAGGATTCAATCCTTATTTCCGAGCGCCTCGTGCATGAGGATCGTTTTACAACGATTCATGTTGAGGAACTGACCTGTGTCGCTCGAGATACAAAACTGGGTTCGGAAGAGGTTACTGCTGATATTCCGAATGTGGGTGATTCTGCGCTGGGCAAACTTGATGAGGCCGGTATTGCCTTCATCGGCGCCGAGGTCAAGGCTGGTGAGATTCTCGTCGGTAAGGTTACGCCGAAGGGTGAGACCCAGTTGACACCGGAAGAAAAATTGCTGCGTGCTATTTTTGGCGAGAAGGCATCAGATGTAAAAGATACCTCGCTGCGTGTGCCGCCAGGTATGGACGGTACGGTTATCGATGTCCGTGTGTTCACGCGCGACGGTGTCGATAAGGACAACCGCGCACTGTCGATCGAAGCATCGGAGCTTGAAAGTGTGCGCAAGGATCTTGATGATCAGCGCCGAATTCTTGAGAAAGATATATTCGATCGTATCGAACGAATGCTGGTTAATAAACAGGTGGACGGCGGCCCGAATGAGCTGAAGTCCGGCAGTAAGGTCACAAAAGCATATCTGGACGAACTTGATCGTGAGAAGTGGTTCGAAATTCGGTTGCGAAACGACGAGGCGAACCAGCAACTTGAGCAAGTTGCGGAACGCCTGAATGCACAACGTGATGAATTTGAGCAGCGCTATATTGAAAAGAAGACCAAGATTACGGCTGGTGATGATCTTGCTCCTGGCGTGCTCAAGATGGTTAAGGTTTACCTTGCCGTCAAGCGTCGTATCCAGCCGGGTGACAAGATGGCGGGTCGCCACGGTAACAAGGGGGTGATCTCGATGATCGTCCCGGTCGAGGACATGCCGTATCTTGAAGACGGAACCCCGGTCGACATTGTCCTGAATCCGTTGGGCGTACCGTCACGCATGAACGTCGGCCAGGTGCTGGAAACTCATCTTGGCTGGGCTGCCAAGCAACTGGGTCAGCAAATAGCGAATCTTCTCGATAACGGTACGACGATGTCAAAACTGCGTGGTTATCTTGACCAGATCTACAACAAGTCAGGCGGCAAGCAGGAAAATATCAAGAGTCTGTCTGATGATGAGGTTACGGAACTGGCCGGCAATTTGTGTAACGGCGTGCCAATTGCGACACCGGTTTTTGATGGTGCAACCGAGCAGGAGATCAAGAGTCTGCTCGAGCTTGCCGGCTTGCCCCGTTCCGGTCAGACGACATTAATCGACGGACGTACCGGTGAGTATTTCGAGCGACCGACAACGGTTGGTTATATGTACATGCTTAAGTTGAATCATCTGGTTGATGACAAGATGCACGCACGTTCGACCGGGCCATACAGTCTGGTGACACAGCAACCTCTCGGTGGCAAGGCACAGTTCGGTGGTCAGCGTTTCGGTGAGATGGAGGTCTGGGCGCTGGAAGCTTACGGCGCTTCTTACACTCTGCAGGAAATGCTTACTGTCAAGTCGGATGATGTGCAGGGTCGCACGAAGATGTACAAGAACATCGTCGATGGCACTCATGAAATGGATGCCGGTATGCCGGAATCGTTCAACGTGTTGGTCAAGGAGATTCGTTCTCTGGCTATCAATATTGAATTGGAACAGGACTAACACAGCGGCTCGGGCCATTATTGCCCCAGTTTTACCTTTGGGTAGGTGATACATGAAAGACTTATTAAAGCTTTTTAAAACACAGAACGATGTTGAGGATTTCGATGCGATTCGTATCGGTCTTTCATCGCCGGAGTTGATTCGGTCGTGGTCGTTTGGTGAGGTCAAAAAGCCGGAAACGATTAATTATCGAACCTTTAAGCCTGAACGCGACGGATTATTCTGCGCGAAGATCTTTGGACCGATCAAGGACTATGAGTGCCTGTGCGGCAAGTACAAACGCCTCAAACATCGCGGGGTTGTTTGCGAGAAATGCGGTGTTGAGGTCACACAGACCAAGGTTCGTCGTGAGCGCATGGCGCATATCGAACTGGCCAGCCCGACGGCACACATCTGGTTTCTGAAATCATTACCCTCACGTATCGGCCTGATGCTCGATATGACGCTGCGTGAGATTGAGCGTGTTCTGTACTTTGAAGCCTTCGTCGTAACCGAGCCCGGCCTGACCACGCTCGAACGCGGTCAATTGATGACTGACGAGCAATACCTTGAAGCCATCGAAGAATATGGCGATGAGTTTGATGCAGCAATGGGCGCCGAGGCTGTCCACGAAATGCTGAGTACGATTGATCTGCAAAGTGCAGTCCTCCAGGTTCGTGAGGATATAAACGCAACCAGTTCCGAGACAAAAATAAAGCGTTTGTCGAAACGCCTGAAACTGCTTGAAGCATTCCTCGAGTCGGGTAACAAGCCTGAATGGATGGTGCTGACAGTCCTGCCGGTCCTGCCACCGGATCTGCGTCCGCTCGTGCCGCTTGATGGGGGACGTTTTGCGACCTCGGACCTGAATGATTTGTATCGCCGGGTTATCAACCGTAACAATCGTCTGCGGCGCCTGCTCGAACTTAATGCGCCAGATATTATTGTTCGCAATGAAAAACGCATGTTGCAGGAATCTGTCGATGCATTGCTCGACAATGGTCGCCGCGGCCGTGCGATTACGGGTACGAACCGCCGTCCGCTGAAGTCGCTTGCCGATATGATTAAGGGCAAGCAGGGGCGCTTCCGCCAGAACCTGCTCGGTAAACGAGTCGATTATTCGGGACGTTCGGTCATCGTGGTCGGCCCGACGTTGAAACTGCACCAATGCGGGCTGCCTAAAAAGATGGCACTTGAGCTTTTCAAACCATTTATTTTCAGCAAGCTACAGTTGCACGGTGATTCGACAACCATTAAGGCGGCCAAACGTCTCGTTGAACGCGAAGGTCCGGAAGTCTGGGATATTCTTGAGGATGTCATTCGTGAACACCCGGTTATGCTGAACCGAGCGCCAACCTTGCATCGTCTCGGTATCCAGGCATTTGAACCGGTACTTGTCGAGGGCAAGGCAATCCAGCTACATCCGCTTGTTTGTACGGCATTCAACGCCGACTTCGATGGTGATCAGATGGCCGTGCATGTGCCTTTGTCGATTGAGGCACAACTTGAAGCGCGCGCATTGATGATGTCGTCCAACAATATTCTGTCACCGGCCAATGGTGAGCCGATCATTGTGCCATCGCAGGACGTTGTTCTTGGTCTTTATTACATGTCTCGTGAACACGTTAATGCAAAGGGTTCGGGCATGATTTTCGCTGACGTGTCCGAAGTGCATCGCGCGTACGGTAATGGCATCGTCGACCTGCATGCAAAGGTCAAGGTGCGCATTAAAACATCGACGCAGAACGAAGATGGTTCGTTCAGCACAATTTCCCCGACCGTCAACACAACGGTCGGACGTTCGCTGTTATCTGAGTTACTGCCCGAAGGTCTGGGTTTTGAATACGTCAACTGCAATATGACCAAGAAGGCAATATCTGCCTGTATTAATGCATCATATCGCCAGGTAGGTCTGAAAAAGACCGTCGTGTTTGCCGATCGCCTGATGTATATGGGATTTGGGTATGCGACTCGTTCCGGTGTTTCGATCGGCGTAAATGACATGGTGGTGCCGGCTGAAAAGAGCGGTATTCTCAACCAGGCAGAGAGTGAGGTTCGCGAAATTCAGGATCAATATGCCAGTGGTCTTGTTACCAATGGTGAGCGCTACAATAAAGTTGTCGATATCTGGTCACGTACCAATGATCAGGTAGCCAAAGCCATGATGGACAAGCTTGGTATCGAACACGTCGAGACCTTAAGCGGTCCGACTGTAGAGCAGCCGTCATTCAACTCGATTTTCATGATGGCTGATTCCGGAGCTCGTGGCTCTGCTGCGCAGATTCGTCAGTTGGCCGGCATGCGCGGCCTGATGGCCAAACCGGACGGTTCGATCATTGAAACACCTATCACGGCAAACTTCCGTGAAGGTCTTGATGTCCTGCAGTACTTTATTTCCACTCATGGTGCTCGTAAGGGTCTCGCTGATACGGCGTTAAAAACAGCTAACTCGGGTTACCTGACCCGCCGGCTGGTCGATGTTGCGCAGGATCTCGTGGTGACAGCAGAGGATTGCGGAACGGATCGCGGCATTCTGACGATGCCGCTGGTCGAGGGTGGCGATATTGTTGAACCGTTGCATGATCGCGTGCTTGGCCGGGTTCTGGCAGAGCCGGTGCTTGATCCGGCGACCACAGAGGTGCGCATCGAGGCAAATACGCTGCTCAATGAAGCATTGGTTCAGTTACTGGAAGAGCTCGGCGTC
>PBZD01000096.1 GCA_002729875.1 Chromatiales bacterium | reverse complement strand
CAGCATGGACGGTGATCGTTGTCCGCTGGAAGCGCTCGTGCGTGTCGCCGGCCAGCGAGATGCATGGCTCATGATTGACGATGCACACGGGTTTGGGGTTATTGGCAAATGCGGTGTCGGATCCGTCGATCCTGCCCGCTACGATACCCGGCAGGTTCCGGTGCTGATGGCGACCCTGGGCAAAGCTGTCGGCACCTCCGGGGCATTTGTCTGCGGTGATGACAGCCTGATTGAATTCCTGATTCAGCGCGCACGTAACTACATTTATACCACCGCACTGCCGGCAGCCCTGGCTGAGGCCACTCTGAAAAGCCTAGAGATTGTGGCCAGTGAGCATTGGCGGCGTGAGAAACTCGCCGAACTTATCAGTCGCTTTCGCCGCCGTGCGGGCGAACTCGACATTACCGTGCTGCCATCGGATACCCCAATTCAGCCGGTCGTAGTTGGTGATGCAGTGGCTGTGCTGGCAGCGAGCCAGGCTTTGGCAGCACGCGGTTTCATGATTACGGCAATCCGCCCGCCGACCGTTCCCCTGGGAACTTCACGGTTGCGGATTACGTTGACGGCGGAGCATACGCACGAAGATATAGATCGACTGGTGACAGCGCTTGGTGAAGTGCTCGCAAGTAGTGCGAACATTACAGGATAATGCGATGACAAAGCTGCAACCGGCGGAGGGTCGATTGAACGGTTATTTCATAACTGGTACCGACACAGGGGTTGGCAAGACCCTGGTAGCAGCCGGTTTGCTGGTTGCTGCAAACCGGCAAGGCCTGGCTACGGTCGGTATCAAGCCGGTTGCAGCCGGTTGTTGCACGGCGGAAACAGCTTGCGGTGCGACTTTAATCAACGCAGATGCCCTCGCGCTGCAATCGGCGGCATCAATCGCCATCGACTATAACCAGGTAAATCCCATTGCTCTGCAGCCACCGATAGCACCACATATTGCGGCGGCGGACAGCGGTGTTCTCATTAGTGCCGGTAAACTTGTGCAGCATTGCCGGCGAGTGACTGCAGACAGTCAGGCACAGTTCGTAATTGTTGAAGGCGCCGGTGGTTGGTTGGTGCCGTTAAACCAGACCGAAACAATGGCTGATTTTTGCGTCGGACTTGGTTTCCCGGTCATTATTGTTGTTGGCATGCAACTTGGTTGTCTGAATCACACGTTATTGACCGTGCAGGCAGTGCGTGCTGCGGGACTGCCTATTGCGGGTTGGGTGGCCAATTGTATAGAGCCCGAGATGGCGGCTTTGGCGGGCAACCTGCAGTCATTGCAAGCTTTATTGTCCTTGCCCGCACTTGGCGTAGTGCCATACCTTGGCATGACGGCAACCGCGGACCAGGCTGCGAAGTATCTACAGTTTGATTTGTTGACAAGGGTTGGTAAGTGAGTGAGCTGATTGAATTTGACCGCGCACATATCTGGCATCCATATACGTCGATAACTGATCCGCTGGAAAACTTTGTGGTCGAGTCGGCTGCCGGTGTCAGGATTCGTCTGCAGGGCGGGCAAGAATTGATCGATGGTATGGCCTCATGGTGGTGTGCCATACACGGCTATAACCATCCGCAGTTGAATCGCGCTGTCCAAGAGCAGTTGGGCAGGATGGCACATGTCATGTTTGGCGGCCTGACGCATGAACCGGCGGTGCAACTGGCGAAGGCATTGATCGAGATGACCCCACCACCGCTACAGCAGGTTTTCTTTGCTGATTCCGGATCCGTAGCCGTGGAAGTTGCAATTAAAATGGCGCTGCAGTTCCACGCTGCCCAGGGCAGGCCGACGGCAAACAGGCTTATGACGATACGTGGCGGTTACCACGGCGATACATTCGGTGCGATGGCCGTTTGCGACCCGGTTAACGGCATGCATGAGAAGTTTGCCCCGCTATTGACCAGGCATTTATTCCTGGATCGTCCGGCGACCCGCTTTGGTGAATGTGTTGCTGAAGCGGAGATTGAAGCAGTTGAAAAGCAGATGCGGCAAAATCATGATGAGATCGCCGCCTTGATACTTGAACCAATCGTGCAGGGTGCTGGTGGTATGTGGTTTTACTCGGCCGACTATCTGCACGAAATTGCTGCACTATGTGCGCGTTACGATATCCTGCTGATAGCTGATGAGATCGCCACAGGTTTTGGCCGTACCGGCCGGATGTTTGCCTGTGAACATGCCGGCATTGTTCCTGACATCCTCTGTCTTGGTAAAGCGTTGACGGGTGGCTACATGACATTAGCTGCGACATTAACGACCGAGCGAGTTGCTCGCGGGGTGTCAGCGGATGATGGTGTGCTTGCTCACGGGCCAACCTTCATGGCTAACCCGTTGGCAGCGGCGGTAGCCGGCGAAAGCATCCGTCTGTTGCAGCTGAGTTCATGGCAACAGCGTATTGCCTCTATCGAGAGTCAACTCAATAATGAACTGGCGGGCTATACCGACCATCCGAGTGTCCGGGATGTGCGTGTGCTGGGTGCTATCGGAGTAGTTGAGTGCAACCACCCGATTGATGTCAGCAAAGTTCAGCAACGCTTTGTTGCTGCAGGTGTATGGTTGCGACCGTTTAATAATCTTGTCTACCTGATGCCGCCATACATTATAGAGCCGCAAGATCTGCGACAATTGACGGCTGCGGTGGCATTGGCGTTGCCTTGATCAGCGCTGTCCATGCCTGAGAGGATTTAATTAGTTCGATAGCCGGTTCTGGCTACATCGCACAAATTATTAAAATATTGCGAGTTATGCTGACTGTTTGCCGTGTCCGATGCTTGGATTCAGCGTGATCAATGCTATGCTCTCAGATTATGAGTCAAGCAGTAAATGCAGGGTAGTAAAGGGGGTACCTTATGGGTTGGTTATGGATGCAGCGATGGTTGTCCGGCAGTCTGGGTTTTTTTCTCGCGATGGGCTGGTCATTGGCGGCATGGTCACAGATCGAGGAAATCGTTGTAACCGTTCGGAAAAAGGGTGAGAACCTGCAGGATGTTCCGATGGCCGTGTCCGCCATGAGTGCGGCAGAAATTGAGCGTAAAGGCATTAAGGACATAGCCGATATCGCACAATTCTCAACCAGCCTCCAGTTTGATGAATCGTTTGCGCAGAGTGACACACGTATTTCCGTGCGGGGGTTATCGCCGACGCGCGGACGACAGAATGCTGCGCTGTTGGTCGATGGTATTGATGTTTCCAGTGAGGCAATCGTCAGTTCCGGTGGCTCATTATTGCTGAATACGCGCTTGGTTGATATTCAGCGTATCGAAGTGGTGCTAGGACCGCAGATGGCGCTTTATGGGCGCAGTGCATTTAATGGTGCAATCCAGTACATCACAAAAAATGCCGCGAAAGAATTTGAAGCAGATTTTAAACTCGATGTGAGTAAAACCGATAATTCAGGGGGCGCTCGCCAGTATGAAGCGATTGCAGGCGTTAGTGCCCCGATTTTCGGCGATGCATTGGGCTTCAGGCTCAATGGTGCGTGGTGGGACGATGAAGGTTCTTACCGAAACCAGATTACCGGTGAACGCATCGGTGGTGGTGAAGGATATGGTGTTGCACTGACGCTGAACTCGGAGATCGGCGACAACCTGTCGTTAAAATTCCGTGCTGAATATACTGATGATGATAGCCAGCCAAGTGCCCAGGCGTTTCTGAAGTTTAATACTGAACTGGATATCCCTCAGGGGGCGTTCGATGCCGGTGTCGCGGAATGTTTTCCGGATTTTGTAGATTTTGTGGCGACAAATCCGGCTAATATTCCGGGCTATGCAAATAATCAGAATTACCTCAATCGTGCTCTGCGTCTTATGGATCCGTCCTATTTCGAGAACATTGCCGCAGGCCTTAATCCGAATTTTGGTCCGGGTTCGCTCGATCCGAATTCCCCTGCCTTTGTAATTCCGGCGGCGGGCGGGCCGTACTGTGAAGAGCGTACACCGGTAAGAGTAGGCCGGGTACCCGACGGGGATTTGCTTGCCGTGACCCAGGCACCATTTCCGGTGACGCCCGGTCGCGATTACCAGGGATTTGACCGCAAAATGTATCGCCTGTCTTTTGTCGCCGCCTACGAGGCAGAGAGTTGGACGCTTAAATCACTGACGGGTTTGACTCATGATCGCAATATAGAGCAACAGGATACAAATTCATTTGCATTCTTGTCCCCTGATGCCGGTAATTATTTAGACGGTAATGTGAATTCATTTGCGTTCAACAACAAGAAAAAGACACAGCAATTCAGTCAGGATATCTACATGACGACGAGCCTGGATGGGCCTTTAAACGCTACGCTCGGTGCGCTGTATTGGCGTGAATGGGTCGATAATCGTTCAAACTCCATCACAGCTCAGGCTTCGGGATCACATTGCTTCTGGAACAGCGTTAGCGGGGTGCTTTTTGATATCGAGAATGCTTGTACCGGTTATACCGAAACACCGTCCGCGCCATATCAGGAGGCAGGCGCTGAATTTCGCAAACTAAAAAAGAGTCCGGCCGATCGTGATACAGAACACTGGTCAATCTACGGTGGTCTGGATTTTGAATTTATTGAGAACTGGACGCTCGCTTTTGAGGGCAGGTATAACCATGAAAAGGTTGACGTAGAAGGCCCGATTTTCCTTGATCCGGGTGCCAGTGGTGGTCCGGGCGGGTTGAATCCGTGTGGTATCTTTTTCCGTCCGTGTGAGTCGTTTGATGCGTGGCAAGCTGACGGTAACTGGTTCTCCGATTCCTATTTTCCGTGGACCGACGAGGCACCGGACGGCACGGACCTGAATGCATTTTTCCCCGATCAGGCGTTACTGGACACGATCCCGGATTTGTGTTGGCAGCAAGATGCCGCCGCTGTTCAGCACTCAATCGACGCGGGGCCGTTCCAGATTGAGCGAGAGGCGGATGGAACGCCCGTCTGGCAAGATGGTGGCGTGGTGCCGGTTCTGGATGCGAACGGCAACGCAGTGCTGACTCCCGGCGTTCCCGGTCATACCAACGATACATTCAATCCGTGGTGTGTTGACAGTCTTTCGGACACGGACGACTGGTTTTCCCCCAAGGTTCGCCTTGAGTGGGCGGCAGGTGACGATATGCTGTTCTATGCAGCCTGGTCCCGTGCCCGCAAGCCGGGTGGTTTCAGCTTGCTGACCGTCGGTTCGTCCGGTCTGAACCGGGAATTGGCCGAGTTTGAAGCCGAGAAGATGGTGGTCTGGGAACTCGGTGGTAACACAAGTTGGCTCGAGAATACACTTGTGGTAAACGGGTCGGTCTTCTTTCAGGACTTTACCGATAAACAGGCGCTGACATCGGCATTGGGGAATGACGGTCGACTGATTTCCAAGATTGAGAATGCCGGGTCAGCCGAGGTCTGGGGTTCGGAAATCAGTATTGGCTGGAACCCGGTCGCTGAGTTTTTCGGTGGCAACTGGAGCCTGAACCTGGGCTGGACCTGGTTACCTAAACGTGAATATACGGACTTCGTGATTTCCTCGACGAGTCCAACTACAGCCGCTCACGCTCGTAACTGCACACCTGATGGGGAGTTGTGCTCTATCAGCTATACCGGAAAAAAACTGGAGAATTCGGCTGAGAATTCCGTGAATGGTTTCGTGCAGTACATGTTTCCGTTGACTGATTCGGTTAGCACGTATATTGAAACTGATGTGTTTTGGCAGAGTAAACGTTTTGTTGGTATCACCAATAATCTGTGGACAGATTCCTTCCTGGAATTCAATTTACGTGCCGGTGTCGAGAGCGAACGTTGGGAAGTATTGTTTTATGTCAATAACCTGCTGGACAATGACGTAGTTCGTTCTGTTGGTGGTGGTCCGGGACTCGGTTGTTGCTTCATACTGGGTAGCGGTCTCGATGTTGCGGGGGATCCGCCCAGGCCGAGGTCAGCTGTAATGGTCGATATGCCGCTGTTTAATACGGCGTTCCTGCATGATCCGCGCAGCATTGGCGCGCGGATTTCTTATGGCTTCGGTGGCGGTTGAGTCTTTAATCAGGCACAGACATTGACATTGACATGCCTCAAGGATCGACCTGCAGCTGAGAATAGCTTCTGGGCAGACTAGCTAGTTGGAGTCAGTATGAGAGACTTGCTAAAAAAGCTTCTGGATAATGAAATTTCACGCCGGGAGTTTGGTGTCGGGCTAACGGCGCTCGGGCTCAGTACCGCAGCCGTCAATTCAGTGCTCGCATCTACAGCCGAAGAGCCTGATGGGTTGCCCCGCAACGGTATCAAAGTTGAGGGAAACGGCGCCGATATTCTCGTAGAAACATTCATCGCCGCCGATGTGCGCTATGTCTTTGGAACCACCGGTACCGGCATGTCGCCATTTTTCGATGCGTTGAGCAAAAAAGAGGGTGTCGAATGGGTTATGTCGGTGGTTGAGTCGCAGGCAACCGCGATGGCGCACGGCTATGAACTGGCGAGCGGTACACCGGCTGTCGTCTTTGTGCCAGGCGTTGCGATTCCGAGTACGATGAACATGCTGTACAACGCGTATAAGGATGATTCATCGTTGCTGGTGTATTCCGATGGGCCAAGTACAGAAATTCCGTTTCGAGATATGTTTCAGCAAATGGAAGACTGGGTCGGGCCGATGGCTCAGTTCACCAAGTGGCTTTGGAAAGTGGAAGATGCTGAGCACATGGGCGAAATTGCTCAACGTGCTTACAAGCTTGCCATCACACCGCCGGGTGGGCCTGTGCATGTTCGTATTCCGTTGAATGTCCTTGCTGATCCTGTTACCAGGAATAATACAGTGTACCCGCAGCGACGCTTCTCGATCGCAGCCGAGATGCGACCGAAACCGGCTCTTGTTGAACAGACAGCCAGGGCATTGCTTGATGCCAGGCAACCGACGATTACGGTTGGCTCGGAAGTGACTCGGGCCGGGGCACAGGACGAGCTTGTCGAATTAGCCGAACTGCTTGGTATCCCTATTGCTCAGGGCTATAGTGTGTTCGGAGATTTTCCCTGGCGCCATCCGCTCTGGGCCGGTTTTCACGGGCTCGGCGTGTCCAAATCACTTGCAGGTACCGATGTTTTCATGAGTCTTGGTGTTCAGATGCCGGGGCCCGGTATTTTTACCTCACCGCCGCCACGCAAAGCGACCATTATTGAAGCGCGCGTTGAATATCAGAATATTGGTACAACGTATCCAACGGATATCGCAATTGCCGGCGGCATCAAAGAAACGATTGTTGACCTGACTGATGCGATCAAAGCCATGGCCAGCGCCGAGCGGCTGAAAAAAATCAGCACACCGCGGCTGGAGGCCTGGCGTGATCTGCAGGCCAGGGCTGAAGTGGCGCGGAAGGAAAAGGCTCGCAAGCATTGGGACGCGAGTCCCATGTCCTGGGAGCGAATGTCGGCCGAACTTGACCTTAATCTCGATGATGATGCGATCATCGTACCCGAGCTTGATTATCGAACCCCATTTTATTGGATGGATTTTGATCGGGGGAAGAAAACGGTCATTGGTCAGACAACCGGTTTTGCGCTTGGTTGGTCAATTGCTGCCGCGCAGGGCGTCAAGATTGCTGAGCCTGATCGACAGGTAACTTGCCTGGTCGGTGATGGTGCGATGTTGTTCGGTGAGGTTGAGGCACTCTGGAGTGCATCACGATACGATATTCCAATCATCATTGTCGTGTTTAACAACCGCAGCTATGATAACGAGCGTAACCGGATCCTGGGTCGGTCACCGCTTTATAGGCGCAAGGATACGCGTGACCAGTGGCGTGATATCAGCGGGTATCTTGGTGATCCGAATGTGGATTTTACCGGGCTGGCAAAAAGTTTTGGTATTGCCGGGGAAATGGCCGAGACACCGGATCAATTTCGCAAGGCACTAAAGCGTGCCCGGGCGGCAACTCGTGAAGGGCGTCCATATCTGATAGATGCGATTGTGATGCAAATCGATCAGCGCGGTCATCAAACTGAGAAAATATGGTATCCGCAGATTTCGTTTGCTGATCGGCGTGTGCGCAAGGTGTAACCGGCATTGATCTGGTCTGGTTGTCGGGCTGAATTGCGCACATTGTTGAGTTGCTCAGCGTATATGACATTTTCAGTGAAATCGAATGACGCTTGTAAGCAGGAGTGAGCGGAGTACGGCTGAAAGTTCCCAATGTGAGGTCTTTGCCCTGACGCTGAGCAAAGCATGACAAGCAGACTTTGTTCGCATGAACGGGTCTTTTTGGCGCAGACTGGATCGACAGACGGCGTTGAAAAAAGTACAGTCTGTTTCCGATCTCCCATCTGCACAGAACATCATGAAGTTTTCCAAATTTGGTAACCGGTTCAGGCGGCACACCGGTGCGCGGCAATTGATGGATGATCTTGGCGCGGCGATGGTGAGTGAAGAGCCGGTGATGATGTTAGGCGGCGGCAATCCTGCGCATATTCCTGAGGTTTTGCAGTTACTTGCAGAACGAACACGCGAAGTTGCAGGAAAGCCGCATGAATTCCGGCGCATGATAACCGATTATTCAAGCCCGGCCGGCGATGACCGGTTTCGTGCCTCGCTGGCACGTTTGTTACAGCGCGAATATGGCTGGCCGCTGGGCCCGGAGCACATAGCGCTGACCGGCGGCAGTCAGTCCGGATTCTTTCAGTTGTTTAACCTGTTGGCAGGTGTATTCGATGATGGTTCGTTTCGGCGGATCCTGCTGCCGTTAACGCCAGAGTATGTTGGTTATACGGATCTTGGCCTGGCGGAGAAACTGTTTGTATCCAATCGACCGATCATTGAATATCTTGATGATCGACTATTTAAATACCATATTGATTTCGATTGTCTCAATGTTGAGGATGATATTGCGGCAATTTGTGTTTCACGACCGACAAACCCGACCGGCAATGTGCTGACTGATATTGAAGTTCGTCAATTGCTTGATATTGCACGTACTCGCAAGGTGCCTCTGATCCTTGATAATGCCTACGGGGTGCCGTTCCCTGGCATCATTTTTCAGAGTGTCGAACCGGTATGGGACGATAATGTGATTCTGTGCATGAGTTTGTCGAAAATCGGGTTGCCGGCTGTTCGCACCGGGATTATTGTCGCGCATCCCGATATCATTGATGCAATCACGAGCCTGAATTCTGTTATGTCTCTTTCTGTTTCAAGCGTCGGACCGGTATTATTAAATGATTTGGTTGAAACCGGGCAGATCATCGAACTCGGTCGCGATGTCATCAGGCCTTATTATCATGCGCGCGCTGATCAGGCGCTTGCTTGGATTCGTTCGGCACTTGATGGTTGTGAGTATTTTATTCATCGGCCAGAGGGTGCTTTCTTTCTTTGGCTGTGGTTGCCCGAGATGTCAATTACCTGTGATGAGTTGTACCAGCGGCTAAAAAAACGTGGGGTTATTGTTGTTCCGGGGCACCATTTTTTTCCGGGGCTGGAGGAAGACTGGTCGCATAAGCATGAGTGTATTCGAATCAGCTATTCCCAGCAGGCGGAGACGGTGTGCAGGGGTATTTCGGTTATCGGTGAAGAGGTCCGCAATGCCTGTCACTAGGGGAATTGTTGCTATCCGCTTCATCAATCCTTTGGCTGAAAAAAAGTATTGTTTTATTGAGGAGTATTTATGGCCGATCGAAAAGTAATGTTTGTATTTCCGGGCCAGGGTTCCCAGTACCGTGGTATGGGTAGCGATATTTGTTCCGAGTATTCTGTTGCCAGAGATGTGTACGCTGAGTCCAGTGATGCGCTTGGTTATGATATGGCCGGGTTGTCATTTGAAGATCCTGATAATGAAATTGGATTGACGCGGTTCACTCAGCCGGCATTATTAACTCATTCGGTAGCTTGCATGCGGGTTTTTGAAGAGCTAACCAACCGCCAAATTAAACCATTGATGGCTGCAGGCCATAGCCTGGGCGAATATACTGCACTGGTGGGGGCTGGCAGCCTGTCACTGAGTGACGGCCTGGCGCTGGTGCAAAAACGCGGTGCACTGATGGGAGCATATGGTGCCGGCGGCATGCTGGCCCTGACACTCGATTTGGAAACGGCACGACCTATAGCCGATCGTTTTTTCTGCCAGGTCGGCGGTTGTAACTTGCCCCAACAGACCGTTGTTGGCGGCAAGCAGCAAGACCTTGAGGAACTGGCAGCCTACGTTACGGAGAATTATCCACGCAAGCGTGCGGTACCGCTTGCAACCGAGGGTGCATTTCATACCTATTTTATGGTCAAGGCCGCACAGTTGTTCCGGGAAGTTCTGGATGCTACTGATTTTAGTGAACCGAATTACCAGGTGTTGGCGAATTACACCGGTAATGTGCATGAATCGGATGTGAGAGGTATCCGCTCGCGTCTGTTTTTCCAGTTGATCAGCCCGGTTAAGTGGGTTGGGTGCATGCAGACAGCTATAGGACAGGGTGTCGATACTTTCGTCGAGTTTGGGGGTGGACTGGGTGCATCAGAGGATCCGGCCGACAAACGACCTAACCTGGAGAGTATCATCAAGAAAACGCTGCGCAGCAATAAATACGAAGCCGATTATTTTGCCGCAATCAATTGCAATACATTACGAGCGGCAGCAGAGCTACTGTCCGGCTAGGTCGCAGAATTCAGACTTTCTTAATAAATTGTTGTTTGCTTGGTGTCGTTGTCGGCCTAAAGCAGGCTCTTTTCCTCACCGAATATCGTTTCGGCAAAGTTTGCATCGAGGTCTTCAAGGCGCAGCATACCAGTTGCGCTGGTATCAGTGGCATCCATTGCAGGTACGTTCGATTCTGCTGTTGATTTTTGATCACCTTCGGGTTTTTTCTCATCCTCTGTCAGTTTCATAGACGATGTTTTGTCTTTACCTGATGATGTGTCCATGTCGAGCGCTGCTGCCATCAACAAGGCTGTAGTTTCGCTGATTGTTGCTGAATCTGCCTGGTTTCCCTGCGTTGCGGTGGACGTTTTGCTATTTGATGCGGATATTTCAAGTGGACTGAGTTCTTCCTTGTGGCTATCAACCGTTCCCTGGTTGGCGGCCGCAGGTTTGGCTTTTGCCGGTGTTGCTGGCGCAGGCTTTTTCGCCGGAGTTGCTTTGTTGCCGCTTAACAGTCGCCAGCCAAGCAGTTTGGTAACTTCGGTAATCATACCTGGAGATATTGCTTTAGCTCCGGTTTTGGCCGCATGACTCAGTACCGCATCCATCAGGGTATTGATCAAGCGTGGTACGCCACCGACATACTGGTATATCATAATGGCCGTGCCGTGTGTCAGGATAGAGTCGGGTTGGCCGCCGGCTCGTTCCAGTTGTTGTTTGAGATAGGCATCGGTTTCGGTAACCGTAAGAGGTCGAACCCGGTGGCGAAATGTCACACGCTGACGCATATGAATCAGCCCGGGTGTGTCGAGAAGTTTGTGCAGGGCGTGTGGCCCGAGCAGTATGATATTTAATTGGCATTCAGGCTCACCTGCCAAATGTACTAGTTGCAGAATTCGCTTGGCGCGCTCGATCGTCAGGTTTGAGATATCGATAACCGCAGTGATCTTACGGCCTTGTTCATCGTTGTACCGGGCGATCGTTGATTTTAGCCGGTACAGGGAAGTGGCCTGATCTCCACCGCCACTTTCACCGCCAAGATTCAACAGCAGCAGGTCATAGAGTAGATCCGGATCAGACAGACGCATGTCAATATGGGTGACGAATGCCTGGTCTTCAACGCGTTTGGCGGCCGCTGAGACAATTGTTGTTTTGCCTACACCCGGCCCGCCAGTGATTACGCCAACAGCACAGCGGGATAACAGTATTTGCTCTATACGTTCTAGGGTTGATTCAAATTCATCGTTCAGGGTAAAAATCCCGTCAGCGGAATAATTATCGAACGGCTTACGGTTTAAATTAAAGTGTGCTTCGTACATCTCGTGCCTGATTCGGTGATAGCGGATCTGCTGATTATGTTGGCTAGTGCCGCCAGGCGCGTTGATCACTGTCACAGATTCGGTTGACAGTCCTGGGAGGTGGATTTTTAAGTCATTGATCTATAAGAGTATAATAATGCAGCAGTCTGCGGTGGACAGGGGTGGCTGAGCAGCCTGATGCAGTGCCTCAGGTTTGCTCCAGTTCAATCAGGGTGCCGCAAAAATCCTTTGGGTGCAGGAACAGCACCGGCTTACCGTGGGCCCCATTTTTTGGCTTACCGTCACCAAGCACGCGTGAACCGCATGCTATGAGTTTATCGCGAGCCTTAAGAATGTCATCAACCTCATAACACAGGTGATGCATGCCGCCAGTTGGGTTGTCGGCGAGAAATTTTGCGATCGGTGAACTGTCGCCGAGTGGTTCCAGCAACTCGATCTTTGTATTCTCCAGTTCGACAAAAATTGTAGTGACGCCGTGTTCGGGAAGGGGTATCGGTCTGGAGATGCTGGCCCCAAGGGTGTCACTATATAGCGTTGCCGCTGTCGCAAGGTCAGGCACAACAATAGCAACATGATTTAATTTTCCGATCATGAGTTTTCATTATCCTGTTGCTGGAAGGTGCTGATAATTTCCTGTGCCGCGACCCATGGTGAGATTTTGCCAAGGGTAACCTGTTGTTCGAGTTCGGCAACTTTGGCACGAATCCCGTCATTCTGGCGCATGGATTCAAGTAATGTTGAGGATATCTCATTCCACAGCCATGCTTTGGCTTGCTGGCCGCGAGATTTATTTATGATGCCGTTATCGGTCATTTTGTTTCGGAAATCATCGATGACTTCACGGATTTTAACGATACCAATATTATGCAGTGCCGAGCATGTTACTACCGGCACTATCCAACCCTGCCGGCGCGGGTGCAGAAAGCCGAGTGCCGCGCGATAGTCTGCCGCCGAGCGGGCCGCCACACTTTCGAGGTCCCCATCTGCTTTGTTGACAACGATTAGATCGGCCAGTTCGACGATACCGCGCTTGATGCCCTGGAGTTCATCTCCACCACCCGGTAAAAGCATCAGCAGAAAGAAATCGGTCATCTTGGCAACATCGGTTTCGGATTGGCCGACACCGACTGTTTCGATCATGATGACGTCAAATCCTGCCGCCTCGACGATGCGCATGGTTTCACGGGTATAGCGAGTGACGCCGCCGAGCATCGTGCCGGCAGGTGACGGGCGGATGAATGCATCCGCCCGTTGCGACAATGTTTCCATCCGGGTCTTGTCGCCAAGGATTGATCCACCGCTGATAGCTGATGATGGATCAACTGCCAGTACCGCAACCTTGTGACCCTGATCGATAATGTGGTTGCCCAGGCTTTCGATAAAAGTTGATTTACCGACACCGGGGGGACCGGAGATACCAATGCGGATGGAATTACCCGCATGGGGTGACAAGATAGTAAGTATTTCGTTGGCCGGTTTACGGTCTTCAACGCGTGTTGATTCTACGAGCGTAATTGCCCGGGCAAGTGCCCGGCGGTCGCCGTCGCGAACCTGCCTGGCCAGTTGTTTAGGGTTGGCTGGACTCATATGTTGACTGGTGCTGGTTCATGATTGGTTCTTTCCCGGTGACTACTCAAAGGCCAGGATAGGCTGGTCGACAACCAGGGATTCGCCCTCGGTTGCCAGCAGTTTTGCGATGGTGACATCATCTACAGCACGCAGGCTGTTTTCCATTTTCATGGCCTCGACGACGGCGAGTTCTTCACCGGCCTTGATCTCATCGCCTTCAGATACGGCTAGTTTGACGAGTAGTCCGGGCATGGGTGACAAGAGGAATTTTGATAAGTCCGGCGGTTGTTTCTCAAGCATGAACCGGGAAAGCTCGGCTGCAAGCGGGATGGCGACCAGGGCATCTATCTGTGTGCCCCGTTGTGATAATCGGTAGTGGATCCCGACTCGATCAAACTGGAAGCAGACCGGCTGACCGTTCACCTCGGCGTGAATCAACGGCTGACCAATCTGCCAATCGGTGATGATACGAAATAGTTCGGAACCCAGCGAAACCTCGTATCCGCCCTTAATGCCGGTTACTTTGATCGAATGGTTCTGCTGCTGGTCTATCATGACATCGAAATCTTCCCCTACCTGACGCTCATGGCTGGGCAACTGACCGCTTAGTCGCGCAGCTCTATCCATGTAGGCTTTGTGTACTGCACCGGCAAGGGCAATTGGCAGGTTGGGGTCAGCATGAGGAACATCAGTGGCATGAAAACCATTCGGGTATTCTTCGGCGATGAAATTGGTTGTCAATCGACCCTTGATAAACCGTGGGTGGGCGATCAGTGCATTCAGGAAACTGATGTTGTGCGATACGCCGCGAATATGATAGGTATCAAGCGCATCATTCATATTGGCAATGGCTTCATTGCGATCCGCACCGAAGGTAACCAGTTTGGCGATCATCGGGTCATAAAACATTGATACCTCGCTGCCTTCCTCGATTCCGGTATCGACCCGCACGGTATCGGTTTCAGCAGGAGCCTGATAATGAACCAGGCGGCCGATTGAGGGTAAAAAATTGCGCAACGGGTCTTCGGCATAAATGCGCGCCTCGAGTGACCAGCCATTCAGGGTAATGTCTTTTTGCCGGATGGGCAGTTCCTGGTTATCTGCAACCCGAATCATCATTTCGACAAGATCAAGGCCGGTGATCATTTCCGTTACCGGGTGCTCGACCTGCAGCCTGGTATTCATTTCCAGGAAGTAGAAGTTCTTGTTGGCGTCAACAATGAACTCGACGGTGCCGGCCGAGCAATAATCTACGGCTTTGGCCAATGTAACGGCCTGTTCACCCATTGCTTTACGGGTTTTCTTGTCAACAAACGGTGACGGGGCTTCCTCGATTACTTTCTGGTGGCGTCGCTGGATTGAGCATTCGCGTTCACCGAGGTAGACGGTGTTGTCATATTTGTCGGCCAGCACCTGAATCTCAATATGTCGCGGTTCTTCAATAAATTTTTCTGCGAACACGCGATCATCACCAAAGCTTGATTTTGCTTCATTCGTTGCGTGCTCAAATCCATCCCGGCAGTTATCATCATTCCAGACGACGCGCATGCCTTTGCCGCCACCGCCGGCACTGGCCTTGAGCATGACCGGGTAGCCGATTTCCTGAGCAATTTTGACGGCATGATCCGGCCCGTTAATAACCTCGGTATAACCAGGGATCGTGTTGACGCCGGCTTCTTTGGCCAGCAGCTTTGAGGTGATCTTGTCACCCATGCTCGTAATGGCATGCTGTTTGGGGCCAATGAACACGATGCCCTCGGCGTCAAGTCGGCCGACGAAATCTGCATTCTCAGACAGGAATCCGTAACCGGGGTGAACGGCTTCAGCGCCGGTTTTCTTGCAGGCATCGATGATTTTATCAATGACGAGATAGCTCTCGGATGATGCTGATGGACCGATAGGTACGGATTCATCTGCCATACGAACGTGCAGGGCACCTGCATCAGCATCGGAGTAAACGGCAACGGTCTTGATGCCCATGGCTCGGGCTGTTTTTATAACGCGGCAGGCGATTTCACCGCGGTTTGCAATTAGTATCTTTTTGAACATATTGGTTGAACACTTATAAAGGAATGTTGCCGTGCTTTCGCCACGGGTTTTCAAGTTTCTTGTCACGTAACATCGCAAAGGAGCGGCAGATTCGTTTGCGAGTTGCGTGTGGCATGATGACATCGTCAATAAAGCCACGTGCGCCGGCAATAAACGGGTTGGCAAATTTCTCCTGGTACTCGGCCGTGTGCTTGGCGATCAGATCTTTATCGCCCAGATCCTTGCGGAAAATTATTTCAACGGCGCCCTTCGATCCCATGACGGCAATTTCGGCGCTCGGCCAGGCAAAATTTACGTCACCACGCAGGTGCTTCGATGCCATGACATCATATGCGCCGCCGTAGGCCTTGCGGGTAATCAGCGTAACTTTCGGTACGGTGGCCTCAGCATAGGCATAGAGCAATTTTGCGCCCTGTTTAATGATGCCGCCATACTCCTGGGCGGTGCCGGGCATAAAACCGGGTACGTCGACCAGGGTAAGAATCGGGGTATTGAATGCATCACAAAAGCGCACGAAGCGACCACCTTTTTTCGATGAATCGATGTCCAGGCAACCGGCCAGCACCAGTGGTTGGTTGGCAACAACGCCAACGGTCGAACCTTCGAGGCGGATAAAGCCGATGACAATATTCTGTGCAAATTCAGGCTGGATCTCGAAGAAGTCACCCTCATCGGCAATCTTATAGATTAGTTCTTTGATGTCATAGGGCTTGATTGGATCGCCAGGTACAAGTGTGTCGAGCGATGGCTCACGTCGGTCGGCCGGGTCATCGGTTGGCCAGATCGGGGGTTTTTCCTTGTTATTGGCCGGGATGAAATTCATCAACCGGCGGGTCGTCAGTAAAGCCTCGACATCATTGTCGAGGGCCAGGTCAGCGACTCCCGACTTGGTGCTATGCGTAGCAGCGCCGCCAAGTTCCTCAGCCGTAACGGTTTCGTGAGTGACGGTTTTGACTACATCCGGTCCGGTTACAAACATGTAGGAGGAGTCCCTGACCATGAAAATAAAATCCGTCATCGCCGGTGAATATACGGCGCCACCGGCGCACGGACCCATGATGACCGAGATTTGCGGGATAACCCCGGAAGCGAGGACATTTTTTTGGAACACGTCTGCATAACCGCCGAGCGATGCGACGCCTTCCTGTATGCGGGCGCCTCCTGAATCATTCAGGCCGATGACCGGTGCGCCGACTTTCATCGCCTGATCCATGATTTTGCAGATTTTCTTTGCATGGGTTTCCGACAGTGAGCCGCCGAAGACCGTGAAGTCCTGGCTGAAGACAAAGATCAGGCGGCCGTTGATAGTGCCATATCCCGTTACCACACCGTCGCCCGGCACTTTTTCGGCCTTGTCCATGCCAAAGTCCGTGCAGCGATGTTCGACAAACAGATCCCATTCTTCAAAGCTACCCTCGTCGAGGAGTAATTCGACTCGCTCGCGGGCAGTTAACTTGCCTTTGGCATGCTGGGTATCGATGCGTTGCTGGCCACCGCCGAGCTTTGCGGCGGCGCGCTTTTCATCCAGTCGACGAATAATGTCTTGCATGTTTGTGCCTTTATTGGGGTCAGTAGTGACTATAACAGGGGTGTGGCTACAACACGTTTGTGGCGCGCTAATCGCCGTGCGCCCCGGGGTAATTCGTATCTCATCAAACTGCCTGTCGTCGTTGTTTGATCAATCCCAGCAATTCCCCGGCCGCCACGGGTATATTCGTGCCAGGTCCGAAAACAGCAGCAACACCGCTGTTGATCAGTTCTTCGTAATCCTGTGGGGGGATGACTCCGCCACAAACAACCAGGATATCTTCGCCATCCTGCTGTTTGAGTGCTGCAATCAATTGCGGTACCAGCGTCTTGTGTCCGGCTGCCTGCGAGGATACGCCGACGGCGTGGACATCATTCTCTATGGCATGGCGTGCAGCCTCTTCGGGGGTTTGGAATAATGGCCCGATATCGACATCGAAGCCAATGTCCGCAAACGCAGTTGCGATAACTTTTGCGCCACGATCGTGTCCGTCCTGGCCCAGTTTGACAACCAGCAGGCGAGGGCGGCGACCTTCCTGTTCGGCAAAGGTGTCGACATCGCTTTGAATCTTTTTGTACTCGTCATCACCCTCATAAGCAGATCCGTATACGCCACTGATTGAATGAATCACGGCTCTGTGCCTCCCATAAACTTTTTCCAGTGCATCTGATATTTCTCCGACACTGGCTCGTGCGCGTGCTGCATCGATGGCCAGTGCGAGCAGGTTTTCCTGATCGGACTCGGCGGCAGCAGTCAGTGTATCAAGCGCCGTGGCACATGTGGCGTCATCACGTTCGGCACGAATCTTGATCAGGTGCCTGACCTGGGCGTCACGAACGGCGCTATTATCAATATTCCGGATTTCAATCTCCGGTTCGTCTTCGCGCTGATATTTGTTTACGCCGACGATGACTTCTTCACCACGATCAATGCTCGCCTGACGCAAAGCCGCAGCCTGTTCGATCCGCAGTTTGGGCATTCCCGATTCGACAGCTTTCGTCATGCCGCCAAGCGCTTCGACTTCGTCGATCAGTTTACGTGCCTCGCTGACCAATGAAGCAGTCAGGCTCTCAACATAGTAGGAACCTGCCAGCGGATCGACGACT
>PBZD01000095.1 GCA_002729875.1 Chromatiales bacterium | reverse complement strand
TACAGATTGAATGATTTAAAGAAACCTCATATGAAAATGTTCGCCCTGGAAGTTTGCAGTTTCCTGGGGGGGATTAATGTAGTGAATGGTTCGAACTTGCCTACGCAACGACTGCGCGTCTTCTTCGGAAAGTCTGAAACGCGGCGGGGTCGCGAGTTTTCGTAACATCATTCTGCGTCGATGGCTGGAGGTGGCTGCGGAATAAATATGTTGCGCGGGGTAGAATATTGTTCTTGTTGTTCTCGATGTCGCTCTGACAAGTCACGTTTTGGGCGCTTTCCCTGGCAGAAGGAGAAAAGCGTCAAGAGAGAAACGACGTGATTGATTGGCTTTGAAGTATGAAACAGTGACGTAAGAATGCTTGGTTGGCTTGTCATTGAGTGAAAGATCCTGACTGACGTATGAAACAGTGGCGCCGTGACGCCTCGGACTGCTGCATGTCTTGCGACGCGTGGGCCCTCAATCATGGAGACCCAGAGGTTGAGGTCTTGGTCCGAGGTAAAGCGCGTTTTTGGAAAAACACATGGGTTGCGCGCGGAGCGCCTGTCTTGTCTTCATCCTAGGGGGCCAGGCGTCTCAAGGCCAGTGATAATATGCTGAATTCATTGCCAGTCTCTTCTTTAAGTTATTGATATTACACGGTATTGTTCCGATGAGCAGGTCTTGATTCTCGATGTTAGAAGGCCGCGGTTTCCACATATAAGGCTGCAAGTACGCATGCCGGCGGGCTTCATCTACTGTGTGGCGATTCTCTGGTGAGGTTGGGCGGTGCTATGTACACAGCGGGGGGGGAGGTGGGGCCGACATAATATTCATGGCATCTACCTCACACTATCCATGGTAGCTATTGCGATAGGGAAGAGGGGAGTGTACGAATATTCTTCTCGGTTATACACATGTACATGTAGGCTGGCCGTGCGAACGCAGGTTTTGTTTTTGCGCGCATTCAGCTTCTGATTTTTGACGCCATGGGGAAGAAGCGCGCGGGAAAGGAACTCTCCGCCATGACCGCTGCGGCCAAGTTAATAAAACAGGCGGGAAAAGAAAATGAGAAGAATGAGAAGGTCTCAGAAAATGATATGTCTGTACCGGGGCTCGCAAAATCTGTGTTCATAATTTCCCGAACCCACTATGTGTACACGGAGTATGTGCGTTTCGCGATGTGACTTCCGTCTTGTGTTTTGTGTCCAGGACGCGTCTCCGGGTGCGTCGTTTTGGCTTCGCCTCTCTGCAGAGGCAACCCCGCGAGGTCTCGGCGTCCGTGGATAACGCGGAGCCCGCCCCGAAGCAAGCCGCCCAGCAAAGGTCCAGGGGCGGGGGGCACGTAGACCCGCCCCGGCGGAATGGAGGGGGGAGACGTATACCCTTTCCCGGGGGGGGGGCGGGGGGGGCAAAACGTATACCCTTATTCGTCGTTATTTTTTTCCGTTATTTTTTTTTTGGACTTTTTTGCTTCCTTATTTTTTTTCATTAGGGAAAACCAGGCGAAAATAAGGAAAAAGGCGAAAACAAAAAATAACGACAAATAACGAAAAAAAATAACGACGTTTTTGGGGGTACCCCCGGGGGGTACCTGGGGGCACTCCGGGGGGGGGTGTTTCGGGGGGGGTTCCCCGCGTTTTGCTTAGTTCCGAATTGTAGTAGTTGGCCCGGCTGCGGGGGTTCAGGGGACGCCTCCCAGGGGCGTTGTGTTTCTGAAACACGAAAGAGGCTCGTGTCTGGAATGGGCTTCTTCGTTGCACATCGTTTCTCTTTTCGCAGTGGATATTGGCTTCGTATATTCGTATGACATCATTGCTTCCATCTACCGAATTTTGTGTCACCGGAATGTCGTACTCTCGTGATGACAACTTCGCCCTCTGTTGCGCGATCATCATTGTGCCAAATTGTGACAACGGTTGGTAATCATGATGGTGGCCAAAACATCGGATCCAGGTTGTGAGATCATTTTTATGCGAAATGATGATGGGGGGTGATTTCCAGTGATGTAGCATGCGTTTCTAGTTTGGATGTCTTACCGGTATTGGGATCCGTTAATGCTACTTTCAATGCAAATAAGAGAAAGCCAAATACAACAGGAAAGAGGAAGGATGCCAGCGAATTGCGCGATTTGCTGATGAAACAGGTGAAGTCCCGATTTAATGCCCCCAAATACAACACAGTAATTAGCCAGCCGTTGTTCGGGGTAGGTGAGCGGGTGACAGTCATCGACCACCTGAGCGCCCAGGCGGATTTGCGTGGAGGAAAGCGTCTCTGCTTTAGTTCGAAGGTCTGGGGGTACGTCGGAAAGGTCCTCGACCGAGCCGTCGTGCAATCCTGCACGGTGGCAGAGGAAACCTCCCGACCGCGCCTGTTGCAAATCGGTGTCAACAACGGCGCCGCAGAGACGATGAGCCAGCTGGTCACATTCTTGAAGGAGCACGCCCAGACAATCCAAGGGATCGCGTCGTCTTCAAAGAGCGTGCCAAGTGTGCCCGTCCTCGACAGTGTACCAGCCGCGTTCATTCTGTTTTTAGTTTTTGAGGTGACGGCCGACGGGCCATACTTTTTCTGGCCCGTCTTGTGTAGGGTGGCAGCCTCGCGTGCGTAGGCGCGACAGTTACAGACACAAAAATGCGGAGTGCGTGTTCCGAGAGCAGAGGGCGCAGTTTGTTTTTACGCGCAAAAGGCGCTTGGTGCATATTCACGGAGCCTGCCTTTTTTGGTAGTCTATTGCTCACTCTGAAATAAGGGATTGATCCAGAAACCTGCCCCGAAAAGTTGTGGACGGCGCTCGAACCAGGCTATACGTCTTTGACGCGTGGCCAGAATAAAGGATGCTTAATGGTGAAGTCATGATGCGTCGATTATACATGTCATAGGTTACTCATATAGTCGTAAGCCTGGCCAAGCAACGCGTTGTGGTCTTACATTCCAACGACTACCGTGAAAGGTCGCTAGGCCACTGGGCGTAATGTTGCGTGATACTAGTAGTCACGTAGGTGCAGACGTATGCCTGGCGCGTAACCAGATTGAATGTGGTTCTTAATTTAATATGTGGAAGATTGATTTATATTAAATGTGACGGTTGGATGATGTAAGATGTGGATTTGAATTAAATGGTGAGATTGAGTGATCATTTGGTGCTGAGTTGTATCGGTATCGCCCAAGGCGTCAGCTGGCCGTTCGGCTGGTCGGTCGGTCGACGATGACGATGTCTCCTCGGATGGGTCACCTTCGAGGCCGGGTGACGAGGACCTTGATGCTGACCTTGAAGCTTACTTCGCGGGCTCCTCCGGCGGCGCAGACAGTGATGGGGCTGGTGACTCTGCGGCGGACACCGCGGGCCTGAGCACGGAGGTATCGAGTGTGCGCGGTCGAATTATTCCTTGGTGTGACGGCGTTCTAGTAGTCTCGCGGAGCTGTCTGGAGGTAGGCTCGCAAAGGTTGGCAGTTTCTGTTCTCTTTGGGAGCGCTGGTTTTTGTTTGTTGTGAAGAGATAAATATCTACCGCGGGGGGAGGCCCCGGGGCCCCGCCCCGCTGGCCACTGAGCCTATAATACCAGGAATCAGTTTGCTTCCCCGGTATTATCTGCCGCCGAATTGCACAGTAAGTTCTTGGAATACGTGCAGGGCGCGGAGCAGATGGAGGACCCGAAGGTAACTTTCTTCGACGACCGCATGTGCCGAGAAGCGTGACCGAATCTGGTTGCTCGAATCTCTTGAACACATGATCGTGATTGATTGCTGCCCATACTCTGCCGATGGGTCATGCTGTATGAAAAAGAACATTTATTTATAATATAGCGCACTGACTACTTTGTTGCGCGACACATCTGTAGTGTTATTAGGCCAAGGGTGTATGAACATCGATTTCACGCATGCTTTAGTCTGTGTGGAAATATAGGGGACTGATATTATTGGGCGTGCTTCATGCAGTTCCTGCGTCGCACCATGCCGATTGCGATAGGGATCTACCAGGTCACTTCTGCGAATTATGGCTTCCATGCTCACTTTTCATGCCACCACCGCTAGAATTGCCGACCACATGAATTGCAGGGGTTGCGCTTGGCATCCCCACTAACCCCTGGGGGCGCGTGGCCGGCGTAGTGAGCGGAGTAATGTGTAATCAGTTTTCTTGGAATCCGGTGGCGGTTCCGCGCTCAAAGACAACAGCTACGCAGTCTTGTGTTCGGTCCCAAGGTGTTTTGTTTTTGTTCTGTGTCATCGGCGTGGCTGGGCATGTGCGTTGGTTCGTTCTGAAGCAGGCGGTTGGGTGCTGGCTTTCTCGCGCTGCGTGGCACCTGGTCATTATTGGGGGCATCTTCGTCCCCTCGCCCTTAGGGCGCGCTCCATCTGGTGGTCCATTTGGCCGGGGGCGAACTTGGTGTGTCTTGGGCAGGAGTCCTCTCGGTTGAGACACATGTCTGGGGGCATGCCCCGGTTTTTTCATGCACCTCCGGTATGCGGAAGTAATTGGGGCAGGGGATCCGGAACTGTACCCGCTATTCTGCCAGCTAGTGAAAGTGTATCGGTTCTGCAGAAAAAATGTCTGGGGAAGAAGTGATAAGTGGCCCACGGTGTTTCTCGCGTATGTGTCACCGCGGCGGTTGTGCCGCATGTCAAGGACAAACGGGCGGTGATCCGTGCCGGCTTGTGGGCTTCTGCTGGGCGATGGCAGCAGGCGGTTCGATGGTGAATGTTGGCTTCTTTATTCAGGCGGGAGGACGCACCAAGTGCGTTCTCCCGGAAGAATGGTGTATCTCTTGCCAAGGGGTCCTGAAGAGGGCCGTTTGGGCGTCTGTGGTCATATTTCCCTCTGGCGGGCGGGGCAGTTGCGTGCGCGTAGCCGTTGTCCTCGGCCTTCGAGTAACTCTGTGTCAGCCCAAGGGTTTATCTGAAAGATGCGAGTGGTGATGTGTAAATGAATGGGGGGGCTGGGCCCCTTATTTTTTTTTTCCACTGGCAGCTGCCATGAAGCTCTGCCCACCGGTACGAGGAGTACTACCCGGGAGAGGGGAAGATGGCCAAGGAGTCGTGGCAGGGGTTGGAGGACCTTGAGGTTCGCATGGCCGATATCATCGAGAGAGCCCAGAATAGTGGCGCGCAGACCGAACAAGAACTCGGCAACAGCCCACCGAGTAAGAAGAGAAGGTGCTTCTTCGGCGGGGATGCGAAGCCCGGGGTCCTGCAGGCAGGCGGCGAAACCCTCGAGGCCGAGATCGAGCAGCCAGGCGGCGAAGCGCACCACGAAGACGTGCTCGCATTCCTGCAGGTCGGTAGTGCCTCTGACGAACAGGTAAACTCTGGGCTCCCCAACCGGGAAACGAAGAAAGACAAAGACTACGGACTCCTCAACCGGCAGGAGGCGTTCCACCTGGCGGATCTGCTGTACAAAATTGGGGTCAGCAATAGGACCTGCTATGGTGCTGTAGTGGCTTTAGGGCGCCGGGGGGTGCCACAGAAGGTGTCACACGCAACTGCAGGGGCTTCCGGTAGAGGTGTCGCCAAGGCCTCGCCGGGGGTGTCCGGGAGAACTCGGGAGAGGGGCCGCCACTGGTCTCACAGGCGCTAAAGAGGTTCCATTTTCTGGGCAGTGCAAAACTGGCCCCCCCCTCGTAAAACGGCAAAATCGCGCAACTTTTGGGAGACCTTCGAGGGCGTCATGAGATCTCCGTAGCATCTCCCGGGGCACCTCCGTGGCCGTGCGACCCCCTGGTGAGGCCTCTGGTAAGACCTCCAGGGGTCCTCTGTGTGAGGCGTGTGACGCCTCCGTGGCACTTGCCGTGGCACCTCTCGGGGGGCGATGTGGGTTCCTGTTGCTGCACTCAACGAAGACAAGGTCCTATGCTGACCAGCAGTTGACGCACGCTCTGGCAGAGGTCCTTTTCCTCTCCAAGCGTACCTCTGTGCGTCAATCGAATTCCCCTCGAATTTTTCTCTTCTGTATTGACAAATTTCGGTGAGTGGAATAATCGTCATTGTCGCGGTGGTGAGTTTTTGTCGCGCGCTTTGTTATTTGTTGCCCGCTTTTCTTGGCGGCCCTCTGGCGCGTGTGGTATCTAGTTTGTGTAGGGCTGCATGCTTGGCCAGGTCGGAAATAGCCAACATATACGCACTACAGGACATCACGTGGTTGTGTAGAAAAAATTATTCGCAGCTCCCCGCATGATATCTCTCTGCTTGCAGGGGCCGGGTCACAAGATGCTCGTTCAAGTTCGAAGCTTGCGCGTGAAATGCGGTTTTTTCAGATGCGCCGGTATCAGCGGCGACGAAGCGGCCCCTTACGCAGAGTTCGCAAAGGTCTTCAGAGAATTTGCAACGAGCCGGTGGCGAAAATCAGCCTTGACCCTACAGCAATACGTCCGCGAGCTCGCTCCCGAGTCCTGCATGGTTGAAGTGATCCTCCCCTGGCTGTGGCGGGCGGTGGACCTGGCCGCGCAGGTCGAGCTGGGCAAGACAGATGAAGAGTGGGGCGAGCAGAGCACTGCCGACCACGCTAGGGACGCGGAGCTCGACAAGGCGCTGGCGCTGTCGGAAATCCCTTCGCTGACGAAGAATATCGCCGCGGCCTTCCAAGCGCAGCAGAGCGAAAGGAAAATCCGTCACAACGTCCGTGACGCTCTCCGGCAGTGGCAGGACGAAGGTCTTTGGGGTTTGGTCGCCTATGCTCCAGAAGTCGAAGTAATCCAAATACTAGGGCTGACGAAACAGAAACCAACCATGCTGTTTCTGCCGCGTGGTGATATAACGAAGATGTAATATACTCGTTCGGGCATCGTAGTTTGTGTGCGCCGTGTTATCAGAGAAGTACCAGCAGCGAAACATGATATTATTCGGTAGTGCCCATAGGGGACGCGATGCTACAACGGGTCTCTCTGCCTCTGGAATAGCAATAATATCATGATTTCCGGTGTTATTTTCCCCCGTCGAACACCCCTATGTGTCCCTATAACACGATTGTTCCTTATGCTGCTTGATCCCCTTGATGCCGCAAGAATGTTCTTCGGTCGGGCATCCTGCGCCATCGACATAAACGGCTGTTTACTTGGTGATATCAGATATCGGTGCTGAGGGAGGTTCTGGGGTAGTCAGGGTTCTAGTGATTGCACTCCAAGAAATCACCGGCGACGCCTGCAACGAGATTTTGGATGGTGTTGCGCGTGATGCGGGATATAGCGTTAACTTCTACGGCGCCGTTATGGGGTTCCTCAAGGCATATGGTGGGGCAGGTCTCCAGGAGGCCCATTTCGTCAACAAGTTTGTTAATAGGGGGGTGGGGATTGAACTCCCCGCCCCCGGCCCCATCCGAGTCGTCAACCAGGTGAGAAGCGCCTGGTCTGACGTCGCCAAGGCGGTTGAACGGTCTTGGACGAGGTCGTCTACGATCTTCGACTTGTGCAACCTCATGAGCGTCCACAGCAATTGGGGTCGCGGGGTCCGGGGTCTTTCTTTTGTTCATTTTTGTAAATATATAGAAGGTTGAAAAGGAGGAGGACGATTCTGGATCCCGCAAGAGTCTTCAATCCGGGAGTGTGTCTGTCGCAGGACCTTCGGGAATATTTTGTTCTTAGCGCACGGGTTTTTCTAACAAATGCCGCAATCGAACGTAGACAACTTCTTGGCCGACAAAATTGCTCGCACGTGCAGTCGAAAAAAAATCAATCAGAAAAAGACCGTTCGGACAAACAAATTCGATTGCGGGGGCGTTTTTCTCGATTGCAGGGAGAGCACACCGCCCCAGGCGACTTCCAGTCGTCTGGGGTGGCGGTCTTGCGAGACACCTCGATGGACGGTCGGTGAGATAGTGACGCTTGTGGCTTCGTCCACTGCCGGGCCCCAGCTGGAGATTTTTTTCTACTCACAAGAAGCCCGGCGGTTGAATATGCTCGACAGTACTGCGCGAAGAAGGCGGAAGAGGTGAATGCAGAGAACCTCGATCGGATGCGTGCTCTTGGGGTGTGTCGTCAGCGTGGCATCTCTGAAAAAATACCGCTATTGGAGGAAGAAAGCGTGCAATGTTGTTAGTGTCGTCGCGTCCTCTGCAAAGCTCTCCCTCTCTTCCAACCCGCTTGGTCCTATGTGAGACTCAGCCCATCTGGGCGCAATGAATGAAGACGCCCCATCGCCTCTCTTCGTCGCAACTTAATGTGGAAGTAAAAACAATATTACACATTCTCGAATTTAGGCGCGCGAAAACAGGGATAAGACGAAGTATGAAAATACCTCGGGTTCGTTTCGGAGAAAAGCAGCCATTTTCCCATGACGTCATCAAAACTCGCCGCTCCTCGTTGTTGGCAGTGATTTTCTGGGGCGCCGTCATGTTTTCTGGAATCACAATTGCTTCCTCAGAAGCTCAAGCCCGTAGAGGAAACGCTACATTTGTTTCGTCAATCACCCAGTTTCATCTTTCAGGTCTGCAGGGATGCCAGGCTGAGCGTCGGCCAATCAAACAACGACGTGGTCTTCTTGATGCTGGCGTGCTCATCATCATCGCGAGAGAACAAAAAATGTAAAAGAACAGTAGACTCGCCCTTTGGGATCGCAAAGGTATGTCGTCTCTCGGAGTCAACTCCGCGCCGCAGTAAACCCCCTCTATCGTAAAATGTAACAGACGAGCTACAATCGGCTTGCGCAACCGTTGGTTCGCGGCTTTTAGGTAGGTAAATATGGATAGGGCCTGGTCGCAAAACCGAACCCACCCGTATAGTTCGGCACTCAAAGG
>PBZD01000094.1 GCA_002729875.1 Chromatiales bacterium | reverse complement strand
GTATTCCTGAAGTCGAACTTCATCGTGAAGAACTCAGCGTCGGAAATGGGGAGGTAAAGCGTTGATTAACGAAGGTTTTAAAACTAACGTTTTTCAACAACATAAAAAAAAATATGTCATCGTTCATACAATAATCAGTTTGATTTGTTGTATTAAGCATACTAGAGAATACCGGGTACGCAGCAAACCGTTGGTGCGCTGTATGAAAATCATGAGCTGCCGTTGTAGCACGGGTTCCGTGCACAACCGTCATTTATAACAGAAATCATCTCTGTTCGAGCATCCAGTCAGGATGCCGAACCATTAAAAATTATATTTCGTTCGAAACATATCTGAGATCGACTGTTGGTTCAACAGCCGATATTATATAACATACCGTCTTTAACGCTGTTTGTTCGCCAGTTTGGCGTTCAAATTTTATATGAACATTTGTCAAATGGACCGTTCGGAGAGGTTAAATCCGTTCGGTCAGTCATGAACTGTCCGAGTATCATCCGTTCCGGATGATACACACATACAACTGTAATGAAAACAAGCGTTGAAGCAAGACCTGTTCTCCCGGTGGCACCGTTGGCATGATGCCGTTGTTTGGATTTCGTGGCGTTTTGAAACTAACGAATTGCATTGAACACTGACAACGTAATGATTTGTCCTGAACGTTCCATTGTCGTCGTGATTCAACAGAGTTTGTTGCTGAACGTGCGCATTTCACGTTTTGATTCGTTGTGCGGAGGGGCTGACGATAGGTCCGTTATCGATTGCAGCGGAAGGTGCGGAAGGATAGGCCCGTTCCGGGCAAGGCAAGCCGAACAGTCGTTCGATCGTTGCGGACGGGGAGACGAACTCTGTGAGCGAGTTTGAAATATTTAGTGCTAAACCGTTTAGTTTCACTCTCCGTTTTAGCACGGGGGAGTGATGGAACCTAATAGACGTAATCTGAACCGTCGTTAACATTCATGAACATTGTACATTCGTTATGATAGAACGCCACACTGTTCGTCGTCTGCACGCCACCGAGGGGAACGAGAGAACGAACGCTAAGCGTTCACAAGTGTTGTCTGCATGCCACGTCCACCGTTCAGCATGTGGAACTAGTGCGTTGATCGATACGCGCCAACCCTTTGTACGAACGCTCTGCGTAGATCATTTGTTGATAGTTGACGTTGTCAACTGATCTGATAAAGGTGTGACGTTCCCAAGACTGTTCAGAGTACTGAAGCAATTAGGGTCCAACGTATCAGAGTTATGATTGCCCTTTAACCACCACTGTGGTCTATTTTGTTAAGTGCACATTGCACAGAACTTTTCATGACGTGCATATTGCACACTATCTACGTTAACCTTAGTTAAACGGGAACCTCTCCACCTGGGTGAAAAACGTTCATGGCTGGCGTTTCGCAAGGCGGACCACCGTTTCCAGACGGTCCGCCGCGATCTCCGCCGGGTTTGCTACCAGCTGGGCTTCCTACGGGCCGTGCTGCCGCTGAACAACGAAATCCGTTGCTGCCGCTGAACAACCAGTGGAGCGTGTCGTCGTCACGTGCGGACAACCCGTTTCCGAACGTTGCTGCGGCGCTGCGTGGAACCACACCGCCGGTGCAACGTGCTCCGAGACGCAGCTCAGTGAAGCCAACCGTGCTGAAGCAACACTGCCGTATGGCGCATCCAGCCGAACACCCCGGAACGCGCGTCACTGTCGATGTGGATCCGGCGTTCCCAAACTTTGCACTCCTAACCTACTCCACCGTTCAAGATGGAAAAGGAAGGCTGTGTCACCGTTTGGCCGCGGATTCGAACTTTGTCGACAACGACGCGATCCAGGAACTGTTTCGCAAGGACGAACTCGTTTGCGCGGAAACTGGGAACAACGACTGGTTGCGGCTCGTTTCCGACTTTCAGAAGAACGGTCCAGAAGCGGCGTGGCACGTTTACGCCAAAGTTCTCGATGGCGCCAAGGAAACGTGCGGAAAACCGTTTTCTGGCAAGAACAACGTGTACGTGTACATGCCGTTCAGCATGGCCGCACTCGATCCTGAGTCAGTTCAAGGCAAGCCAGAACGTGATGGAACCAAACAGTCGGGAGAAAAGAACGGAAAGTCGTTCGGACAAGAAGCTGCTTCGTCGTCGTCGTCGTTTTCCTCGTCGTCGGTAAGTAGCTCTAATAAGAACGATAATAAAACGGGGGAAGTTAATGATAACAATAGTTTCGTTGAGTGGAACGTGTATCGGCTCCAGTTTGGGCCGCACAACAATCCAAACAAGGACGGAACTCCACAGTCCTTACCCCTCGTCGACAAATCGGAAATTCCCGGCTCGGCCGGCGATCCGTCTCCCGCTGGCGATCCGTCTCCAGCCTCGCAAAACGGTAGTACAACGGATGACATCTACGTTCGTATCGTTCAATGCATCTTTGAAGCGATCTGGAAAACAACACGTTCGTATCTACACGCATCGTCGTTTATAAACGTTGCTGAGTTCGGTACTTTGCGAACCCTGTTTCTAGAACTTCACAAAGAGTCTCCGTTGTACAATTCGTTTCTGCCGACGACCGTTGACGCACACGATCTCGTAGCGCAGTTTTGCGTCGCGAAATGTTTGGAGAACGGAAAACAAACGCAGGTCGTCCGTTTGAACGACCTGCACTATGTTCTTCAATATCTCGCGGATCCGGTTCAGGGATTCACGCAAGCTGATCCCAACGGACCGGGTTTCGTTCTCGCTTCGAACGTGCCGAGACTGTCGTTGGATCAAAATGGAACGATCCGACAAACGTGGCAACAGTTTTTCAACCCGCCCCCGATGCAGAACCAGTTCGGTCAACAGGGTGCCTTTCCGCAACACCTGTCGCAGAACGGTGGCTGGAACGCGTTTGCAAACTACCCGTTTGGTGGAATGCAACCGCAGCCGCCACTGTTTCAGTCAACAGGTGGACCGATGCCGCCGCATTTTGGCGGCCATCCGTCCGTGTCTCAGTCGAACGGGGGAGCGCAGCAGAATGTCGGAGGAGTTCAACCTCCGTCGCTTCACCCCCATCCGCCGCTGACCCTCCCGGTTCCGGCGGTTTCGCAAGCCGTTCCTCCGGTGCCTCTTCAGAACGATACTGTTCTGGCACCGTCGCAGATGAACGGAGTCACTGACGCGTTGCATGCGTTCAAGGCAACTCTCGAAGAAGACCGTGAGGACAACCGACAAGTAACTGCGGCCATTCTGAAGCTAGTTACCAAAACTTCAGATGCCGCATCGAAAACTTCGGTTCTCCTCAACGAGGCATCCGCTACACAAGCGAACGACGTTGCCGCAGTCAACTCCAAGGAACTGTCGTTCAACAGAAAGCCTCTAAAACTAGTCGATGACGGTTTGTTCGTTCTCAAAACCTGGGAGCGAATTGAGGAATGGAAACTGTCGTGGAGCTACTGGAAACGTATCGTTCAAGACTCGTTTCCCGAACACGACGGCTCGTTCCCGTACGGAGGAGCTCGGGCAACCGCTCTCGTTACAAGATTCATCGATCCCGATCTTCTGAAGAACGAAATCGTTCCGTTCGTCGGAGGGTTCAACGCTTGGCATGAACTCTCCTGGGAAACTGCCGTCAGCAAAACGTACGAGGTACACGTCGGTAGCATCGTTCAACGTCTTCTTAAGAAAGTCACCGAACTCGTTCATATCGGTGAAAACGACGGAACGAACCAGGACAACGTTTTGAAGATCGAGCAGTTGCAAGCAGCCGTCGTTCAGCTAAGCGAAGCGTTTCGCAAACCGTTCGATGTTCCCAAAACGCGAGTTCGCGCTCAGGAACACTACGAACGGTTGGCTCGCGATTGGAGGGACGAACCTGAGGACGTTCGCTACTCCCGTCTCCAGGACGAGTTCTATCGGGTGTTTTCCGAAAAACTCGTTCTCGCGGACCAACTCGAACACGAAAAATCGTTCTGGACTAACACGTTTTGGGGAACAGTCATGCTCGCACGTTCCTCCCAAACTCCGATGTCCAACGTTCTTTCGGCTATCGAGAACGAAGCGATAAACCGTCCGGAAAGTTTGTACGAATCGTTGTACGGTAAAAACGTTAGAAAACATCTGTTAGTCCAGAACCACGTCGAACAAACCGGTCAGGAGGCAACGAGAAGGCTCGCAGAAAAGACGTTGTCGATTCAGCAACGCGGCCGTTCTCCCGCTCCCGCCGAACGCGTGTGGTGCGAACCGTGTAAACGCGTTCACACAAAAGGACCGTTGGTCAATGATCCGAAGTTTCCGAAACGTATGACTACGTGTTGGGGTCCGAACAGGGAATGGGGAAACGCCTCGTCGTCACGTTCCACCTCTCGCCAGTCCAAAGGCAGAGGAAAAGGGAACGGAAAAGGGAACAGAGAACGAAAGTCGGGTTTCCGTCAGTCGTTCAAACGTACTCCCAACAAGAGGCGCGAGAAAACGCGGAAGGCCGCGTTGATGGCCGCGTTCCAAGACCTGCTCGGCTCCGACGCGGAATCCGTTGCAAACGAAGAAGAACAGGACGAAAACTACACGTCCGCGCACGAGGATACCCCGTTTGCAGCTGCGGTAACTAATCTGTCACGTTCCATTTCCGACTTCCACACCAACGAGGAATTCGGACATGAAACGTCTCAGTCCAACGACGTCTCGTTCACAAGGGTTGTTCGTTCCAAAACAACTCCGAATGAACGCGGTCGGTCTCGCTCCGTGAAACGTCAACAGGTCCGTCAGCGCTTAACGCATTCCGTATATCATTCACGTTCGCGTTCCCCGAACAAGGCGAAAGAATACGAGCACGTTGACGCGCAGATGCGAACTCTCGTTGACGAAGCGATAGCCGTTCCGGACATTGTAACCAAAACGTTGGACGGCATTCTCCACGAACTTTCGTGCGAAGCCCGTCCGGACCTGTTTGAAGAACACGAACACGCCGACAAACATTCGGTAAAACGCTCGTATGACATTGCTGTTGCGTCGCTCGCGACAGAACAGGCACTCTCGTCTGTTGCCGTCAAAACTGAGAAACGTCGCGTTTTGATTGATTCGGGAGCAACGAATCACAACACGAACGCTCTTGACAGGGTTCGCGTTAATCACAAAACGACGATTCCCGTTCTGACCGCCAATGACACCGTTGATGGAGATCTGCAGGCAACGCTCGTTGACTTGCACGATGCTGTTCCCGCTGTGTGTTATAACGCAGACGGAACCAAAGCAGTTCCTCCGGTTATTCGCGCGAAGCGCTGTCTGTTCTCGTCGTCGTTCCCAGAAGAAATTCTGTCAACCCGTCGGTTACAGAGCAACGGACACGCAGTTGAGCATCCAGAACTACCCAAGTCGTCGTTCGTCAAGTGGAACGTTAAGGATGGTCTCGAACGGTGGAGTCCGTTGAAATACGACAACGGCTACTACCTTGACGTTGTTGTAACCGTTCTTCAGCAGGAACAAGTCCGTAAAATAACACAGGACGTTGATGCCGTCGCGAAGGACCTCGTTCTACACCGTCGTTTGGGGCACGCAACTCCCATCCCGTTGGGGTGCGGGGCGTGCGATTCCGTTGTCAAACGGAAACCCCACAAGAAAGGCGGTTCCGAGAAACGCATTTCGTCCACTGTTCCCGGAGAAACGTGGGCCTACGACGTTGCGAATATCCCCCTCTCGTTACACGGCAACCTCTATTGCCACGCGTTTCGGGACATCAACCGGAAATCGAAACTCGTTCATGTTTCGTTTTCGCAGAAAAAGGACCGTTTCGCGACGTCGCAAGCTTACACCAACCTTGGTGACACGTTCCCGATGTTGCGGAAATTGATGCGAACGCTCGTTTCGGACAAGGACAAGGCGTTCGACTCAACTGACGCAAAATCCGTTTTTCGCACCACGTTTCCTCTCGCCCGTTTTCAGTGCTGTCCTCCTCATGAACAGCAAGAACACGGGTGGCAGGAAGCCACCGTTGCAGTTCTGAAACGTCACGGTCAGATTCTTCTGAACGACGCCAACCTTCCGGCGTCGTTCCTAGCGTACGCGATGAAACACGCCGCAGTTACGCTCAACACTCTCCGTGCCGATCCAGACAACGAGGTGTGGCCTGAACAACATCGTCTGTCGTTCAACAGACTGAGACCGTTCGGCTGCAAAGTGCGTTACATTGCCGACGTTCAGAAGGAATGCCAGCGTTCCAGGAAAGATGAAGGAACGTCGAGAGGAACAACGTTGCAGCGACTCCGTTCCGGCCGAGAAGGCGTTATGCTCGGCTATGAGAACGTTCGCTCCGTCCTCATTCTCGATGTTCTTGATTTTAAGAACGGAAAGAAATACAACGCCGTTCGGGAAGTTGCGATGTCGAACGTTCACTTCGACGAACTAACAAATTCGGAAGGAACTGACGTTCGCGAGGTAAACCACCCCCGTCAGGAACTTCCGGATGCGGAATTTCACCGTGCAGTTGACCGCACGTTGCAGCGCAATCGCGACAAAATTCCGAACCTCGCGCGTTACCGAGCCGCTGAAACCGTTGAAGACGCCGAAAATCGCGTTCAGGAGGAAGAACAGGACGATTTGCTCGTTGAGTTTCCAGAGGAGATCGAAATTCTCCCCACTGAAGATGAGGAGGACGATCCGTCGGAGTTCGACACGTCAGCCGAAACTGAAGCGCAGGAACCGCAGCGCCGTGGACCTGGCCGTCCCCGCAAGAAATCGGCCCGTCCGGCGAAAACGCGACGTGTGCGGGAGAAATCCGTTGGAGTTCTACCCGAAGAAACAAGTTCGTGCCGTTCGGCCGCACGTCGCGAAGCTTCCGCGAAGATCCGCTCCAACGTTCCCGTAGTTAGCTACATAGCTGTTATCCGCCGTCTGATAACGATTCTGAGCACGTTTCTTCTGTTAGCAGCAACGTCTGTCGAGAACGCCTCATCGTTCATCGACCGGGAACTTGGAAACGCGACAAGAACTGACCGTCGTTCAATCCTCGAAGCGAGCGCCCGCCGTCACGGCGTTTTCGAAGAATCCGTTCTTCCTTCAACGACTGCCGGTCCGTACGCGAAAATTCCGTTTCGTCGCCGTAGACAACGCACGTGCTCCGGCCCTGACGTTCGCGCGACAAAATACGCGAAAATTCGCTCCGCTGTTGAGGCCAACATCGGAGAAGACGGTTTGCCCGTTCAGTCCAGTTTGGAACGACGGGACAACCGTTTTCTCGACCCAGCAGCCGCAGAATACGTTCGCGCTGCTAAACAGGAACATCCCAGTTTGTCGATGCGTTCCATAAAAGAAGACGCCACCTGGAACGATTCCGTCCGCCGCGAACAGGACGTTATCGCCAAAGCAGGACGTTGGGTTTGGAGAAAAGACCTTCCCGTTGGCGCAACTACCTTGAGAGCGCAATACGTTCTCAAGGTAAAACGGGATGGCCGTAAGAAAACAAGGATCGTTGCATGTGGGAACCAGCAAGAGCGTTCCAACGGGGAAACAAACTATTCCCCGGCAACCTCCGGTTCTATCGTTCGGTCGCTGATTGCCGTTTCGCAGCTGCTGCCGCACGCCGTTCTCGGAACCCTCGACGCCAAGGAGGCGTTCATGCAGGCAACTCTCCGTCAAAAGATTGCCATAACGCTGCCCAACGACTGGCGTCACGATCTGTCGCCGATCTCGGTTAACGGAACTGTTTATAACCCAAACGATACGTCGGTTAGACCGCCTGTTCTGCTGCTAACGCGCAGCATTTACGGGTTGAGAGCCGCTCCCAGGGAGTGGCTAAACCACGTTAACAACGGTCTCCGTATCCGAGGTTCCGTTAAATCCGGTAGCGACGGTACGACGTTTGCGTTGTACGACGAGAACAACAACCGCTTCGTAGACCTTGCCCGGTCAACAAGGCTCAAAACCGGCGTTTACACGTTGCGGAAGAAAGTTCGTTTTTCCGTTCCAGAAGCGCGGTTTTATCCTGCGGAAGCATCACCGTTCCAGGCAACTCCGGTTCAAGAAGTCGTTAAACAGATCAATTCCCCGTCCGGTGTCGTCTCGGGCTCGTTCACCGTTCCGACCGACCCCCAGGGCCAGACCGTTTATGAGGAATATGATCCTACCGTTGTTGCAGGAACGCCGTTGGCTATCATCACCGTTTATGTGGATGATATCCTAATCGTTGCTCCGAACAACGAATCATTTCTCAAGGCCGTTGCACTGATCGGTTCGATCGCAAAGTGCACAACGCCTGAGGTCGTTGCAGAACCCGCACGCGAAGGCACCGTCAGCGCAGTTGATTTCCTCGGAATTTCCCACGTTCGGTCGAAAACCCGGGATATTCATGCGAGCGTCGACGAATGCCGCCGCAAACTCGTCGCGTTTAACACAGAACCATATGCGTCGGTTCCGTGTCCCGCGCGCGTTGTGGCGTTTTCAGGCGAAGACAACTTGCTCGGAACCGCGAACGTGTTCAAGCCGAGCGAGAAACAGCCGTCCTGGAGAACTGCGGTAGGTACGTTACAATACTTAGCCGACGTTCTCTGGGTAAACATTAAGTACCCGTCATGGCAACTCGGCAAAGTTTCGTCGTCGCCAAGGGAAACAAACCGTCGGGCTTTTGAACAAGCCATCGGATACGTTCAACAGCATGTTGCAACGCTCGTCTACCCCTCGTTGTATGCCATTTCGGCAAACGTTACGGACGAGGAACGGCAGATTGCGCGCGAAGCAACCTCGCGTTGGTACGACTACGTTGGTTTGGATCTTTCCGGTACCAAGAACGCCGCCATTGATTTCGCCAGTTGCGGATACGGAGTTAAACCGAGGCCCGTTCAGCTTCGGGTTTTCTCCGATTCCGATTGGTCCGGTGAAGCGGACGGAAAATCAACTTCAGCGTTCCTCATAACGCTTGATAAGGACGTTTCCACGATGCCGCGCGTTAAACTCGACCAACAACAGTGCAAACTGTATCTCGATCCCGTTCCGGCCCAGGCGTTAACCAAGGAGAACAACCGCGGTTCGCTCATCTCCTGGTCGTCCAGGAGACAGAACGGGCTTCCAGCGTTATCCTCCGCGGAAGCTGAACTGCACGCGTTGGTTAGCGCGTGTAAACAAGCGTTGTATATTCAGCAGTTTTTGCTGGAAACAAGGCCGTTGCATGGGCGCGACGTGCTTCCGTTCGTCGTTCATGGCGACAACCAGGCGGCGAACACGCTCGTTCATCGGTCCAACGTTTCGCGAACTAGACATATGTCGTTGCGCGTTTCGTGGTCCCGTGCGTTATTTGAAACTGGTTTAAGTTTCGTTTCGCACATTGGGACCAAGGACAACCCAGCCGACGTTTTGACGAAGCCGTGCACGTCCAGCGACTACAACAGCCGTTTCGAGACGGTCAACCTGTTTGTTAAACGGGTTAGTGACCCCCCGAAACGCCGTAAGGAAACAACTCCGGAAGCCGTTGCGCGCGTTCTAGACTGGTCCTCCACGAACTTGAGGGCAACCGTCGGTTTCGGCAGGAACCAGTCTGCGTCAGAACCGTTCGTTAAAAGCGAACGGAAAAAGAGCCGTCCTCAGCGTCGTGAGGAACGTCTCGGGTTCGTTGCCGTTTAGGCAATAGAACGCCCCGTTGCTGTGCGTTTGAGTTCCGCGTTTCTCGATCTGGAACAACGTATGAGCAACACATAGAAAATTTAGGTTACTCGAAACTCCGTTTGGTTACACATCCGTGTCGCGTTTCTCGATTAATGACACCGATGTTCTTCTACAAAACTATCCAGTCGAACGGGCTCCATTGGAGCATCTTTTTTTTCAAAAACGCACATTGCGTTTGATCCCGTTGTATTCAAAACGCGCATTGCGCTCGATCCCGTTATCTGTGAATGTTATGCATGTGATCCGTTGTTCCATTCCAAACACCTTCTCCCGTTTCAGTTCCTGAGAAACATTTTCTCGATGGACAACCGTACTTTGGAGAACGGGGGAGTTTCAACGGATCAGTCGAACAGATCGAGTGCAACTGAATTTCGAGCGTTGTCATTGTCGTTGATTTTGTTGTGGATGTCGTTCGGTGAACGATAGTCGTAGAACCGTTCAAATGAGAAGTTCCGTGATGTCAAAACGAGTGTTGTATGAACAAGAGAGTGCAAACGCCAAATTCAAGCCTTTGCCATCTGAGTGAAACGTTTTGAGAAATCGGAACCCATTATGAACGTGAGAGGAACTTTGAGCAAATTGATGCCGTTAATCATCGGCAACGGTAGTTCAGTTCGGAACTCCGTGAGAGCATCAAACAGTCGTTCAAAAATTTCGGTGAAATTTTTCAGTTATGCCAACCGCTCTGGCCATACTCATAACGCCTGTAAACTCACTGTTTTTCTCCGTCGTTTCTAAAGTCAGCAGGGACAAGAAAAACGTTTAAGTAAAACTTTTTAGATCGTGTAACGCTTCTGATAACGAGATGTCGGCTTCCAAGAACGACAACAAGTGCGGTGCGTCGGAGGCGAACTCTCCGCCGGCTCAGCCGCCGGTTCTTCCGCCCGTTCCGGCGATGTCCGACTCCAGTTTCGAAGTTGTGAAGGAACCGATCAAAACGACCAAGAACGTCGTCGTTCGCTATAGACGTTCCTGTAGGGTTCATCGATTTCTCGTTGAGAATGTTATCCCGTTAACCCCGGACTATCAAAACAGGAACGTTTAGTCGTGCCACGAAACGGACAGTCGCGGCGAACCGTCCGGTGATGAGGAACGTTCGCTCGACGTTTCCGTTGAAGACCGCCGTTGGGGCGAGAACAGCCTCGACGTTGCCGTTACCAAGAAACGGGAGGAACTTCGCGTTCGCCGCGAGGAACTCGAGGTTGAACGCCAGGAACTCGAGTTCCAGACGTTCAAGGACAGTTGCGCCCGTGGAAAAAGTATTGAACGCTTGTCCCCTGAACTTAATGAAACAGAGGAGGGAACTCCGTCAGTTCTCTCCAGTTCGAGTAGTGAGGAACCGTCTGCCGCAACTTTGTCGGCACTTTCTTTTAAACTTTTGTCGCATAACCTCGCTGAACAGCTACAAATGTTCCTGTTGTCGTCTATCAACAGGAACGTCCGGTGCAGTAACAACTTCCTCGGCGTTGTGCTTGTCCATGAACAGCGTTGAGAACATAGTTACTGCAAACCGAAAGTTAAAAAATGCGTTGCGAACTATTAGAACTCTTAACTCTCCCGTCTACAAATTCGTTGCGAAGAGCTACTCAACCCGTTCCCGCGAACGGGTCGAGGAGAACAGTTTTACTTGCCCGTTTGAGGCGCAGAACTTCATCAACAGTTTCGTTTTCGACAACCTCTCCAAGGAGAAACTTTTAGTTGCAAACAACTCGTCGCTTCAACTAAATTTCCGTTTCATCTCCCC
>PBZD01000093.1 GCA_002729875.1 Chromatiales bacterium | reverse complement strand
CTGGGGCTGGCTAGCGCGATTGGGCTTTATTTGGGAGGGATTATTCGAACAATTTCGCCAGCGGACTTTGAAAGATTACAAAATGTGCCATGGATTATTTTTGGGGTTGCGACGCTGAGTGGAAAATTTACGTCAGCGGCGGACTTGACGGTTCTGCGGGTGGTCTGCCTGGTTGCTGCGCAAGTATTTATTGTTTTCAAACTTCGTGTTTATGGACTACTGTCTGTTACGGGAATGTTGCAACTGTTTATGCAGTTGCGCGGGAGTTTAGGTAAAGGCTGGGATAAGCTGATCAGCAACCTGACACTGGTTGGTATTATGCGGGGGTTTATTTTGTGGCCTGCCATTTTGCCGGTTGCACCTGTGATGGATGACTTGGCATTTGCGGTGGCATGTGGAGAAGCGTTGTGGCAGCTGGGTATGGTTTTTGCGCACAGACGCTACGCTCATTATTCTACAGGATCAGATAAAAATGCTGAGCAGGGAAGGGGGGCGGTAAGCAGTTCCGTGGTGCTGGTCATCATTTTGGTTGGCGCTTCTTTGGTGGTGATCGGTTTGGCTAATGCCATTGCTGTTTTTCCAAAATCACAATCCGTCTGGCTGGTAAGTCAGGCTGCGGTCTTTTATCCAATGCTATGTGGATATTGTGTATTACGTTTCCTGTTATGGTCCATAAGGAAACATGAGTGGTTGATTATTGCCGTGCAGGTAGGAATTATCATTCTTCAGGGTATATTGGTGTTTTTTGTGGATTCGGTCTATTGGATGTCAGCAGCAGCAATAGCGACATTTTTTGGTTTGATAATGTTATCTATTCTTACGATTCATGCTACCAGCGATAGAAATAAAGCAGAATCGTTGTCGCTGTGACGAGAAACTGCCCGGCAGTATCTCACTGTATATTATGTGGAAAATTTCTGTCTTCCGGCGGAGCGGGTTAAACTTCCTGCTGATGGATGAGAGATATATTTAGTGAGGAGTTTATCGAGTTATGGCCCCGACAGATGAGGATAAGTTAAGTAATCCGCCTCAGGCAGACTCTCGGGGTGCTGATGTCGATTATTTCATTCGCATTCCGGCAAGCAAGTCAGCCGAGGGAATCAGAGCGCAGGATATTGCGGTTGCAATTTTTCAGTATCGCTTTTTAATCGGTATTCTTGCGGCGGTTGGCCTGGTTCTTGGCGGATTAGTCGTGTTTTTGGCTGAGCCCGTTTATCGTGCAGAGGTGTTGCTGGTTACTGTGGAGGATGAACCTGGCGCAGGCCTTGGTGATTTGGCGGGGCAATTGGGTGGTTTGGCGCAAATTGCCGGAATAGATCTGGATGGGAAAAGTAATGTGTGGGTGCCCATTTCAATGTTGAAATCCAGAGCATTTTCTGAGCAGTTTATCGAAGACAATAATTTGATGCCGATCATATTCAGCGATGAGTGGGATGCGGAGGAGAATGCCTGGAGTGAGAAAGTTAAGGATGATCCTCCATCCCTATGGGATGCCTATAAGGTTTTTGATGAAGATATTCGTGGCATCGACTGGAATAGCACAACCCAACTGGTAGTGCTATCAATTAAGTGGCGAGATCCTGAGGTGGCAGCGGTATGGGCAAATGATCTTATAAAGCGTATCAATGAAAGGCTGCGCCAACAGGTCATTGATGAGGCAAATAAGAGTATTGGATACCTCAAAAATGAACTTGAAAAAACAAATGTTGTGGGGTTGCAGCAGGCAATTTATCGATTGGTCGAGTTGCAAATTGAAAAAATCATGCTCGCCAATGTACGTGAAGAGTACGCTTTTAAAATAATTGATCCTGCTGTGTCAGCGGATCGAGATGACTATATCTGGCCTAATGCACCATTGATTCTTATTGTTGGTTTACTCGGCGGTTTTGTAATTGGCTTTTCTATTGCTCTGGTTAGATATGTTTGGAACCGAGAGGCTCTGTGACCAGAAAGCATTATTCTTCCGATAACTTGGCCGTATGCGATTCTTTTTTGCCACCAGTTACTGCTTTAATTATATGTGTGCTGGGGGTTTATAGTCTTTTTGATTCGGTTTTTAGTGAGGTTGTATCTGGGCAACGCCTGGTATATGCGGCAGTGGTGGGAATCTGCTTACTTGTTATTGTTGCGAGTATTAAGCGGTTCAATTGTTCGAAGGTAATTCTGGGGCTCAGCTTGGTCTGGGTTATCTGTCTTTCGTTTTGGTTAATACCGTCACATGAAAATGACTTCATCTATGTGACCTATATAGTTGGTGATATTGTATCGATTGCCCTTCCGCTCCTGTTGCTGTTCGCAGGAGTTATTTCACCCGATTTGTTTCGATTACGTATGTCACTGATTTTGCTCGGTGCTTTTTTGTTGACAGGGGCAGTCATAAGTATAGGTCTTGGTGGTGTTGCGGGGTTGGAAAGATTTGAACCCCCACATAATGCGCTTGTGACACTGGCGTGGTTAATGTTTTTTAGAAATCGGGGAATGGTTCGGTGGCTTGCCTTGTCTTTATTGGTGGTCATCTTGATAATCTCCTTTCAGTCTGGAGCCAGAACGACAGTGGTTCTTTGGTTTTCTGGGTTGTTTTTCCTCGTTCTCCTTCATTGGTCGGTTCGCCGAATCGTTTTGGTTTCCATGCTATTGGCATTGGTTCTTATGTTGTCATCGGGAGTTGTTATACGGCAGGCTTTTAATGCTGTTATCAGCGATACGCGGTTTCAGGCAAACATCGAAGGCGAAGCCGATGAATCCCTACTGTCAAGGTTATTCGAGGCGCAGGATGCTCTTGGGCAATTCCATCGGCAGGCTGGTCCTCTTAACTATGCGCTGGGATTCGGGCATGGAGCTACATTTCGGTCGATATATGCCCCGTTGCGAAATGCTACAAATGACGGTGTTGTCCACAACATCCATTTTGGCCCTGTGATGATCCTTTATCGTTATGGCTTGATTGGAGTGATTGCTTATCTGGCGCTTATTGGCTTTCTGATTGCCTCTTTTCTCAGTCAGAGAAAACGAATTTCCGTATGCACTGGAAATGAATTGTTCTTTTCATTCACGCTGTCTTTGTACTTGCTTGATGGGTTGCTAAGAAATGTCTTTGTTGATCCGGTGTTTTCTTATGTGCTTGCCGGATATATATTCTATCGTTGCAATACCAAGGTTTTGACTGTGTCGGTTGAAGCAGGTAATCAGGCAGTATTGGGGGCCAGCTTCCCCGTGCAGTTAGTTGCGGAGGACGGTTCCCATGCAGTTTGAAGCCGGAGCGGTTTCGCCGAATTTCATAATATGTGGTGCAGCGAAGGCTGGTACGACGTCGTTATACCAATTCTTACGAAACAGTCCCGAAATTTTTATGCCGAGGATTAAGGAGCCCCATTTTCTTGTTCGTAAAAGTATAAGTGGGAGAGTAAGCACTTTAATTGAATCTCCCGAAGAATATTTGGGCTTATTCTACGGTTCTGATTCATATTCATGGCGTGGCGAGGCCAGTGTTTTTTATCTTTATTACCATGAAGAAGCGATAAATAATATTGTTGAGCTTCTTGGGCTTGATACAAAAATTATAATATTGTTGCGTAATCCGATCGATCGAGCCTATTCCGCTTATTTGCATGCTGCAAAATATAATCCTCAGGAGAATTTATCTTTTATTGAGGCATTGCAGAGCGAAGAGCAGAGGATGCAGGATCCTGCATGTTCCCCGATGCTGTTTTATAAGGCTGCAGGGTTATACAGCCGCATGGTACGTGCGTATCTAGATGTTTTTCCGAGTGTAAAAGTATTCTTTTTTGATGATCTTATTCAGGATTCCACGCGTTTTTCTCATGATCTTTATGAGTTTCTGGGGGTGCAGATGCCTGATGTTCGTTCCTTTGATGAGCATCAGAATGTGGGTGGACGAGAGTGGTCAAGTAAGTTCCTGGGGGGTGCCGTGAAGATGTTGGGTACCAGGTCAGTGCGTAGAGTGGCGCGGCTGGCGGCTCCAAAAGTCTATGAATCGTTCAAGGCATCTCTGGCCAGAAATATGATGAGATCCGTGGTTCCCATGGATGATTCAATGAGAGCCTATCTGGAGGATTTTTTCCACGATGACATTATCAGCTTGTCGGGGTTGCTTGGTAGGGACTTGACACATTGGATGAGTTAGCTGGTCAAGAGAGCTTCAAGAGTTTCCCGTTTGTGCGTGGTAAAAGTTAATACACTGGAAATTGATACTGCCGGTATGGGTATTGCAGTCTAGAAAACAGGCCAATTTATTGGGGCTGTAAATGTTCATGTCATGGGGAAACAAGATTTGCGAATTCGGTTTTTCAATACCTACGAGCCGGTAACATCAATATACCGGGACTTGCTGCCGAAACTTGTGGAGTCGGGATTCGTGGTCGAGGTTATATTGAGCGGGCGAGAATATCGTCCTGGCCGCGGTAAAATAGAGGACGTTATTTCGAGTCCCTCCATTCATTTTCGGCGTATTCCCATTATAGGTGGAAGAAGAGTAAGCCCTATTAGTAAAGTATTGGCTGCCATTAGTTATATGGTCGGTGCATCGGCCATCTCATTATTTGGTCGTGGGGTCGATATCAACATTTTCTTGACACAACCACCTATGTTTTCCGTTTTAGGGCCTGTATTGCGTTTATTTCGGAGGCAGGAATATGCTTGTCAACTGATGGATATCTATCCGGATTTTGCGGTAGAGATGGGGCTGTTGAGACATGGTTCCCTTACGGCAGAATGGTTTCGGCGCTTATCACGGGCTATCTGGCGTGGTGCTGTTGGTGTCATCGTGATTGGGCGGTGCATGGAAGATATAGTGCGTCGCGCTGGTGTGTCACGTGTCCATGTTGTGCCAAATTGGGCAAATGAGGATCGGATTGTTCCCGTAGTTCCCGAGCAAAACCAATTGCGAATTGAGCATGAATTGGAGAATGAATTTGTTGTTCTGTACTCGGGAAATATGGGAAGAGCACATAGTTTCAGTAGCATTCTCGAAGCGGCCAGGCAGTTGCGTTCAATAGGGGGCTTGAAATTTGTCTTTATCGGGCAAGGGGTAAAAAGAAAGGAGGTCGAGCAGGCGAAGGAAACAAATGGGTTAAAGAATATATTGATTTTGGACTCACAACCCGATGAGATGCTTCGGTATAGCCAAAGCCTGGGTGACGTGCATTTTATTTCTTTACGCAATGAATTTACCGGTTTGGTGGTTCCGTCCAAGACGTATAGTGCGATGGCGGCAGGTCGGCCGATTATCTACCAGGGAAGTGCAAACGGAGAAATTGCACGAATGATCTGTGATAATCATATTGGTGAGGTAGTTGGGATAGACTGCGCCATAGATCTTGTTCAGGTAATTATGAAGTATTTTGATAATCGTCAATTAATGATTGAAGACGGACGACGTGCTCGTCAGCTTGCTGAGGGCGCTGCTGGTTCCGGTGTTGCAGTAGATTCATATGTGGGTATTTTAAAGAAAATCTGTGACGGTCTGTGAAATGTTCAATCCATTGAAGTGCGATAACATTTAGAAAACAGTGAATTATTTACCGCTGATTATCATTGGCGCTCCCCGTTCTGGTACAAATATGCTGAGGGATGTGTTGGGTCGCCTGCCTGGTTTTGGTACCTGGCCGTGTGATGAAATCAACCATATTTGGCGATACGGAAACCCTGGGTGGCCAACTGATGAGTTGCCGCAGAGACTGGCGAATAAGCGCATCGCTGGCTATGTATCGTCCCAATTTGCGTGTTTGGCGCGCAGGCATAATCTACGTATCGTAGTTGAGAAGACTTGCGCTAACTCACTGCGTTTACCATATGTTAGTGCCTTGCTCCCAAGTGCACGATATATCTGGATATATCGTGATCCAATTGATTGCGTGGTATCGGCGAGTAAACGCTGGGGTGCGCCAATGAACTGGGGGTACACTTTGCGCAAAGCGCGCTATGTGCCGGTTCGTGATATTCCTGTGTATGGCTCACGATTTATTTACAATCGTTTGCATCGCCTGACATCTGCTCAGGGTCGTGTTGCGTCTTGGGGGCCGGTCTTCGAGGGGATGAGTGAGCAACTCGTCAGTGACTCATTGATGAATGTGTGTGCGATGCAGTGGCGTGCTTGTGTCGAGCGATCCGCCGATGCGTTTGCGGATATGGCGGCGGATAATTGGGTTGCAGTTAGATACGAACAGTTTGTTCGCGACCCGCAAAAAGAGTTGGCGGCACTGTGCCGTTTTATTGGTCTGTCGGTCGATCAGGCCGCGCTTGAGTCAGTCATCAGTAGTGTGACAGCTGGCAGTGTCGGAAAGGGGAGGCGCGAACTCTTGCCCGATGATGCCGCCCGGATTGAGAGCCATGTGGCTCCGGCAGTTAATGCGCTGCAATCTCTTGTCAGTCCCAGGGAAATATGACGATGGAACCGGTTTCGATTGGTCTGACATCAGTTCAGCGAGTTATCAAAAGATCATTCGATATACTTTTCTCCGCCGCGGGGCTGATCATTTTGAGTTGGCTGATGATACCGGCAATTATATCTGCACGTCTCGACACAGGTCATTCGGGAATCTTTCGGCAACGGCGCGTCGGTTTGTATGGGAAACATTTTAATGTAATGAAAATAAGAACAATGCAGGTCTCCGATAAAATTACAACCACGGTGACGACTGCACACGACCCGAGAATTACGCGCTTTGGTGGGTTTCTTAGAAAAACAAAATTGGATGAGTTGCCGCAGTTAATTAATATTTTACGTGGGGATATGAGTTTTGTTGGTCCGCGGCCGGATGTGCCAGAATACATGGATAAGCTCACAGGCGGTGATGGCATCATCCTGAGTGTGAGGCCAGGAATCACGGGTCCGGCGACGATTAAGTACCGTAAGGAGGAGCAGTTGCTCGTCGAGCAGCAAAACCCAAAACAGTTTAATGATGAGGTGATTTTCCCCGATAAAGTTCGTATTAATCGGTGTTACGTGGAAAATTATTCTTTTTCAGCAGACCTCCGGTATATTTGCGTCACCCTTTTCCCCGCGACCGAGTCATGACTATCAAGTCCGCCTCACCAATGCCCAATACCGTGAAAACCGTATCGTTTCCAGGTTGGCCCGTATACACGCAGGATGAGCTTGATGCAGTTGCCAGCGTGCTGCAATCAGGTTGTGTCAACTATTGGACCGGAACAGAAGGTCGGCAGTTTGAACAGGAATTTGCCGCCTACATCGGCGTGGAGCACGCCATTGCAGTCAGTAACGGTTCGACTGCACTGGGCGCGGCACTTCGGTCGCTAGACCTTCCGCCGGGAGCAGAGGTTATTGTTACGCCCCGCACGTTCGTGGCAACAGTCAGTGAAATTGTCCTGGCTGGCCTGAAACCAGTCTTTGCCGATGTCGATGAATCTTCACAGAATATTACAGCAGATACGATCAGCAATGTTCTGACTGCGCACACGGCCGCGATTCTCGTCGTGCATCTGGCTGGATGGCCGTGTGACCTGCCTGGAATCTGCGCTTACGCCCGAAAACATGGGTTGGTTGTCATTGAGGACTGTGCACAGGCGCATGGTGCGTCGATTAATGATCAAAAAGTTGGTGCCTGGGGCGATATAGCCACTTTTTCTTTCTGTCAGGACAAGATCATGACGACCGGCGGTGAAGGCGGCATGATTGTTACAAACCGAGAAGGCCTGGCAGAACGCTGCTGGTCGTTTAAGGATCACGGCAAGAGTCGTGGTGCGATGTCCCGGCCGATGAATGGTTCCAAGTTCCGCTGGGTACATGAATCTGTCGGTACTAATCTTCGCTTGACGGAGTTCCAGTCGGCAATCGGGCGTATCCAACTGGCCGGACTGGATGATGCGGTTACACAACGCAATCGCAATGCTGCTGTCTTGTTCGATCGATTGGGCGAGCAGGAGAGTTTACGATTGCCTCGAGTACCGGTGGGTTATTTGCATGCTTTCTACAAGTGCTATGTGTTCATAAAGACTGAAGAGCTGAATAGCGGCTGGTCACGTGACAGGATTTTGTCTGAATTGAACGGATATGGCGTTCCGTGCGGCAGTGGTATTTGCCCTGAGGTTTATCTTGAGCAGGCGTTTATGAATCTGGATATCGCCCCGGCTGATTATTTACCGGTTGCCCGTCATCTAGGTGAAACGAGTCTTATGTTTCGGGTTGACCCGGCCCTGTCATCGCGACATATGGATCTGGCAGCTGACACGCTGATCGATGTTATCGGGCGAGCCTGTCATTAACCACTCAGGCAGACAAAGATACACTGCGGATCGATTTCCACAGGTATAATCAAATACTGATTGCAGCATCAATTGTCGTGTGTGTATTGGTTTAATGGTTAGGGGATATCGTGCGGGAGCAGAACCTGCCTGAGGTCATCCCATGTTTCAGTATTGAGCAAATAGTCGACGCAATGATGACTGTGATGGCAGCAGCGGGCATATAAATCATTTCTCGTTTTTTGATATTTGCGTATAATGCGTGTCAACGACAGATGCTTCCAACCGTTCTTTATGGATGAGATTGGTTCAGGAAATTACAGTACTGGCTGACTCTGGAGTGGGACCATATATTGGGCGATACGAATTCTGGGAGCCAAGTGGGAATGAATGATCAGGCATTAAGCTTTAATTGCCCAAAGCATCGGGGCGATTCCAGATGATTGCCACTAACCTGCAAATTCGACTGGTGCAGCTATCGCGGCGTACGAAGCAGGCCATCGCAATTCTTTCCGATATCTCGGTCTTGTTAACGGCTCTCGCCGGAACAATTATTCTCTTTAACGATCAAGCGGTTAGCGCAATTTCTGAGCGGGCTTTATTGTTTCTGGCGACCGTTGTCATCGCCCTGCCGGTGTTTATCCAGCAGGGTCTGTACCGGGCCATTATCCGTTTCGTCGGCGTGCAGATGATCTTTGGCGTTCTGCGCAGTGTGTCGATTGTGACCTTGCTGTTGGCCGGGGTGAGTTTCGTGATCGGCCTGGATTCGGCCGCCGTTATATTTTCCACGACCCTGGTCTTCTGGGCCTTCGCTCTGCTGGGGATTGTTGGTAGCCGGTTTGTGATGCGGACCTACCTGATGCGTGCCCATAGCGTTGGTGAGCGCGTCGCGGTTTATGGGGCCGGTGAGGCAGGCGTTAATCTTGTGACTGCTTTGGCAGGTGGGGAGAAGTTTGCCCCGGTTGCCTATCTTGACGACAGCCTGGCGTTGCAGGGACGCTCGATCAACGGCCTGCAGGTGTATAGCCCTGATGCGTTGTCTCAGCTGGTCAGCGAATTTGGGGTTACCCGGGTCCTGCTGGCATTGCCGTCTGTTTCGCGCTGGAAACGTCGGCAGATCATCAACAATCTCGAGAGTGCCGCAGTTCGGGTTCAGACAATACCGGATATTACCGATATCGTGGCCGGCCACGCGCGGGTTGATGAGATCCGTGACGTCGATGTCGGCGATTTGCTCGGTCGTAATTCGATAGCGCCGAATGAGAAATTGTTGGATGCGTGTATACGAGACAAGTCTGTTGCCGTGACCGGGGCCGGAGGCTCGATTGGTTCGGAGTTGTGTCGGCAGATCCTGCAGCTGCAGCCCCGTCGGCTGGTGTTGCTGGAGATTTCCGAGGCTGTTTTGTATGAGGCAGACCGGGAAATGCGCCAGATTATCGAGCGCGACGAGCTCAAGGTCGAATTGGTCCCGCTGCTGGCTTCTGCCCACCATCGGGCACGTGTGCAGGTTATTTTTGAGACTTTCAAGGTGCAAACCGTCTATCACGCTGCGGCCTATAAGCATGTGCCAATGGTTGAACACAACATGGTCGAGGGCGTGCACAACAATATCTTCGGTACCTTGCATACTGCACAGGCGGCGCAGGCGTCCGGTGTGGAAACCTTTGTGCTGGTGTCTACCGATAAAGCGGTATCGCCGACCAACGTTATGGGTGCGACAAAACGTTTAGCCGAGCTGGTACTGCAGGGCTTGCATCAGCGTAATGTCGGCACCCGCTTTTGCATGGTCCGGTTCGGTAATGTGCTGGCCTCTTCCGGTTCGGTCGTGCCGTTGTTCCGCGACCAGATTCGTCGTGGCGGGCCGGTGACGGTCACGCATCCGGAGATCATTCGTTACTTCATGACCATCCCGGAAGCGGCTCAACTGGTGATTCAGGCCGGTTCGATGGGCGAGGGCGGCGATGTATTCGTGCTGGATATGGGCCAACCCGTACATATCAGGGATCTGGCCCAGCGCATGATTCACCTGATGGGGCTGACGGTACGTGATGAAGAGGAGCCGGAAGGCGATATAGCGATTGAATATATCGGCTTGCGGCCGGCCGAAAAGCTTTATGAGGAACTGCTAATCGGTAGTAATGTGCAGGGCACAGAGCATCCGATGATCATGCGGGCCATGGAAGAGTCATTACCGTGGGAGCAACTACAGGCACATCTTGACGGCCTGCTTGCAGCCATTAAACGGTTTGATTGTGAGCAGGCCAGGGACATCCTGCTGAGTAGTGTCAGCGGCTATCAGCCGAACAACGGTATTGACGACCTGGTCTGGCAGGCCCAGCACGGTGATCAAGGCGGCGAGTTTACCGCAGCACCGCAATCCGTGGTGACCCCGATCGACTCCCGCCGCCCGACTGGCAGCAGCTAAAAACCTTTCCTGCCCTGTTTCGGGGCAGGTAGCCGCAGTGCAATCGGCATAATTATCGCCATCCGGGCAGATTTTCACGGCAAACAACCGATTTTGGCAGCTATTTTCAGCGAATGCGTGACGCTACCCGTTCCAATCCGGCCATAGACCCATTAATCTTGCGATGTTTCTCCATCGTGAGCCATTGATACAACAATGAATTTAACCATCCACGGGTCGGGATACGTAGGCCTTGTTACCGGTGCCTGTATGGCTGACGCGGGCAACCAGGTCGTTTGCGTCGATATCGATGCCGACAAGATCGCGTTATTGCAACAGGGCGAGATTCCGATTCATGAACCGGGCCTGGCCGGGATCGTCAGCAGGAATTGTGCTGCCGGGCGACTGACCTTTACGACTGATGTTGCAGTGGGCGTGCAACACGGTTTGTTCCAGATGATTGCGGTCGGCACCCCGCCTGATGAGGACGGTTCTGCAGACCTTCAATAT
>PBZD01000092.1 GCA_002729875.1 Chromatiales bacterium | reverse complement strand
GTCGCCAGTGCAAACGTTCTTTTGTTGTTATGGGCCCTGTACCTGATGATGGAACGTAACCGTAATAAACCGGTATCGGTCTGATAACTCCAAAATTACCGCACTACTGGTTTGATACCGCTCGGTGGTCGAAGTTTAAAGCAGCGTTACTGAATACTTCCTTCTCCTCGACGTGTTGCCTACAGTTATGACCTGTTTGATCAAGACTTACTAATAGAATGTCCATAACCAAAAATTATGGTGATTGCCTGATGCATATCGGTGGTGAATTTGTCGCCAGCGATAGCGGCGAGTGGATGGATTCCGTCAACCCGGCGACCGGGGAGGTGCATGGCAGGGTGCCGGCCGGTACCGTCAGTGATGTCGCCCGGGCAGTTGCTGCGGCAAAACAGGCGCAGCCGGAATGGGCGGCTTTGCACGTGTTTGAGCGCGGTCGCCTGTTACGCAAACTGGCTGAAGCAGTGCGCGCACGCACCGATGTGTTGCCGCTTGAAGTGGCTGATACCGGAAACACGATTGGCTGCATGGCGGGTCATCATGGGTTGGCTGCGGACTATATCGAATTTGTCGCCGGCCTCGGTATTGAGATCAAGGGTGAAAGTGTACCCGCAACACCAGATAAGATTCATTTTACGATGCGTGAGCCTTACGGCGTGGTCGGCAGGATTGTGCCTTTTAATCATCCGTTTCTATTTTCGGCTGCACATCTTGGTGCGCCTTTGATTGCCGGTAATGGCGTGGTATTGAAGTCACCGGATCAGAGTCCGTTGTCGACCAGCATCATGGCCGAAATCTGTGCACAGATTCTGCCGCCGGGCCTGGTTAATTTTGTCTCGGGTCATGGCGCCGTTGTCGGTGATGCGCTTGTTCGTCACCCGGACGTACCGCGCATCGGTTTTACCGGCTCGGTTGGCACCGGGATGGCGATCCAGCGCGCGGCTGCGGAAACCGCCATCAAGCACGTTACGCTTGAACTCGGTGGTAAAAATCCATTCATCGCATTCCCGGACTCGGATCCGGAAGAAATTGCCACGGCGGCCGTCAATGGCATGAATTTTTCGTGGTCGGGCCAGTCGTGCGGTTCAACGAGTCGGTTGATGCTGCATGAATCGCTTTATGATGATGTCGTTGAACGGGTCAGGGCCAAGGTGTCCTCGATTCAGGTCGGCGATCCGCAGGATCCTGAATCCGGGATGGGGCCGGTCAACTCCGAGCCGCATTACCGGCGAATTCTCGATATCATTGCCTCGGCAAAAGAGCAGGGCGCAACCGTGATCGCCGGTGGCGGACAGCCTGCCGGTAAAACGTTCGAGCGCGGTTTTTGGGTTGAGCCGACCGTGTTCGGTGACGTTACAATGGATATGCGGGTTGCACGGGAAGAAATATTCGGTCCGGTGCTGTCTGTCCTGAAATGGCAGACGGTCGACGAGGCTATTGCGATGGCGAATGAACTCGATCTTGGTCTGACCGCAGCGGTATGGACGAATGATCTGAAGGCGGCAATGAGCACGGTGCGTGCTCTGCAGTCTGGCCTTGTCTGGGTCAACGGCTCAGGCAGGCATTATATGGGGACCGGATTTGGCGGTTGGAAAAACAGCGGTCTGGGTCGGGAAGAATGTCTTGAAGAAGTCTTGAGTTATACCCGGGTAAAAGCTGTTCATATTATTTAATCTTCCGTATCGTTTTTAAAGGCTTTGCGTTGAACATGGGTTATGGAGGCTCTTGTTTATATGTCAGAACACATGAGTGAACAAAACTATTCGTCTGCTCCTGGTATCAAGATTGGTTTCCTGGAACTGGCGCCCGGTATTTCGCGGGGTAATTTTTATTCGTTCGTCTATAGCGCCTTTTCGACGATTGGTTTGCTGACGTTTATCAGTGTCGCGACGACGCTGGTCCTGAATACACATTTACAAATACCGACAGATCAGCAGGGGACGATCTCCGGGCAACTTGTTTTTGTGACTGAGATCACCCAGATATTGTTGTTCGCTGTCGTGGGCGTGATGGCCGACCGGATTGGCCGCAGTCAGTTGCTGGCTATCGGCATGCTCGTCATGGGTTTGTCCTATGTGTTCTATCCGTTTGCCGAATCGGTGTCCGAACTGACCATTTATCGCATTTTATATGCTATCGGTCTTGGGACCGCGACCGGTATGCTCGCGACGGTCACGACCGATTACCCGCAGGAAGAATCGCGCGGAAAATTTGTTGCATTTGGCGGCGTTTTCAACGGCCTGGGCGTGATTGCAGTCGTCGCAATCCTCGGCGGACTGCCAGAGTTCCTGGTCCAGGCTGGATATGATGAAGTGAAAGCGTCCCTCTACACGCACTACACGACCTTTGGCTGTTGCGTTTTTAGTGCGCTGGTGGCTTGGTTCGGATTGAAGAAAGGCGTTCCGGTCAAACACGAAAAGCAGTTACCGCTGTCCCGGCTCGCCTCCAGTGGTCTCCGGGCGGCAAAAAATCCCCGCATTGCGCTGGCCTATGCGGCCGCATTTGTCGCCCGCGGTGACCTCGTGATTCTCGGAACTTTTTCGATCCTGTGGGGCGCCACGGCGGCCATTGATCAGGGTATTGATCCGTCAGAGGCTGTGTCGAAAGGGCGCATGATATTCGTGATCGCAACGTCCGCAGCCCTGGCGTGGATTCCGTTCATGGCGATGATCATGGATCGTTTCAACCGCGTGACGACGATGATTCTTTGCATGACACTCGCTGCGCTGGGGTACCTGTTCATCGGGTTTGTCGACAATCCCCTGGATCTCGGTTCGGTCTGGCCCTTTTTTGTTTTTCTCGGCGTGGGACAGATCAGCGCCTTTCTCGGTGCACAAACCCTGATCGGCCAGGAAGCCCCGGCATTGCAGCGCGGCGCCGTCGTCGGCGTCTTCAATACCGCCGGCGCGATTGGCATCCTCGTCTCTTCATGGTTCGGCGGCATGCTGTTCGATTCGATTGCGCCGGCCGCACCCTTTGTGCTGATCGGCATCATGAACGGCTTCGTTGCGCTGTTTGCGCTTATCGTACGGATCAAATCTCCGGGTCTCGCCGTGCGGCGTGGCACAGATCCGGAATTAAACTAGCGAGCGATCACCTATCATGAAAACGGACTCGAAAGCGTCGGAGCAGGAAGGTCGGCGTTTTCTGTTCGTTTGGTTTCTGCCCGGCATCACACGCCTGAACGCGGTCATCTTCTGTTATTCCGCATTCGCGACGATCGGATTTCTGACCTTCATCTCGACGGGCACGGCCCTCGTGCTGAATGCCAATTTCGGCATGCCGGTCGGTGAGCAGGGGACGATCAGCGGTGATCTCGTGATCGTGACCGAAATCGTGCAGTTGCTGATTTTCGGTTTTGTCGGCGTCCTCGCCGATCGTATCGGGCGTCGCGAGTTGTTTGCGATCGGCATGTTCGTCATGGGTATCGGTTACCTGTTGTACCCGTTTGCCGAATCCATAACACACCTGATTATTTACCGAGCCGTCTATGCCGCCGGTCTTGGCGCATCGACGGGGATGTTGCAGACGATTCTCACTGATTACCCGCAGGACCGTTCGCGCGGCAAGCTTGTTGCATTGAGCGGTGTGTTCAACGGTCTCGGCGTGATCTGCGTGACCGTTCTGTTCGGACGTTTCGTGCCGCCCGCGCTCGTTGATGCGGGTTATAACGCCATCACTGCAACCCGGATCGTTCACGTGATCGTGTTTGCTGTTTGTGCGCTGTCTTCGATCGTGTACCTGTTCGGTTTGAAGAAAGGCGCGCCTGTCGAGCGTGAAGAACGGTTAACGGTGAAACAGCTAATTGCCAGTGGATTTTCCGAGGCCGTCAGGAATCCGCGCATAGCGCTGGCCTATTCGGGCGCTTTTGTTGCGCGCAGTGATCTGGTGATTCTTGGTACGTTTGTTGTTTTATGGGGCACTGTCGCCGGCGTTGAAAAGGGGTTGGACCCCGCCATCGCGGCGGGCCGGGGTGCCGGGCTGTTTGGGTTGGCTTCGGCCGCGGCGCTGATCTGGCTCGGTGTGCTCGGATTGTTCATGGACCGCATCAACCGCGTCACGGGCCTGATTATCTGTATGGCGCTGGCTGCGATCGGATACAGTGCGATGTGGTTCGTCGATAAGCCGCTGGAGTCGGCCGCGATACCTTGGTTCCTGTTGCTCGGCGTCGGTCAGATCAGCGCATTCTTCGGGGCGACGGCACTGATCAGCGCTGAGGCACCGCGCCTGAGCAGGGGGTCGGTCGTTGGTGCGTTCAACATGTGTGGTGCGATCGGAATTTTCTTTGCCTCCGGTCTTGGTGGACGCCTGTTCGATTCGGTTGGTCCGGCTGCACCGTTTGTGCTGATCGGCGTGCTGAATGCGGTCGTCATGGTCCTGGCGATCATCGTCCGCATCAAGTCGCCGGGGCATATCCCGTCGCGAGATGATGCCGGTTATCAGCTTTAATTGTGTTCTGCGATCAGGCGGCGATGTCGAATCCGGCTTTTTCGATGGCCTGTTCGATGGCAGCCGTCTGGATTACGTTGACATCGAAATCAACGGCGACCGTACCCGCATCCAGGTCGGCCGCGACCTTTTGTATGCCGGTCTGTTCGTAGAGCGCGTTCTCGATGCTCTTGACGCACCCGCCGCAGGTCATGCCTTTGACTTTAATGGTTGCTGTTTTCATTGCTGTTTGCTCCATTTTATTTTGTAAATTTCGGGCGCCAGCTGCGTAGTAGTAAAGAGTTGCTGACGACGCTGACGCTGCTCAGTGCCATTGCCGCACCGGCCAGAGTCGGTGTCAGTATACCCGCTGCAGCCAGCGGGATACCGACGACGTTGTAAACGAAGGCCCAGAACAGGTTCTGCTTGATCTTGCGGAAAGTTGCGCGGCTTGCCGAAATCGCGGCGGCCACGAGTCGCGGATCCGGGCGCATCAGCGTGATGCCGGCCGTTTCCATTGCAATATCGGTCCCGGTGCCCATCGCGATGCCGACATCGGCGGCAGCCAGCGCCGGCGCATCGTTGATGCCGTCGCCGATCATGCCGACGATATAATTTTGAGTACGCAGTTCTTCGACGGCCTGGGCTTTCTGATCCGGTTTGACCTGGCCGAGGCTTTTATCGACGCCGACCTCGCGGCCGACATGGGCCGCAACGCGTTCGGCATCGCCCGATAACATCAGTGTGTGCGTGCCGAGTCGGCGTAATGCCTCAACGGCGTCGATCGCCTCGGGGCGCAAAAGATCGGCAATCGCTATCAGGCCGATGACCCGTCCGCTCACGGCAAGCCAGACGACCGTGTTGGCCTGGGCCTCTAGATCATGCGCGCGTTCTGGTTCGATCGGCTCGATCCCGCGTTCTTGTAACATTTCCAAGTTGCCGCAAACGACTGCCTGGTTCTCGATCGTAGCCGAGACACCCAGCCCGGTGTGGCTCTGAAATTCCGTGACTTCAGGCAGCGATATCTTGAGTTCTTCGGCGCGCTCAAGCATGGCGCGAGCCAGCGGATGCTCGCTGCCTTGCTGTACGGCCGCGGCCGTGCGTAATACATCCTGTTCAGTGCCGGAGAATGCATGTATATGAGAGATCGCCGGCTTGCCCTCGGTCAGCGTGCCGGTCTTGTCGAAAATAATCGCATTGATTCGGTGCGCCCGTTCCAGCGATTCGACATCCTTGATCAGGATGCCCGACCGTGCTGCCGCGCCGGTTCCGGTCATGATAGCGGTCGGCGTGGCCAGTCCCAGTGCACAGGGGCAGGCGATTACCAGGACGGAGACTGCGGCAATCAGTGCGGGTTCGAATGAGCCGCCGAACAGGTACCAGCTGATAAAAGTAACCAGCGCAATAACCACGACGATGGGCACGAAGATGGCGCTGATACGATCGACGAGTCGCTGCACCGGTGCCTTGCCGGCTTGTGCATTTTCGACGAGATGAATAATTTTGGCCAGCGTCGAGTCCTCACCGATATTCGTGGCCTCGAGTTCCAGCAGGCCGGTGCCGTTGATGGCGCCGCCTGTGACCGTGTCACCGATTGTTTTTGGCACCGGCAGGCTTTCACCGGTGATCAGCGCCTCGTCGACTTCGCTGTACCCGGCCAGCACTTCGCCGTCGACCGGGATACGTTCACCGGGTTTGACGATTACGATGTTACCGGTGACGACCTCGCCAATCGACAATTGGATATTGCTGCCGTCTTCTTGCTTGACGCGCGCGGTTTCCGGTCGCAGATCCATTAGCTGGCGAATAGCTGCCGTCGTGCCGCGTTTCGCGCGTGCTTCCATGAACTTGCCAAGCAGGACCAGCGTAATGATGACGGCGGATGCCTCGAAGTACAGCTTGCCGGTGGCATTTTCACCCAGCGTGGCGATCAGGTACCAGCTATAGGCATAAGCGGCGGTGGTGCCCATGACGACCAGTACATCCATGTTTGCCGAGCCTGCCCGCAAGGCATTGAATGCGGCTTTGTAAAAGCGAGCACCGATGATGAACTGGACCGGTGTCGCCAGCAGCACCTCGACTACCGGCAGGTGTTCAAACTCGATGCCGATGAATTTCAGCGCCATGTGCAGGACGAGCGGTGCGGATAATGCAATCGAGATCAGCAGCATGCGTTTTTCTCTGGCGAGTTTCGCCTCTTCGCGTTCGCGGTGTTGCTGGTCGGCATCGTCCTGAAATTCTGCTGTCCCGGTTATTTGTGGCTGGTAGCCGGCTTCCCGGACCGCCTTGGTCAACTGCTCAAGGCTGACGCTGCCGGCGATGGTGCGGATGTCGGCTCGCTCGATAGCGATATTTACATTGGCCTCAAGAACGCCGGACAGGCGTGCGAGGGCTTTTTCCACGCGCCCTGAGCAAGCGCTGCAGGTCATGCCGTCAACCCCAAACGAGAACGTTTCTTCCGGGACGTCAAAACCGGCTTTCCTGATGACTCCGGCAATGCTGCCGATATCTGTTTCGTCGGTATCGAACGAAACATCGGCTCGTTCCAGGGCAAAATTAACACCGGCATCCACGATACCTGTAGCCCGCATCAACGCTTTTTCAAGACGCATGGCGCACGCGCTGCAGGTCATGCCCTGTACCGGCAGGTTAGTGGCCTGCAGGGTCTTCGCTGGGTCGGAGATGGTTTTGGTGCCGCTGCTCACAGGATAATTTGATCAATTGTCAATTAATGATTCTAACTCTTGTCGATACAGTGTCGTAATTTTTGCAAAATCCATATTCAGCGTGATGACAATGGGGTGCGGCGGGGGTGGGCATGGAAACGTCGAATGAATTCGCCAAACACCCGGTTTCCAAGGTTAATTGATTGATTAATATGCAGTTTTGTTTCTGCGCCGATATGCTCAGGATATTGATCACCGCCCAGTTCCCTTGCTTCGCAAGCCATGGTCGGTGTATGCAGCCAGCGCAAAATCGTCGGTTCATCAACTTCAAGGTGGAATTGTAACCCGTAGACGTTGTCGCTGTAACGAAACGCCTGATTTTGACAGTCCGGTGAAGTCGCGAGATGCGTTGCACCGCGGGGAATTTCAAACCTGTCGCCATGCCATTGAAAGATCATCTGGCTGGTGTCGAAATGAGCAAATAAAGGATCATTGCGCCCCGCTTCAGTTGGATTCAGTTCGTACCAACCGATTTCTTTGCTCTTGTTGGCAGTTACCCGGGCACCCAGCGCACGGGCGATTAACTGTGCGCCGAGGCAGATGCCAAGCACCGGCTTGCCTGCTGCAATGGTCTGGCGGAGTAGGTCGATTTCTGTTGCAAGGTGCGGGTAACGGTCGAATTGATCACAGTTCATTGGTCCACCGAGCACGATCAGGCCTTGATATCGGGAGATATCCGGGCGGGCATCGGGTTGTCGGCCGAAGTTGACATAGCGGATGCGGAACCCGGCAGCGCGCAGTAACGGGTCGAGGTTGCCGAGTATTTCATACGGTACGTGTTGGAAAACCAGTAAACGTCGCATGGTTATTGTTTCAATTCATCCAGGAGCGAGTGTTAAAGATCTATGAGTCGTGTCATGGTGTCAACGGAGTAGGTGGGTATTTTGTTTATTCATGGTGGTGGTGGCTGTTTTGGTTTTGTGCCGGGGGGTTGGCTGTGGTTTATTCTGGGGGTGCTTTCGGTGTGAGTCGGGTATTTCCCTGGCCGGATTTTCCGTCGTTGACCCCTCTGAAACGCCGCAGGAGCGGCTTAAAAGGTTTCAGAGGGGTACCCGGAGATAAAATTCCGATCGGGGAAAGACCATGAAACATGGCAATATACTGTCTGGTGAAATTCTGTGAGTATGGTTAAAGCACCAGCAAGGGAACTTCGTACATGATGAGAAAATGTCACAATAAATACGTTCATACTTTAATGTCTGCAGTTTATGTGATGGTTTTATTAGTAGCGACACTCGTCATGTTTGCCGCAGGTGGTTGTGTGCAACAGTCGGCGAGTGATGTTGTGTCTGCCTATCAACCGGATTCGGGTCCGTACCGAATTCGGGCTGCCGGGTCGGTACAATTGCCGTTCGCTGGCCTGGAGAAGAATCTCAATCTGCGGATTACCTATCCGGTTGCGGATGCGGGAGCGTCCGGTTTTCCGGTTATCATTTTTTCTCACGGTGGGAGGTGTTCGCGGGATCGTTACAGCTATTTTGCCGAGCACTGGGCATCACACGGTTATATCGTGATTCAGCCGGCACATCTCGATTCAAGTTCGCTACCACCACCCAAAATTCGTGGCATGCAAATGATGCAAGAGGCCGTGCGCACGCGACGCCTCGATATGGTGCATATTCTCGATTCGTTTGAGCAAATCGCTGATCTCGTGCCGGATCTTGAGGGGCGCATCGATGCCAATAAGGTGGTTGCTGCCGGGCATTCACTGGGTGGTGGTACGGCGATGTCCGTGACCGGACTGGTGATGGTCGATCCGTCAAATAACACTGAGTTTGGATTTACTGATAAGCGCTTTGATGCGCTGTTATTGCTTACCAATCCCGGTAATAGCCCGATGATGCCGGATGATCCGTGGCGTGCGGTGGCTTTACCGACTTTTATCGCCAGTGGTACAAATGATTATAGCGGGCTTGTGCGGTTCATTAAAAAGAGTAAATCAGTATTTCGCTTTCCTGATGATATGGAGTTTGCTGCAACCGGGAATACTTTTTTGTTTGTTGACGATATGGATCATTATCTCGGTGGGCTGATCTGCAAGCCGCGTGACGGTGATACGCCTGATACCGATGCGGCGCGCATTATTGGCGGTATCAGCGTCGCTTTTCTGGCTGCCAATCTCCATGCTGATGAACACGCCCGGGCGTTGCTTGAAAACCCCGGGTTCTGGCAGACTGAATCGCGCGCTACATTGTCAATTCGTTAGCAAGCCGGGTTAGTCATCGAGTTGGTAATGATCGGCATCCAGGTGGGCCGGGAACTTTTTGCGGTAGCGCTGCAAAGCATTAGCGTCGAGTCGGGTTGTTACGATATGTTCCTGATTATCGCAGTCGGCCAGCAGACTGCCGAAGAAATCGACGACCATGCTGTCACCGGCGTATTCGACGTCGTTGCCATCGGTACCGATACGATTGACGCCTAATGTGTAGCACAGGTTTTCAACTGCACGGGCCGGTAATAACGTACGCCAGGCCGAGCGCCGTGCTGTTGGCCAGTTGGCGATATACAGCAACAGGTCGTATGCATCAACGCCGCGGCTGAACACCGGGAAGCGCAGGTCGTAGCAAATCAGCGGGCAGATGCGCCAGCCATTGATGGTTAAGATTGATCTTTCCCGGCCCGGTGTGAAGTGATCACGTTCGCCGACGGGTCGAAACAGGTGACGTTTGTCATAGCTCGCCAGTTGTCCGTCTGGCGGTGCCCAGATTAATCGGTTGTAGTAATGACCGTGCTCTTCGATGATCAGGCTGCCGCAGATGGTGGTGTTAAAGTCCTGAGCCAGTCGTTTTAACCAGCTGACCGTATCCCCATCCATCGTTTCTGCCTGGTGTTCGGTGTCCATCGTAAAGCCGGTCGTGAATGTTTCCGGCAGCACAACCAGATCGGTTGCTTCATTGATGCTGCCAATCAGGTCGCTGAAACGGGCCCGGTTCGCGCCGGCATCATGCCAGTCGAGTGTCGCTTGAATCAGTGTGACGTTCAGATCTTGCACAGGCGTTCCGTTGCTGCTACCAGGGTTGATTCGTCTTTTGCAAAACAGAAGCGCAGCCACTGTTGTGGTGGTGGGCGTTCATAGAATACCGAAACGGGGATCGCGGCGACACCGATCTCGCGGGTCAGTCGGCGGGCAAAGTCGACATCAGGTTCGTCCGAGATGGAGGAGTAGTCGACCAGTTGAAAATAGGTGCCGGCTGATGCCTTGAAGGTGAATCGTGATGCTGCCAGTAGTGTGCAGAATCGGTCACGTTTGCGTTGGTAAAATTTTGGCAATTCAATGACGTGCTCCGGTTCCTCGGCGAGGAAATCTGCCAGTGCGTATTGCATCGGTGCGACGACACAAAACTGGACGAATTGGTGGACCTTGCGAAATTCAGCAGTCAGGTTCTCGGGCGCCACGCAGTAGCCCACTTTCCAGCCGGTCGCATGGATGGTTTTGCCGAACGATGAGATAGCGAGGCTACGGCTGGCCAGGTCGTCTCTCAGCAGCAGGCTCTGGTGTGCTTGCTGATCAAAGATGATGTGTTCATAAACCTCATCGCCGAGCAGAATAATGTCGGTATTCTCTACCAGGTCTGCAAGCGTCGACAGATCATCGCTGCTGAGTACTGCCCCGGTTGGATTATGTGGAGTGTTGAGAATGATCATGCGGGTCGCAGGCTTGATCGCGTCGTTGACAGATTGCCAGTCAATGCTGAATCCTGGTGTTTGCAAAGCAATATGTATCGCCTTGCCGCCGGCCAGCCGGATTGCCGGATCATATGAGTCATAGGCCGGATCGAAGACGATGACCTCGTGACCGGGATGAATAAAGGCCTCGATGGCCGAGAACAGCGCCTCGGTTGCGCCGGACGTTACTGTCACCTCGGTGTCCGGGTTGGTCGGTCGACCGTACAGACGTTCGGTTTTTACCGCGATCTGCCGGCGGAGTTCGGGGATGCCGGCCATTGGCGCATATTGGTTTTTCCCGGTCCGGAGATGGTGCATAACCCGCTCGAGCAATCGTTCCGGTACGGCAAAATCCGGATAGCCTTGTGACAGGTTGATCGCGCCGCAGTCTGCGGCAAGTTTCGACATGACAGTGAAGATTGTGGTGCCGATGCCGGGGAGTTTGCTGTCAACCGGTTGTGCCATCGGGGCAGTATACAGCCGGCTGTACCTGTCGACACTGGTTGTACAATATCGATGACTCACATCAGGACTGGATGTCGTGCAATACTCGGGTTAGGGTTCAGTTTTTCCGGTAGGTCATGCATGGGGGTGTGAGTGGCAAGTGTCAGTATCAGGACGACCAGCTTTGCAGTTGATGCAGAATTGATTTATTCAATCCGTGAAATAGTCTTCATCAATGAACAACGTGTGCCTGCGGATATTGAAATTGATGAATTCGACCCGGTTTGCCAGCATGTCCTGGCCTGGCGGGATGATGTCGCGGTTGGTACCGGACGCATTACACCTGATGGCCGGATTGGCCGCATGGCGGTTATTGCCGAATATCGCGGTCAGGGTATCGGTCGCGCCATCCTGACCGCATTAATGCAGCTTGGTCGGGATATGGGTGTGGACCGCCTGTACTTGTCGGCGCAATGTCAGGCCATACCATTCTATGAACAGGCCGGTTTTGCTGCATCCGGTCCGGTGTACGATGATGCCGGTATCGACCACCGGCTTATGACACTGCCATCGGCAACGGATGGTAGTGATGGCGAACTGGAATGAAGCCTATTAGCGGTTGCCAATGCAGCGCCAAATTTGCGTAAATAACAGCAGACCGGTTGAGTGTGAGGAGACAGGCATGACAGGGCAGGGTCCGATTGTTTTTCCGACCGATTTTTCCGCTGCATCACTGGCAGGTTTGCCGTGGGCAAAGCGCTTGACCCGGTTCATGGAGACGCAGTTGCACGTTATTTATGCGGCTGTGGAGCCACAGATCTTTCGTGTTCTTGAGATTGAAGTTGGTCAGGCTGTTCAGCCGAGTGTCGATGAACTGATAACCGGGGCCGAGACAAGATTGCAGGCATTTGTTGCCGCGCATCTGGATGGGTTGGATCTGCCTGTTATCCCACGCATACTGGTGGGCAATCCGGCAGATGAGATAATTCAGTATGCCGATGAGGTTGCAGCGGCCATGATTGTTATTGGTGCGCATGGTTACAGCGGTGTTCGGCACCTGATACTCGGCAGCACAACCGAGTCGACTTTGCAGCACGCACAATGCCCGGTGCTATGTGTGAAGGCTGAATAAATGTATGCCCGGTTTCGCTGGTCTGTTACAGATGGTTGTGTCTGTTCCGCAGCCCGGTATCGGGTTCTGTGCCCGGTAAAATGTGGAATGTAGTATTTAATGTGATCATTTAGGGGATGATATTGTATGTATATTAATTTCTGGTATCCGGTCGCAAAAGCTGACGAAGTCAGCGACAACAAGCCGCTCCAGGTGCAGATTCTGGGTCTGAAATTTGTTGCTTTTCGTGATTCTGATCAGGTTGCTCGGGTACTTAGTGATACCTGTGTCCATCGCGGTGGTGCACTGGGCAAGGGTTGGGTTCGTGACGGATGTGTCATCTGCCCTTACCACGGCTGGGAATTCCGGGGTGATGGCAAATGCAGCAAGATTCCGACTTTTGGTGATGATGTGAAGTTGCCGGCGCGTGCCAAGGTTGACAGTTATCCTACCCAGGAGAAGTATGGCATTGTGTTTGCATTCTTAGGTGATCTGCCTGAGGCAGAGCGGCCTCCGGTGTGTGAAGTTCCTGAATACAATGATGAGCGTTGGCGAGTTAACCATACGGTTGTATTTGAGGTTGGCGCGTACTACGAGCGCTCGGTTGAGAATGGCCTCGATGCTGCCCATAACGAATTTGTGCACCCGCTGCAGGGTGCTCCCTCGATCACTGAAACCCTGCGTGATTGTCCGATTGAAATTGAGGAGCTACCGCCGTGGGGGAGCCAGTTCCTGGTCAACTTTGGCAAGAACGCGTCAGAAGAAACCAGGGTGCTCGGTGCAGGTGAGGGTTCAACACGGGCCGGGTCGGGCCATCATGGCCCGAATGCACTGATCACACGTATTGTTTTTTCCGACGTTAAGGCTTTTGCCCAGTATTTTTTTGAAGCACCTATCGATGAGAATCGCACTCGTATATTTTTTGTCAATATTCGTTGCTTCATGAAGGAAGAGGAGATGGATCAAAAGCTGATCGATATGAATATGAAGATTGCGGCTGAAGATATTGCAATTATCGAGGCTTTGGATCCTGTCCGGACGCCGCATAGTACGACTAAAGAATTACTGACACCGACTGATATGCCGATCGTGCGCTACCGGCAATTTCTGCAGGAATGGGAAGACAAAGGCTGGCGCATTGATCAGCAGGAATTGCGTGCCAAGCGTGGCGATATCGCATTCGCAATTCCATCGCCTGATCGACGTGAACACAAGAACTGGGTGCTCGATCCGGTGCCGTTGATGCCGGCGGCATGATTGTAGTGAATCATATGGCACTATCTATTGAGCAGTGGGTAAGCTTTTATGATTGATGCTGTGATTGTTTCTACTGCACGTACTCCAATCGGGCGCGCCTATAAAGGGGCATTTAATAACACCAAATCACCGACCCTGGCCGCACACGCTATTCGTCATGCGGTAGAGCGTTCTGGTGTTGCGGCTGCTGAGATCGACGATGTGGTGCTCGGTTCAGTGCTGAATGCCGGCAGTGCATCATCCAATATTGCCCGGCTCGCCTCACTTGCCGCCGGTTTGCCGAATACGGTTGCGGCGCAGACCATCGACCGGCAGTGCTCGTCGGGACTCATGGCCATAGCGATTGCGGCCCGTCAGGTTATTGTTGAAGGGATGCAGGTTGTTGCCGCCGGGGGTCAGGAAAATGTCTCGGAAATTCAGAACCGATACTTCGAGTGGAGTGGAGCGGCACAGGATGACGCGGTTACTCAGCAGGCTGAACATGCCTATATGCCGATGCTGTTGACGGCAGAATATGTGGCAAAAAAATACGGTATTTCCCGCGAGACACAGGATCGGTACGCACTTTCATCGCAACAGCGTACGGCTGCTGCACAGGCCGCAGGTAAATTTGATGATGAAATTGTGCCGGCTACGGTAACCAAAGCAATCGTTGACAAGGAAACCGAGGGCGTTAGTTACGAGGAAGTCACGTTGTCCGCAGACGAAGGCAACCGGCCGTCGACGACACTTGAGAGTTTGCTCGGGCTGAGAACCGCGATTGATGGTGGTGTGATTACCGGGGGTAATGCATGCCAGTTATCCGACGGCGCCTCGGCTTGTATTGTCATGAACGGCAAGCTTGCCGAACAGCGCGGCCTTGAGCCATTGGGTATCTACCGCGGAGTGGCGGTCGCCGGTAATGCACCGGAGGAAATGGGCATTGGCCCGGTTTATGCGATTCCTAAATTGCTGAGTCGATTCGGGCTGTCAGTGGCTGATATTGGTCTGTGGGAACTCAATGAAGCCTTCGCCTGCCAGACTCTGTTTTGCCGCGACTCGCTTGGCATCGATCCGGATCTTTATAACGTCAACGGCGGCAGTATTTCGATTGGTCATCCTTACGGTATGACGGGAGCCCGGATGGTTGCTCATGCCCTGATCGAGGGTAAGCGGCGCAACGTCCGTTACGTCGTCACTACGATGTGCATTGGTGGCGGCATGGGTGCAGCCGGACTATTTGAAGTGGCTTTATAAAGGCGGCGGAGAAAGCTTTTGGCCACCAAACTGTTTGACCTGACCGGCAAAATAGCACTGGTGAGTGGAGCAAGTCGCGGCATCGGTGCGGCAATTGCAACATTGTTTGCAGAGCAGGGTGCGCATGTCATCGTGTCGAGCCGAAAACTCGATGGTTGTCAGACTGTTGCAGACGAGATTGTTGCCGCTGGCGGCAGCGCCGAGGCACTGGCCTGTCATATCGGCAAGTTGGAGGATATTGAGAAAACCTTTGCCACGCTTCGCGAGCGTCATGGCCGTCTGGATATTCTGATCAACAACGGTGCTGCAAACCCCTATTTTGGGCCGATACTTGAAACCGATTACGGCGCTTTCACCAAGACCGTCGAAGTTAATTTACGCGGATACTTTTTCATGTCTGTCGAGGCAGGGCGGCTGATGAAGGAAAATGACGGTGGAACGATTGTCAATACGGCTTCGGTCAATGCGCTGATACCGGGTGCAGGCCAGGGTATTTACTCTATAACCAAGGCGGCGATCGTCAATATGACCAAAGCATTTGCGCAAGAATGCGCACCATTTGGTATTCGTGTCAACGCCCTGCTGCCCGGCCTGACCAAGACGAAGTTCGCCAATGCTTTGTTTGCGGATAACACTATTTATACCGAGTGGATCAACCGTGTTCCACTGGGCCGACATGCTCGGCCGGATGAGATGGCGGGTGCCGTGTTGTACCTGGTATCGGATGCGGCAACCTACACGACAGGTGAGTGTCTCGTTGTTGACGGCGGGTTAACCATCTAGAATGGCCGACGATAAGCTGTTGCCGAAATCCTCCGTGCCGGGTCTCATCCCGACGCTGAACAACACGGGTTGGATGACCGAATCACTTGACGAGATTTCTGTTGCCTTCACGGATTATGCCGGCGGCATAGATGCTGAGTCTCTGGATATTGGTTGTGCGTACGGCGTCGCAACATTAATGGCGCTTGACAAGGGTGCGCACATGTTGGCCTGTGACATTGAATCAAGGCACCTTGATATTCTCGCCAAACGCATTCCAGATGATGTGGCCGATCGTTACCGGAGTAGGGTTGGAATATTACCGGACGTTGATTTTGACGCCGGTAGTTTTGGTGCGGTGCTTGCCTCGCGGGTTTTGCATTTTCTCACCGGTGCCCATGTCGAACAAACGGTGACAAAAATATACGACTGGTTACAGCCCGGCGGGCAAGTATTCCTGGTTGCTGATTCGCCGTATACAGGACCATGGCGTGTTGCCGCCGATGACTATGAGCGGCGCAAGGCAGCAGGTGATCCGTGGCCCGGGTTTATTGATGATTATGCTCAGTATCTGCCCGATACTGCGGATCCAGAAAAACACCCAACGTTCATTAACCCGATGGACCCGGATATTCTGCGCAGGGTCTGTGTGCAGGCCGGTTTTGAGGTGTTAGAAGATCGGTTTCTTGCCAGTGGGACCCGGTGGAGCACGGGCCGGGATCATGCCGGTGTTATTGCCAGGAAAGTCTGACGACAATCAAGCTGTCGACAGGCAACGGCATCCAGTCGGGATCATTTGGATGGTATCGCGGCTGGTGATGGAGATTGACCGGTTGTTTGTTGTATTGCCTGATCTGACCTGCAGCGTCAGACTTGATCGCTACCAGAGGGTCCGGAAACCTGCAGATAGCTGCCATTTTGTTGTCATGCAGCGATTTGGCGGCTGATGACCCTAACCGGACATTGGCTGACTACGCATAACCCCTTAGTTATGGCTAGCCCCGTCATAATTGCTCCACTTGCTATGTTAGGGTTTCTCGACATTGGAGGAACCGATGAAAAACAAGCTGGTCTGCACTGTCAAAGTTTAGTTTTTGTCTTTATCGACGAGTCGATTTGCAGTGATCCACGGCATCATCGCCCGCAGATCAGCGCCGACCTGTTCAACCTGGTGTGCCGCGTTGAGACGTCGATAGGCTGTCATCGACGGATAGTTTGATGCTCCTTCGGCAATAAACTGCTTGGCATATTCACCGTTCTGAATGTTTTTCAGCGCCGTACGCATGGCTTTGCGTGATTCTTCATTGATGACCTTTGGCCCGGTTACGTACTCGCCATACTCGGCATTATTAGAGATCGAGTAATTCATGTTGGCGATACCGCCCTCGTAGATCAGGTCAACAATGAGCTTGACCTCATGCAGGCACTCGAAATACGCCATCTCGGGCGCATAACCGGCTTCTGTCAGGGTTTCGAATCCCATCTTGATAAGTTCGACGACCCCGCCGCATAAAACAGTTTGTTCACCGAACAAATCGGTTTCGCACTCATCCTTGAACGTCGTCTCAATGATACCGGTGCGACCGCCACCGATACCCGATGCATAGGACAGCGCCGTCTGTTTTGCGCTACCCGATGCATCCTGAAACACCGCAACAAGATCCGGGATGCCGCCGCCATTGACAAACTCCGAGCGAACCGTGTGTCCCGGTGCTTTCGGGGCGATCATGATGACGTCCAGATCCTGACGCGGTACCACCTGGTTGTAGTGGATTGCAAAGCCGTGGGCAAAGGCGAGCGTGGCATTTTGTTTGATATTGGGTGCGATCTCTTCGCGGTAAAGTTGCTGCTGAAATTCATCAGGAGTCAGGATCATGACTACGTCGGCCGATTTCACGGCATCGGCAACATCGGCGACCTTAAGGCCCGCTGCCTCGGCCTTGGCGCGTGACGATGAATCGGCACGCAGGCCGACCGTGATGTCGACGCCGTTATCGTGCAGGTTGCACGCATGGGCGTGGCCCTGGGAACCGTAGCCGATAATTGAAACTTGCTTGCTTTGGATGATCGAGAGATCACAATCTTTATCGTAAGAGACTTGCATCATGCTGTACCTGTGAGTGAACTATGAGTCGGGGTGGACTCTGAACGGGCGGTTACTATAGGTGAATTATGATATTGCGTAAAATGAAATATATGAAATATAGTATCCCAAAATATGCAATAATGTTCGAATGGATAGACGATTGCTCAGGCAATTCATCAATGCCGCCGAAAGTCTGCATTTCGGCCGTGCCAGTGAGGCCAGTCACATCAGCCCGTCGGCGCTAAGTCGTGGCATTCAGCAGCTTGAGGCAGAAGTTGGTGTCCAGTTGTTCGAACGCGATAACCGGACGGTCCTGCTAACCCATGAGGGGAACCTGTTTCTGGATTATGCGCGTGATGCACTGACGCAATGGGACGTTATTCGGCATGCCTTGATGGAGGAGGCCGGGGAACTGCATGGGCAGGTCAGCATGTATTGCTCCGTGACGGCCAGTTACAGCTTCCTGTTTGATTTACTCAGCCGGTTTCGTCGCGATCACCCGCGCATCGAAATAAAGTTACATACCGGTGATCCTGAATACGCACTGTCGCGGGTGCTCACCGGCGCCGAGGACATCGCGATCGGTGCAAGACCTGCTACGTTACCCGGTGGTCTGGCCTTTAAGTCCATTCAGATCTCACCGCTGGTCTTTATTGCCGCACGCGACAGCCGTGAACATTTATGCTTGTCAGGTTGCCAGCCGCTAGCCGATGTATGGGCAACAATACCGATGATCCTGTCGGAACAAGGCTTGTCTCGCCAGCGGGTTGATGCATGGTTTACAAAAATGGGAATACAACCGGAAATTTATGCCCAGGTAGCCGGTAACGAGGCCATCGTCAGCATGGTTAGCCTCGGTTTCGGTATCGGCGTGGTGCCGCAGATCGTGCTGGACAATAGTCCGCTTATCGGCAAGGTTCAGGTACTCGATATCAAACCGCAGTTGGAGGTCTATGATGTGGGGTTGTTCACGCAGGAAAAGAAACTCAAGAGTCCGCTGATCAACGCATTCTGGTCACAGATCCGCAGCAACCGCGCGCCCTGATTTTCGCCGGGTTGAACCCGGATCAGAGTTCCAGGGCATCGATCGCCGGATACTCATCGGTAGCGCGATATCGGCCCCGCTCATCCCGCATGGGCAGCGCCAGGGCACAGTCCGCATCATGGCAAAATGCCAGGCGGATTTTTCGTTGTATCAACTCATCAAGAAATACTTTTTTTTCATCGATGAGTTGTTCGGGATATCGGTCGAAGCCCATGGTGACGGGCAGGTGTACCCAGGGGCGGCCCGGGATCAGGTCCGAGCAGTAGGCGAGGCCGCCATCGCCGCCGATGATCGACAGCATAAGGCCCGGGGTGTGACCGTCACTGAATCGGAACTGCACATCGTTGCCGAGTGTTACGGACCTGTCGCTATCGATCAGTTCCAGACGATGGGCGGTGTCGAGCAGAGTTTGCAAGCGCGGAATGAACGAAGCCCGATCTCTCGGATGCGGCCGGCAGGCTCGTTCCCACTGTGTTGCAGCGATGATGTAGCTTGCGTTTGGAAACAGCAGTTCGGCTTCGTGCCCGTCCTGCCAATCGGTTAACAGTCCGCCCGCATGGTCGAAGTGCAGGTGACTGAGCACAATGACGTCAATGTCCTGCAGGGAAAAACCCGCTGCCGACAACGAGTCCGGCAGCAGGTTGTGATCTGCTTCAATACCGAATCGGTTTCTGAGCCCGGGATCAGGAAAGGCTCCGCTGCCTGATTCGAATAATACGGTGTGACCATTCAGATCATCGATGATCAGGCTACGGTTGGCTATCCGCACGCGGTTGAATGCATCGGGCGGTAGCCACTGTTGCCACAGCGCACGCGGAACATTACCAAACATTGCGCCACCGTCGAGGTGCTGGTGGTTTCCTTCGACTGACCAGATACGCATGGCTGGATCAGGTGTTGTTGCGCATCGTGGGGCTGGGTGAGCAAAGTGCCTCATTCAGTACTGTTCCCCATCGCTCGTCGATCGCGTCGAATATTCCGGGTGAATGTTGTTCCAGCACTGCCCGGCTGTAGCCAGGGTAGTGTGCCGGCCCACCTTCCTCGGGCAGTTGCCGTGTAGCGTCAATAATTATTTTACTGGTTTGCCCGCGCTTGGGTGCGCTTGGTTCAAGTGGCATGGTCGGCAGATCCTTGAAGATATGGCTGGCCGGCCACGCCTGCCAGCGTGTCGCAAATGCCATGAACAGGTCAGATGGATTCCACAGGTCGACATCGTCATCGACCATCATGACGATTTTGAAGACCGGAATCAGTTTTGCCAGACGCTTGCCGACTTCGAGAGCCTGACCGGGTTTGGTTTTCCTGATACTGAAGAATGTGACGCTGTCCTGGTAACGATAGTCGACAATTTCCGGTATGAAGCGCTTGAGTCCGGCCGTTGTCAGCGCTGCACCCGGCATCTCAATGAGTGGCCTTGTTACCCCGGTGAAGTCGTTGACGATCCAGGGATCCTGTCGATGCGTAATGCGCGTGATATGCATCGTGAAGGCATGTTCGTAGATCGCGCCAATGTAACCTGAGCCTTCGCCGTACGGGCCATTTGGTTCAAATGTACTCAGATCGATCGTGCCCTCGATAATCATCTCGGCATGCGCCGGGACTCTGAGGTCGTTGGTTTCACATTTAATGACCTCAACCGGCTTGCCGCGCAGGCCTCCGGCCGTCGCCAGTTCATCAATCGGCTTTTTGCCGCGGCGTTCCGGGATGCGTGAACCACTGACCAGCCAGATCATCGGATCCTGACCGATGACAAGAGCAATCGGAGCGGATGTTTCGCCACGCTGTTTGGCCGCCATCAGCATTGTATAACCGGACTGACCTTCACCCGAACCGACGGCAATATGTCGTGGGCCTTTCAGTTCACAGCGGTAGGTACCGATATTCAGACCCATTTCCGGGTCGTGGGTGAACACGGATGCGGTATTGATAAAGCGGCCGCTGTCACCGGGGTTATTCTGGAAAAAGGGGAACGCTGTGACGTCGATATCATCACCGGACACAATGACCTGCTTGCACAGCGCCTGATCCTGCTTGATTTCGACCGGTGCAATGGTTGGATATTGTCCACCTGATTCTGTCAGCAAACCGTCCAGATATGCCCGTGCCTTTGCATAAGTTGCCGGACCATCATTCCTGACCGGTTCGAGCCCGAACAGCAGGGCTTCAATATCAACATGACGGGCGATATTGGCAACGACGGGGCCTTTGATCCAGCGACCATTCATTTTGACTTCATCGAATACGACCGTCGGTGCCCGAAAGCGGCCAAACCGGTCGACTATTCGATACATCAATGCCGTGCCCTCGTAACTGTCCTGATCGATGCGATCGACGTGCAGGATCAGGTTATGGGCGGCGAGGGCATGGATATAGCCGCGCAGCGTGTCGAATGGTGCCGAGTGGATACGCTCCGGCATGTTCGCCATGCCCGCCAGGTTAATGCCGGTACTTGCAGCTGCACCCCCGGTGCCGGCTGCTGCGAATCCGGCGCCGGTGACAGTCAGGAAGTCTCGCCGTGATACGGTTGATGGATCATTGTGACCGGGAAGTTGTTGTGCCATATTCGATTCCCCTCTAATGAAGCATGGGTTTTGTGACCCGATTCTTGCAGCATATCAATCGGGAGGAGAATCTCCCAGTTTGCCCAATGGGATTTCAATAGAGCTTAGATATTTAAGAGAATTATTACTCAAAAAAATGAGGTATTTGTTGCTGGCGCGCCTTGCGCTTGATGTCACGAATGATCCGTTCTGACGATGCGGGTCGTCCTGCTGGTTTCTGTTTCATCTCAACTCCTCAGGTCAGGATGAACAAAAACACTCTCTTAATCTGGAGCGCTATCTGTCCCATAGGCGCTGACGGGGTACAGTCCATCTACCGATCCTGATCGATTTCATCAAGGTAGAACTCTACTTTCCGAGGATTAAGGCAGACTTAAGAGCAGGCGAAAAATGCCCTGTTGCGCAGCACTTTTAGCTCAGGCAGGACGCTGAACAGGTCGTGGCGTGATCTTTTGTTAAATGATAGCGCTCATCATCTGGGTGGTGAAATCAAGATGTAGTCCATCCGGTCGATTCGCAAAATATCTGTGGGTTGCCCGTTCGTGACTGAAATGAAATGTTGTACCAAAGCCGATATCGTGCAGTGTCTGCTGCAAATCAGTGGGTCCGAATTGGCATAGCCACGGTTCACCGTATTTTTCGACGAAAGCAGTAATCTTCATCATTGCATTTCGTTCGGTTTCATTGAGCTCTGAATTATCCATGATGAAATCAAATACGATCTGACTGGGTGCCGGCAAGCCGGCGACAAATCTGAAAATGTTGAGGACTGATTCCCGGTTAAGATAGTAAGACACGCCAAGCCACGAGAAAAATGTGGGCTCATCATAATTGAAACCACCGGCGGTCAGTCGTTCGGTCAGCGAGTCGGTTTCGAAATCAACGGCAATATGCTGCAGGTTGTCACGAATTTGCACGCCGGCATGGTTGAGCCTTTCGAGCTTCCAGCGTTGTGTGTCGGGGTGGTCGACCTCAAAGGTTTTTATCTGTTGTGCCGGATGGGCGCTACGATAAGGTGACGTATCGAGTCCCGCACCCAGGATCACGTATTGCGTAACCCCTCGGTTGATGGCTGCCGCGAGTTCGTCCTCGGCGTATCGGCTGCGCATGATGATAAGTGAGCGGGCCTTGATCAGTTCCGGGCGGGCAAGACGTTCACGATCTGTGGCGATCTTGTCGTCCAGATCCGATCCGAGTAATGTGGCGGCAAGCGGGTCATCGAGAACCTTCGGCTCCCCGTCAACCGACATATGTACCGCCCTGAGATAAGCTGATCCTTCAGCCATATAACTGTGTTTCCCTGATTCCATGATCGGATCCTTGAGTATTGTCGTTGTCAGGTTAAGTCAGCAGCGGGCAGTTTGATTATAAATGTAAGTCCGCCACCGGTACGTGGTAAAGCGTTGATCGATCCACCGAGAATATCAAAGGCCCTTTGTGCAATGGCAAGGCCGAGTCCGCTGCCGCTGGTATCGGCCACGCTGTTTTTAACGCGGAAGAAGGGTTCAAAAATTCTGTCCAGGTATTGATTGGGGATGCCCGGCCCTCGATCACTGATTTGTACGATGATGCTGGCTGCTTCCTTGTGTGCTTTCAGTTCAACACAGCTATTGACTGGTGCATAGCGAATTGCGTTACGCAGTATGTTCTCAAATCCACTGCGGAGTAAATCAGGGTCGCCGATGACCTGCATATCGGGTTGGCAGGTTAGCTCCAGGCGGCAACCGCGTGCCCGAGCCTCAATTTCTTCTATATCAACAAGTTCACGGAGTAGTTTGCCGAGCCTGATCAGTCGATGTGTGACGGTAACCGGAGCATTGAGGCGTGAGAAGCGCAGCATCTCACCAATAGTCTGGTCAATATGGCGTATCTCGCGTTCGATCTGTGCGCGTTCGGTATCCCCAAATTTCTGATGATGTGCGGCCAGCGCCAATGCAGCCTGCAGACGTGCCAGTGGCGAGCGGAGTTCATGTGACATCTCTTGCATTATTTGTTCGCGACTGTCCATCAGACTTTGTAATTGATTGGCCATTGAATTGAAGTCTGCGGCAAGCGCGCCGAGTTCATCACGCCGACCTGAGATGGTGGTCGGAACCCGGGCATCGATGTGACCGGAGGCGAGTTGTCTGACTGCGGCTTGTAATTCACCGATCGGTCTGCCGAAACGACTGGCGATCAGCCACGCGACTGAACTGATGACGAGTACCGCAACCGTGATCAGGCCGAGCAGGGTGGACAGACTGCCTCGAATACCGATGGTTTTTGGCAGGACAAGAAAAGAATAGACCTGGCCATCGGGTCCGACCAGTTGCGGCGCCAGTCGCAGTGGACGGTAGTTCGATTCGCTCATGTCAGCCGGAGTGACAACATAGCTGCGTACAAAATTGGCAAATTCACCCGGTAACTGACGTCCGAAAATGTCCTGACTGGCCTGGTCCAGAATGAATACTGAGACATCCGGCGGAATGCGCGCCTCCTCGGCAAGCCATTGCTGCAGGGCAGGTTGTCCGCCCATTGCCAGTACGTCGGCGGCTTCGCGACCCAGGCTGCTGTGGCGGGTCGCAACATACCCTTCAAGTTCGTACGATGCGATCAGTGCGAGGATTGCTGCCCCGGCCAACACAAATGCAGCCAGCGTCGCACCGATGTAGATGGCCATGCGCAGGTACAGACGGGGATAAGGTAAATCCATCGGTCAATCCTCGACTGAAAATTCATCATCCAGAACGTATCCGTGGCCGCGCAATCCCCTGATGCACTGGGTTTTAATGCCGGCCGTAGCGAGCTTGCCGCGAATCTTGCTGATGAGCGTGTCGATGCTTCGGTCATAGGCCTCGATGGGTCTGTCCAGTGCCATTTTTGTCAGGCCACCGCGTGACAGCACTTCACCAGGCCGGCGCATTAATTGTTCGAGTACCCGCATCTCCGCTGCAGTCAGCTGCACAGGTGTGTTGTTAACGCTCATCGTGCAGCGCTTCAGATCCATCGTCAACGGGCCGACGTTCAGCGTATCGCGGGCTGGCTGGCCGTTGGTATTGAGCTTCGAACGTTTAAGTATTGCCTGGATCCTAACTGTCAGTTCGAGTGGGTTGAACGGTTTGGGAAGATAATCATCGGCTCCGCCCATCAGGCCAAAAATTCGATCTGATTCGTCACCGCGGGCCGTCAACATGATCACTGGTAGGTCGTGATCTGCCCGCAGACGTTTTAGTACATCGAAGCCACTGATATCCGGCAGCATGACGTCAAGAATTACAAGATCCGGAGGATCATCGTTTATGTACTGCAGGCCGGTTTCACCTTCGTGAGCGACAGTGACCCGGAAGCCATGCAACTCGAGGAATTCGTCGAGCATTTTTGCAAGGCTGAAATCGTCATCGATCAGCAGCAGTCGGGGAGCAGGCTGGGTCATGGTGCTAGGGATTGTAGCAATTAGTTGTGGCGGTTTCGTTTCCTGTTAAGGATTGGCTTTATCCCGGCCTGGAAGCGCATCCGCAGGGTACGTTGTTTGCCGGAGCGGCTTTTAAGATCCCAGAGGGTAGCCGAATTTCCT
>PBZD01000091.1 GCA_002729875.1 Chromatiales bacterium | reverse complement strand
CCAGCGGATCCAGTCGGCGAGTCCACGGGGCCCTTCAGCCAGGTCCAGTATTACGATTACGGTACGCATTTTTGGACATATGACGTAATCGACCCTCCCGGCGTCGGTTATTTTCCTTCCAACGGTGACGGCAAGATCGCCCAGGTGATCAGCGGCAGCTTCACGATCGATGATCAGGGCGATGGTTTCGGCGCCAACGATACAATCAGTTTCGACCTGACGATGACGTCGCCGAGCGGCGGTGACATCGTGCGTAACCTGGGCCTGACTGTTGCCGACAAGTATACGAGCATGAACCAGGTGCTGGCGCCCACGGTGGCTGACTCGGTCACGGCGAACGCATCCGGTGGCTTCGATTATGTAATCGGTACCGAGGGCTTCCCGGTTCTGCTGACGTTTACGGATGCCAGTGCCGATGAATCGGTACCGGGTGCAGGCGACGGCCCTTGCGTGGGCCAGACCTTCGGCGACATGGAGTGCGATGCAAATTTCGATGTCAATGCGTTCAGCGAACCTCTGCGGTGGGCGCCGTGGATGCCGACCGATCAATCGACATTCAAGGGTAATCCCACGCCCCCCGGTCAATTTGATCCGCCCCATGTCGGGCCGTCACAAAGCCCCGGCCTGGGATCGATGGAGGATAATATCGGCGCGCGCACGACCGGCACGGTGACCAATCTGACCTGTATTGACGATGGCGTCATCGGCACCAGTGCCACCAATACACCCTGCTTCTCGAGCAAGGTGTCTTTTGCGCCGCTGGTCATCGGTCCGAATGACACGCCCGGCGACGGAGCGACTGCCGAGGATGTCGGTTGGGACCACGTGTACCTGCTGGTATCGACGAATGCCGCCGGCGCAGTGCTGACGGTCGAAGGGTTCAATGTGCACGAATACCAGGTTTTTGGGGTGAGCGAGGCCTGCGGCAGCGATCCGGGCGCAACCTATGCCTGTAACTCATGGCTTGGCGGGCATTTCATGATTAACGGCGTCGTGGCTGCGGATGATACGGCCGAGACGGCAAAGGACGTCGCGGTCACGATTGACGTGCTGGCCAATGACAACGGATTTGTCGATGATGTTGGCGTGACGGTGCCCGGCGGCACATCGGCCAACGGCGGCACGGTGGTTGTTAACGGTTCTCCGGGCCCTCAGGCCGGTATCAATATTACCTACACACCGCCCATGGGCTTCTCCGGTTCCGACACCTTCGATTACACGGTCGCGGAGGAAGCACCTGGCACCAGTACCAGTACGGCGACCGTGACGATTAACGTGCTGTCCGGTGCGAACAACGATACCGCGTCGACCCGCCTGAACACGTCCATCAACATCCCGGTAGGCGCCAACGACGGCGGCTTTGCGGATCCGGCCACGATCACGGTCACGGCGGCGCCGAACATGGGCGGCAGCATCGATGCCATCAACGGCAGCCCCGGCCCGGCGGATAGCATGACCATCGACTACACACCCGTGGCAGCACTCGGTACCGCTACATACACCGAGACCTTTACCTACGAGGTCGATGACGGCGTCAGTCCGCCCACGACCGCGGTCGTGACGATTACGGTGAATAATGAGGTACCGGCTGCGGTTGCAGCCACTGCCAGTGCCGCCGAAGGCACCGCCACTACAACCGATGTGTCCGGGCTGGCGGGTGTCAGCCTCGGCGATGCGCCGGCAACGGTCAGTGCAACGGATGGCACGGATGGCACGACCTCGGTCGCGGGCACGGTGATCACCTATACGCCGACCGACCCGTTCTTCTCCGCTACCGACACCTACGACTACACGATTACCGATGACGACGGAGAGACCGACACGGCAACCGTGACGGTCACCATCGGCCCGAAACTGACGCCGACCGCGGTGCCCGATATGGCGACGGTCGATCAGGATGACGCCGTCAATATCATTGTCACGGCAAACGACGTAGCCGGCAGCGGCGCCCTGGCGGCGCATACTGTCGTGCTGGCGACGCCGCCGTCCAACGGCACGGCATTGGCCGACGCCGGAGGCGATATCGCGTATTCGCCTGCGGCGGGCTTTGCGGGGACCGACAGTTTTGAATACACACTGACGGACCTGGATGGAGACAGCTCGACAACGACCGTAACCGTGACCATCAATCAGACGACCGTTGAAGTTCCGTTGCCGCACAACTCTGCACTGGGTCCGTGGAGTCTTATGCTCCTGATGTTGGTACCGTGGTTGCGGCAGCGGCGCAGGAGCTGCTCCTACCCATCGGGCAGGCTCCTACTTTGATTTCTTCTTCACCTTCTTCTTCGCCTTTTTCTTCTTCGCTTTGGACTTTATGGCGTTAGGTGAGTCACCATGAAGCTGCCGCACCTGGGCATCATCGTGATAGTGCTTGTGCTCGAAATCCTCCGGACCATGAGGATGATTGTGTCCATCAGAGGCCGCCCATTGATACAACTTGGGCCGCTGACGGTATAAATGGGCCACGGCCCTAAGCCTGTTTTCGTCCACGTTCGACCAGGGGTTGAAGTGGAAATAGTTATGCAACTTCGAGTCCGTTCTGCCGAAGGCGATGGTGCCTATTTCACAGCGGAATGAACCATGGTTAATATAAGGTGGCCTCCAGAAATAACCACCCGTTGGCAGGTCACCGAACTGCAGCATCCACGAGCTGCCCCAGATGTGATAACTCTCCTCGGCACAGTCATGATAAGAAATATTGTCCTGCCTGAACTGAGGCGCCAGGCAGTATATGAAGCTGATGCCTTCAGTGAGTGGGTCGTAATGCAGTGGCTTCATCAAACAACCCACGGCCACGGAAGGGTTCACGATGTCTGCCGTCATCCAGGGCGCGTCAACATAGGCATTTAGCGAAGTGTAGGCCGCAGTCAGCGCCAGCTGATGGTTACGGTCCGACTCCAGGAAGCTGGGCTCGCTGTCGTTGAAAAAGACCAGGGCTTCGGCCCCCTGAGGTACGCTGATGGCTCCGATAGCCATGCCCGCCGGAACAAAAATATACTGCCCCCGGGTCCAGACTTCCTTGCCGACTTTCATGCGCCCTTCCAGAAGAAAGATCTCCATGTCCGAATAACTCATGCCCGGCTTGCGCTTGAAACCATTATTAAATCGTACTTTCAGCGTACAGGCACCCGTATCCACATCCAGAGACAACACCTTGTACTCGCTGCCCTTGAACCCGGAAAGGTCCAACTTTTTATACTTAGTGTCGAGCTCTACATACGGCTCGATATGAGGTCGCGCCACGATTACATCTCCTTATTAGTAAGAACCGTGTAAACGGTGTCTGGCATCGTCATCAGAAAACCACCTTGTGCTTCCGCTTGGGCTCGCTCGGTAGTTCGTTCTTAGGAATCACCCGCTTCGTATCGCCGTTGACGTTAAAACCGCTGGTGCTGACAATTTTGAGAAATTCCCTGTACCACTTCTTCCGTTTGGGCTCGAGCCCATCCATTTCCCTGACGATAGCGCGGTAGCGTTTCTTCTGATCCGCAACGTTCTCGTCAATCCAGGCCTGAGCCGCCATGCTGCGCTTGGGTTTCTTATCCTGCACACGTTTTGCCATGAATTCAGATCCTCCTGATCACATGTAGTTTTGATGATACCAGTCGTTGACGTCGTCGCCGGTAGTCAACCATACGTTATCATGACTGGCGATGAATGCGAAGGCACGTTTCAGGTGCTTGAACTTGTTGGGCTGACCCGAATGGAAGGTGTGCAGGCACACGATCCCCCGCATCCCAACCTTGTCCATGAGTTCCATTTTGATCTGCATCGGATGACATGAAACTTAAACCCTTCCTCCCTGTTAATTGTCAGCCAGGGCCTTATCTGCAGGGCAGCGACCAAAGCCGCGCAATGATCGCACTCAATACGTCGGGCTGCAACCGATCTGACGGCTGAAACTCAGAGCGGCCGCCTTCCGGAGCCTCTGCTGGCCGCAGCGCGGATGACCGGTCGAGCGCCCCGGCAGACGTATTGCCACGACGGCGAGCCGTTAATTTCCTTAATAATTCAAAGTGCTGACAATGAATAAGGAAAAGGCTCGCCGTGACAAAATGTCACCAAAAAATGGTCGGGTTTCCACGCGTTAATCGCCGTGTTGTCGAGGCGAGTTGCGATCACGATCTCAAGAACCCGTTGCAGCAAAGGTTGTATGCGATTGCGCTGGGCTATGAAGATCTGAATGATCATGAAGCGCTGCGTCAGGATGTGGCGCTGCAGACGGCGGTGGAACGTGATCGGTTGTTGGCCAGTGCCTCAACTTTGTGGTGTTTTGAAAACCGCGCTGACCGGGGCACTGCCTGCTCGAGGATAGCGAGACGTTGTTGACGTGTTATGATTTTGGCCGCATCTGCGCACGACGAACCCGATCGAATCGACGTTTGCGACGATCCGCCACCGCACGACACGAATGAAAGGCTGCGTGACGGGCAACAGCTTGCTGCACATGATATTCAAGCTCGGCCAGTGTGCCGAGCAGAACTGGCGAAAGCTACGCGGCTTTCATTATCTGGCAAAAGTCATCGAGGGAGTGAAATTCGTCAATGGAGAAGAGATTGAACAACCGAATCGGGTCGCCGCTTGATTGCATCGGCATACACCAGATTTGACTATAGCTCCAGAATGAGCCCATGAAACCGAAGATTTTTATCCTTACCACCGGAGGGACGATAGCCCATCGCTCCAAACAGGACGGACCAGCAGTCATGGATTTCCATCCGGAAGAGCTGGTAAACCAAATTGGCCTCCCAGACATCCAGTTCGAGATTAAGGAGCTAATCAGAACCGGAAGCATGAATATCGTACCTGTTACCTGGACGGTCATTGCCGAGGCAGTGGCTGACGTATTAATGGAGACGGTGCCTCAGGGGTTAGTAATCCTGCATGGGACGGATACCATTCACTATACGGCCTCAGCACTTAGCTTCATGTTGAGAGATCTCAGCGTCCCGTTGGTTTTGACAGGATCCATGATACCGGGAGGTGATCCCGGCAGCGATTCTCTTCCTAATCTGAGGGATGCAATTAGAGTCGCCGCATACTCAGATATTGCTGAAGTGTGTATCGTCTTCTCTGGAGATGCAGAGAGAAGCCAGGGGCTGATAATTCGAGGCTGTCGAGCCCGGAAGGTTCATTCTGTTGATATCAATGCATTTGATAGCATTAATGTCCCACCCATTGGCTACATCGAAGACGAAGAAATCAGCTATACAAATCTGACGAGACGAAAGAGAACAGAATCCAATATAATGGTAAGTACAGATCTCGATCCAGATGTCGCGCTCATAAAACTCAATCCTGCCACGACAGCGGAAATGCTCACTGTGTACCTGCAGGGAATGTCAGGCGCTGTTCTGGAAGGAACCGGAGTTGGTCATATGAGACCGGGCCTGCAAAAAGTCATAGAATCCTTCGACAAGCCTGTAGTTATGAGTACTCAGACGATCTACGGTGGCGAATGCCTGGGCAGGTATAATGTGGATCAATCAATTCTCGGAATTAAGAATCTTATCCCGGCACGTGATATGACCAGTGAAACCGCTCTGGTCAAACTCATGTGGGCCTTAGCGCAAGAGGGCGATGTACGATCAATGATGCTAACAAACCTGGCAGGTGAAATTAGCGAATAGTTGTGCGATTACAGAAACTGGGGGGTTCAATTTTCCAACTCCAGTGTCGCCCCGGAGGAGCATATGAGTAGCCCGTTACATGCCGACGTGATTGTCGTCGGCGCTGGCAATTCGGCATTCTGCGCTGCCCTCGCGGCACGCGAGCAGGGGGCCAGCGTGATCGTCCTGGAACGGGCGCCAGAGGACGAGGCCGGCGGTAACACCCGCTTCACCGCGGGCGGCATGCGCTTCGCCTATGATGGCGTCGAGGACCTGGCGGCGTTGATGCCTGATCTGAGTGAAACAGAACTCGCCAACACGGATTTTGGCACGTATTCCGAAGACGAGTTCTTTGACGACATGGGGCGCTTGACTGAATATCGGACGGACCCTGACCTCTGTGAAACCTTGGTTCGCCAGAGCAAGCCGACCATCATGTGGATGAAATCAAAAGGCGTGCGCTTTGTTCCAATCTATGGCCGCCAAGCCTTCAGGGTTGATGGCAAGTTCAAGTTCTGGGGGGGTATGACTGTCGAGACTTCAGGTGGCGGTCCGGGTCTGGTTGACGCATTGACAAAAGCGGCTGAGAAGGACGGTGTGAAAATCAAATATGGTTGCCGTGCTCTCAGTCTTATCTATGATGACGAAGGTGTGCATGGGGTGAAAGCCAAGCAGAACGACAAGACGTTTGAGCTCCGCGCCAAATCTGTGGTCCTGGCGGCCGGCGGTTTCCAGGCTAATACCGAATGGCGGACGAAGTATCTCGGTCCCGGCTGGGACCTGGCCAAGGTTAGGGGCACTCGGTTTAATACCGGTGACGGAATTCGCATGGCTTTCGAGGTTGGAGCGAGTCCGTATGGCAACTGGTCAGGCTGCCACGCCTGCGCCTGGGACCGAAACGCTCCGGAGTTCGGTGATCTGGCAGTTGGCGACAACTTCCAGAAGCATTGTTACCCGTTCGGTATCGTGGTCAATGCTGAGGGTAAGCGGTTCATCGACGAGGGCGCCGACTTCCGAAATTACACCTACGCGAAATACGGGCGAGTAATACTGGCCCAGCCAGGGGGATTCGCTTGGCAGATATTCGACAAGAAGGTCACACACCTTCTGCGTGACGAATACCGGATTCGTCAGGTTACCAAGGTGACCGCGAACACGCTGGAGGAACTGGTGTCAAAATTGGAAGACGTAGACGCCGAGCAGGCCCTCGAAACCATTAACGTCTACAACAGCTCGGTCCGCACGGACGTTCCCTTCGACCCTAACGTAAAGGACGGCAGGCGAACCGAAGGCCTGGAAATTCCCAAGTCCAACTGGGCCAATACCCTTGATGACCCGCCCTTCGAGGCCTATGCGATCACCTGTGGAATCACGTTCACTTTCGGAGGCCTCAGGATCAACAACGACGCTCAGGTGCTGGACGAGGATCTGCAGCCGATCCCGGGACTCTACGCCAGTGGCGAACTGGTCGGCGGCATTTTTTATAAGAACTACCCCGGCGGCACGGGTCTGATGGCGGGCGCCGTCTTTGGAAAGATCGCCGGCACCGCGGCGAGCGTGGCCGCCTCACCCACTACATGATCCGCAACCCCTCAGGCTGTGGCGTTTATCCGGCCGCATCGCTATGATCATGCTAACTGCACGGACGGGGGGGAACATCGTCAGTGCTCGCACAACAAAAAAATCCCTGGAGTCGAATACCATGAGTATTATTCGCACGCTGCACGTCACCGCCGTTTGTTTCGCCACGCTGCTGTTCGCGGCGGCCAGCTGGGCCCAGGCCGATGCGGAAACCGATGCCGTCTCAGGTGCCAGCCCTGAAGCCCCGGCACCCGATTCGCCCGGCCGGCAGCGCGCGCAGCCGAGCATGGACAAAGATCAGCTGGAAGACGCGTTTCTGCATTGGCCGCTTCCGGCGGGAGCCGAGGCGTACGCGGACATCGATGGCAAACACCTCCACCGGTACGTCGTGGAGCAGGCCGCCATCTCACGGCGGTATCGGGACCAGGGGCATCCGCGATTCTGGGGCCGGATCATTGGCACGTCGTCCGACGCCGAGTCCGCGGAGTGGCTGACCGCCAAGTTCAAGGCGAGCGGCCTCTCGGATGTACGCATTCAGCCGTTCGACCTCGAGCCGCAATGGATGCCACAGTCGTGGGAGGTCTCGGTCACGGGCGGTGGCCAGACGCTGCAACTCGAATCGGCCCAGCCGACCTACTTTACATCAGCGACATCGCCCGAGGGGCTGGATCTCGAGGCCGTGTACGTCGGGCTGGGGAGTGAGGCGGATTTCGCCGGCCGCGAGGTCAGCGGAAAGGCCGTCTTCGTATTCAGCATGGTCGGCGTGAAGTCGGAGAGCGCCGTTCGACGGGCAGATGACAAGGGCGCCGCCGCGGTTTTCAACGTGCACATGCTGCCCGGGAATATGCGCTACCAGGCCTACCCCTCCGGGACCACGGCGCCGTCCTTCATGCTGGGCGGCGACGATGGGTACGCGGTCCGGGATCTGATCGCGAAGGCGGGAGCCGGTCAGGCGCCGCGCGTGAGCATCGCGCTCGACGTCAGGATGACACCGAATATGACGACCTCCATCGTCTGGGGCACACTGCCGGGCAGGACGGACGAGACCATCTACCTGATGGCCCATCGCGATGGCTGGTTCGATGCGGCGGGCGACAATGCATCGGGTGTGGCTGCTATGATCGGGCTGGCGGAGCACTTCGCGAAGATCCCACAGGCCGAGCGGCGCAGGACGCTCGTGTTTCTCGGGTTGCCGGGACATCACAACTCGGGGTTAAGCGCTGGGGGGGGCGCTGGCGCGTGGCTGATGAAACACCGAGACGAACTCTTCGCGAAGACCGCGTTGGCGATCAACTGCGAGCATCCATCTACGGTGCAGACAACCGTCCGACCTCGGTACTGGGGGCGGGATGAGATCGTCTGGGCGAACACCTACGTAGGCCAGCAGTGGTACGCGGGCGGATCCTCAAGACCACAGCTGCGGACCATCGCCGTCGAGGCGTTCCGAGAATTCGGCGTCAGCACCTACCTTGAGCCGAACCCACGACCACCGGCTGGTGATCTGGGGGGCCGCGTCTGGCGATCCGTGCCCGGCCTCACGACGAGTGAGTTCTACCATTACTTCCACACCGATCAGGATACGCCCGAGACGATACCGTGGACGGGGCTCGAGGCCTCGACGCGAGCCTATGCCAAGATCATCGACGAGGTAAACAAGCTCGAGCTGACTGATCTCCAGCGACCACCTGAGCCTGCGCGCTAGCTGTGAATTCCAGCAACGTTGTTCACACCGGACATCTGTTGCAGGAAGTGAATCCGGAGCATGCGCTCCAGGCCTACCGGTAGCCGGCTGGCCCCTTCGGGCTTGGGGAAATACGGCTCGATCACACCGCACAGCCCTTCCCACGGAATAATCCGGTCCATTTCGGCAAGAAACTGCTTCCGGCGTGTGGGTTTGCGGTACCGTGCAAATCAACATCGATGGACCGGGTGCTGAACGATTCAATGAATAAATCAGAGCTTCCTTAGTACATCTATCTGAAAGGGTAAATGTCAGGCACATGATGAATAATTGTTGTACAACTATTCGCTGCTCACCGAGAGATTGTTACGGCTGATGAACGACACAACTGTATTGGAGGCAAACCATAGATGAAGGGCAAGATTGCGTTTGAAGAACATATGGCGATAGAGGATACGCTGCAGGACGCCAAGATTTTCGCCGGTGAATCGGGCCAGTGGGACGAGTTTGCCGAGGAGATTCTAGACCTGGATGAACACCGTCTGGCAACGATGGATCGCGCAGGCATTCAGATGGCGATCCTGTCGCTCAACGCACCGGCCATACAGGCGATACTTGATCGCGACGAAGCGGTTGAGACGTCAGAAAAAGCCAACGATCGTATGGCCGCCGCCGTTACAGCACATCCGGATCGATACGCGGCACTGGCGGCACTGCCGATGCAGGATCCAAAGACTGCCGGCGAAGAGCTAAAACGCTGTGTCAACGAGCTTGGATTCAAGGGCGCGTTGGTCAACGGATTTACACAACGCGATGTCGCGGACTCAGCATTCTATTACGACATTCCCGGGTACCGGGACTTCTGGCAGGTCGTTTCCGATCTTGATGTGCCGTTTTATCTTCACCCACGAATGCAGATTCCGGAGAGATGCGAGATTTACGACGGGCATCCGTGGCTGAAGAGTTCGCCCTGGGGTTTTGCTGTTGAAACCTCCACTCATGCGCTGCGGCTTTGTGGTTCCGGGCTGTTTGATGATTTTCCAAACCTCAGGATCATCGTCGGACACCAGGGTGAAGGTATCCCGTTCGGCTTGTGGCGCATGGACGCGCGTATGCGATTTTCTCCGCGCGGATATTGCGGCAAGCGCCCGCTCGGCGACTATTTCCGCGAGCATTTTCATGTCACGACCAGCGGCAATTATAACGATGCCGCATTTCGTTGCACGATTGACACCTTGGGCACCGAGCAGTTGTATTTTTGCTCAGACTATCCGTTTGAGCGCATGGAGGATGCGTCGGAGTGGTTCGACAATACGGATGTGATCACGGAAGAGCAGAGACAGCAAATCGGCCGCGCCAATGCGATAAAGTTATTTGGTCTCGACCTATAGCATAGTCACGACTGCGATATTCGCGATTGCGCCGAAACGTAAGTGATCGCAACACCTGTCAAACGTATTTTCCGTTTGGTGCTGTCCTGCAGTTTGTTGATAAACAATGTGCGCTTCAACACCAACAAACTCTGTTGAGATCTTTCATCCAACACAGCCCTCTTTCTCTACGCCTGACATAGGATATTACTATTGCCAAGGCTTGTATCAACTGCCCGTGGCTGCCTGACGCACAATGCACCACAGACAGGCGTTCAAAGTTCCGGCCGCCCCTTTTCTCCAGGCTTTGTTTGCAAAACTTTAGCCGGTTTTCGCCTTCACTTCTTCAGCTGCGCCAATCAGCGGGATGGGGTCGAGTATCCAATTGCCTGTGGTTCGTCGGGCCGGGCTCGGAATGGCAAACGCCGTGTCTGTGTCTTCATCACCACCGCTGCGACGCTTGAATTCCTTCCAGTCGATCCGCCAGCCCATCTCGTCAAACTTTCTCAGCCATTTGCGATAGGCTGCGATGGCCTGATCTG
>PBZD01000090.1 GCA_002729875.1 Chromatiales bacterium | reverse complement strand
GCTATACAGCAAGACCAGAACACCGAGCAACAGAAAAACTCCAAGTGCCGCCATGAATGGCATCAGGTTGGTTCTACTGGCTTTATTATTCATCCATTGCACCTTTACTTATCAAAAACGTGGCTGATCAACCCGAACCCGAGCGGACAAACTCAGGCGGCTCCACGCTGAAACTCTTTACTTTTCTCGAGGCGCCCGACACTGAAAATAGACCAGTTTTCCAGACCGCGTTCATAAGTGCCCTCAAGAAAATGATCGCACCGCACCAACGTTTGCGGGATCGTGTCAGATCGCTCGCTTTCAAGAAAGCGCCTGAATCCAAATACCTCATCTACGATGAGCCCGACCGACAGATCAGTACTCTTGATTACAAGTACCCGGGCATCGCGCTGTCCGGCAAACCGTCCGCTACCAAGAAATGACTTTAAATCAACAATCGGCAGCAGGTGGCCGCGGACATTGGCCAACCCGCTAATCCAGGACTTGGCACCCGGTACGCGCGCAATCGATTCCGGCACCATCAGAACCTCACGAATATCATCACGGGCGACAATAAACTGCTCGTCGGCAAGTCGAAAACCGATACCAACCCATTCCTTAGCATCTACATCAGTACCTGCTGCCCCGGCAAGGGCCGCCTTGCTGCGACGCTCGAGTTCCTGCAACAGGTCAAACGGTCGATCCCGCAAGGCACGTAAATCATCGCCCGATGCTCCGACCATCAACCCAGGTTCTCCTGTACGGCTGTGACCAGCGCCGCGTCGTCAATGGGCTTCATCAAATATTCGACGGCTCCCTGACGCAAGCCCCAGACCTTATCCGTTTCCTGATCTTTCGACGTGACCATGACGACCGGGATTGCCGCCGTCATCGGATTCTTTGCCAATTGGCGTGTGGCCTTAAAACCATCCATGCCAGGCATGACAATATCCATGAGAATCAGGTCCGGTAACCGCGATTCGGCGATTTCGATTGCTTCTTCACCATCACTCGCAACAACGGTCTCAAAACCGTGTTTTTCCAGCGCTTTCGATATAACGTGCTGTTCCGTTGGTGAATCATCAACTATTAACACCAGCACCATCGTTTCACTCCCGTGTGTTATCGAGATACCTGGTTGGCAATTGCCCCAAGCAACTCATCTTTGGTGAAAGGCTTTGTCAGGTATTGCTCAGAACCAACAATCCGGCCACGAGCCCGATCGAACAAACCATCCTTACTGGACAGCATAATGACCGGCGTATGACTAAAGGCCTTGTTGTGCTTGATTAAAGAACAGGTCTGATATCCGTCAAGACGCGGCATCATGATATCGACAAAAATAACATCGGGCTGGTGATCCGCAATCTTGGCCAGCGCATCAAATCCGTCGATCGCCGTATACACCGTACATCCCTCTTTGGACAAGAGTGTCTCAGCGGTACGCCGGATCGTTTTACTGTCGTCAATGACGAGTATCTTGAGCCCGCCCAGTTTCGGAACAGTGTCGGACGCCACAGGCACATCAGTTACATCAGTCATTGCAAGCCTTTAACATAATGCGTTCAATACACAAAACCGGTGACCATGACGAATCAACAGGAATTGACCTTTGCATATGCCGAAATCCCAGCCAAACATTTTTTGGCACCAGAAAATAACCTTCTTCCGTATGTTCAAGGATAATACCCGCCCAGAGGTGATATTTCAGCAGGTCTGGGTCAGAATTGAGACACCGGTATCATGGAGAGAGTAATGAGTAATTTGAGGCTCGGGGTAGTCATGGACCCGATCAGCCAAATTAACCCGGCCAAAGACAGCACACTGGCCATGCTGCTGGAAGCTCAGACGCGTGGCTATGAGATCCGGTATTTCGAGCAATTGGATCTGTACCTCACTGACGGTGAGCCACGGGGGTTTGGCCGAACCTTACGCGTAGCTGACGACCCGTCCAGCTGGTACGAACTCGACGATCCTGCTGACCAGTCGCTTGCTGACCTTGACATTATGCTGATGCGCAAGGATCCACCATTTGATACCGAGTACATCTTCACGACTTATATCCTGGAACGCGCGGAACTGGCTGGAACCCTGATCGTCAACAAACCCGCCACCTTGCGGGATATGAACGAAAAGATGTTCACGGCCTGGTTCCCGGAATGCTGCCCACCAACGCTGATCACAAGAACAAGGTCGCAGCTGCGTGCTTTTCTGACAGAACAGGAGAAAATCGTCGTAAAACCACTGGATGGCATGGGCGGACGATCAATATTTGTAGTCAGCCACAACGATAACAACGCCAACGTAATTTTCGAGACATTAACTGATTACGATACAAAATTCTCAATGGCGCAGAAATACATCCCGGAAATCACCACCGGCGATAAGCGTATCCTGCTCGTCAACGGCCAACCCACCCAAAGTGTACTGGCGCGCATCCCGCCAGCGGACGACAACCGAGGCAACCTTGTCGCCGGTGCCCTGCCGGAAGCCCGCGAGTTGACGGAACGCGACCGCTGGATTTGCGCACAGGTCGGACCGATACTGCGAGAGCGTGGTGTGCTGTTTGCCGGTCTCGACGTGATTGGTGATTACCTGACGGAAATTAACGTCACGAGCCCAACCGGGATACGCGAACTGTTTAAACTGGCCGGACTCGATATTGCCCGGCAACTAATGGATGCTGTTGAAACCCGGCTGGGTGAAATCCGGGGATGGGGGTGAGAAAGGAGCAAAAAACTGATTTTTTGGCCTCATCCAACCCTGCCCTGCGGCGAGGCGTATAATCGCCGTATTAACAGCTGCGACTGATACGAAAATATATTTTCGCCTATCCCCGCACATGAGTTCATCAATAGGAAATATGAGCCAACAGGGCATATCACGTGCCGTTGACCCCCGTCTTTTCATGCCGTGGTCTGCAGCGGCATCCCGGGAACGGCTGTCCACGACGCTGTTTCTGGCCGGATTGCTTCATGGCGTTATTCTGCTCGGCGTGACCTTTACCGGTGATGACCGGCCTGCGAATCCAATGGTGACTTCATTTGATGTCGTCCTGATCACGAATGAGTCACCCAATCACTTGTCGCAAAGTGATGCCGAACTGCTGGCACAGAAAAATATGCTCGGCACCGGCAATACCGAAATTCCGATGCAACTGCAAACCGCCATGAACCAGTTGCACCCGGTCGAGACACTCGGGCCTGAACAGGCGGGTCAGCAACGCCGCTACCAGCCAAATCCATTGACACTCAGCAACCGGCCAACCATCGTGGCCCGGTCACTGTCTGGCCGACTCGCAATCCCGAAGCGACAGGATGATCGCAAGTACCATGATCAGCAACAGGCACGATCCCTGGTCGGCGATACCACCCCCATAGAGATCGTCAATAAACCAGCACAAGAAACATTAATCAGTGACAGTGAGCCTCGAGAACTGATCATTAGCGCGAATACCCGTGAAGTACGAATTGCCGCTTATCTGAGCCGCTGGAAGAACCGCATCGAACGTATCGGCACACTTAACTTCCCACACGCAGCCGACAGCACCGGCCTTGCCAGGTTCCCCACTCTAGAGGTTGCCATCAACTCTGACGGCAACCTGAACGAGGTGATCATCCGTAACTCATCCGGCATTCGCTCGCTTGATCAGGATGCGGTGAATATCGTCATTTTCTCTGCACCATTTAGCCCATTCCCTGAATTTCTGCGCAGCGAGTATGATGTTCTACGATTTGCTTATGAATGGCACTTCACTGACGGCCTCATATCATCACGACTATCGGGTTTTGACCAATGAAATCAGATGATGCAAACAACCTTTCCGGACACCTGCTGATCGCAATGCCCAGTATGCAGGATCCTAATTTCGCCAGAACCGTTACTTATATCTGCGAACACAGTGATCAGGGCACGCTCGGACTTGTCATCAACCGGCCACTCGATATCAATCTCGGTACAGTATTTACCCAGCTGGAACTCAGCGACTGTGACGAGGAAATTTCCAGCCGGCCGGTACTGCATGGCGGACCGGTACACATGGAACGCGGGTTTGTCATACATGACGCAGAAAACAGTTGGGAAAACACGACGGAAACAAGCGATTCAATCCAGGTTACGACTTCCCGGGACATCCTGATTGCAATGGCTGATGGGCACGGACCCAAGCATGCCACTGTCGTACTCGGCTATGCCGGTTGGAGCGCCGGTCAACTCGAACATGAGATACTCGCAAATGCCTGGCTTAACGCACCGGCCAATGCACAGATTATTTTCGATACTCCATTTGAAGAACGCTGGCTGTCTGCGGCACAATTACTCGGTATTGACTTATCGACAATCAGCTCTGAAACCGGCCACGCCTGACTCCGGAATGATTAAGCAATAAACAGCGCAACGCACAAAGATTCCGCACTGGCGTTCGATTTTGGTGAACAGCGTATAGGCGTGGCATTTGCAAACCGGGTTATCGACTCGGCTATTGCACTGCAAACTTTGTCAGCCGACAACACAGAAGCCATTAATCAGGCTATAGCAGCCCTGATTAAGGAATGGAAACCTGACACACTCGTGATCGGTGTGCCCTATAATATCGACGGAACAGAATCTCGACTAAGCGGGCTGGCAGCCGATTTCGGGGAACGTCTCGGCAAACAATACAGTTTGCCGGTTGAACATGTGGATGAACGCCTGACATCAATGGAAGCCCGAATGACGCTGACTGAGCAACGCCGAACCGGACAGCGACGTCGAAGAATTCGCCGTGAAGATATTGACAGCTTGTCGGCAAAATTAATTGCCGAAACCTGGCTGCACGAAAACTGATAACGATAAAAAAATGCCCAACAAAACCATAACCACCGATCAACTCACACCATCGGGCCGACTCCGGCACCTGTTGCAGCTTCATGGACTGGAACGTGACATGATTGTTGAGATTCTGGATCGTGCCCAGAATTACGTGCGGCCCAGCGGTGCGGCTGTCGCTAGCGATGACTGTCTGACCGGGCAGACCGTTGCAAACCTGTTCTTTGAGGCCAGCACACGTACTCGGGCATCCTTTGAACTGGCAGCAAAAAGAATGAATGCCGACGTCCTGAATCTTGACGTCAATATGTCGTCGAGGAAAAAAGGCGAAAGTATTCTCGACACAATTTACACGCTGCAGGCAATGGGAGTCAGCATATTTGTCATCCGTGACGCATCAGCCGGCATCCCCGCATTGATAGCAAACAAAGTCGAACCGCACATCAAAGTCTTAAATGCGGGCGAATCGGATGTTTCACACCCGACCCAGGGCTTGCTGGATTTACTGACAATACGCCAGCACAAGGGTCGACTCGATGACCTTACAATCACGATCATCGGCGACATTGCTCACTCCCGAGTGGCGCGGTCATTAACAGAGGGGTTGACAATCGTCGGCAACAACACCATTCGCCTCGTCTCGCCGCCGGGACTGGCACCGAATCCGGAGCTTTACCCGGGAATGCACATCACCGACGACATCGACAGCGCAATTGCAGGCGCAGATGCGCTTGTCACACTGCGCATACAAAAAGAACGCATTAAGGAAAAATCAGGCCTGATGACAAATCATGAATACCTCAAGGCCTATGGACTCACCGAACAACGACTTAAACTTGCCAATCCCGATGCCATCGTCATGCATCCCGGGCCTATGAATCGTGATGTCGAAATTGAAGGCAGTGTTGCCGACGGCCTGCAAAGCGCCATCACCCAGCAAGTCACGAATGGTCTGGCTGTACGTATGGCCATACTCGCGGCCATCACCGGCACATGACCCGGGGACACACCAACACAATCTGTGTCGAGGATGCAGAAATCCTCCAGCATACGACGTTTACGGGCAACCAATTCGTGCTGCGCCTTGCCGCACCACGCTGTGCCGCAGGTGCGCGACCGGGCAGCTTCGTTCATGTTCGATGTGCTAACGACCTGCCCATGCGCCGACCGTTGTCGATCATGCGTACAAATGTAGCTAATGGATGGATCGAGGTGTTGTACAAGGTCACGGGGCAGGGTCTGGGGCGACTGGCCAGGGCCGCACCGGGCACGACGATCAACCTGCTGGGTCCGATCGGTAATGGCTTCAAACCCGACGCCGATCACCCGACCGCAATACTGATCGGCGGGGGGGTCGGTATCCCGCCGCTGATTTTCCTGGCCGAACACCTGCATGGCAGTGGCCGGGATAATAATACCTGCGTCGCCTTCTTCGGTTCGGAACTGCCGTTCCCGTTCGACCTTACTGAAAGCGCTGTAGCATTACCGGGGGCTCCGGCTTCAGCACGCCAGGCCATTACTCAGCTGGATCATATCGGCATCCCTTCACGACTTGCGACAACATCCGGGTTTACGGGCTGTTACAACGGTTTCGTGACCGAGTTGGCGCGCGAATGGCTGGAGACGTTAACACCCGAACAGTTGGGGAGAATCATGCTCTATGCCTGCGGCCCCGGACCAATGCTGAAGGCCGTCGTCGGGCTGGCTCATTCACTGAACTTACCGTCGCAATTATGCCTTGAGGAATTCATGGCCTGCGCGGTAGGCGGCTGTGCCGGCTGTGCTGTCGAGGTACAAACGGCTGACGGACCTGTGATGAAGAGGGTCTGTGTCGATGGCCCGGTGTTTGACGGGGACATGATCTATCCCGGATGACATCGCAGGAATTGCAGCCCCAACCGCTCCGACCAGCAGGTATTAACCGAAATGAATTTGTGCTTCAAGGTTGGCGCGAGAATCGGCGTTTGCCAGCGCTTCATCCATCGTCACCTTACCGTCCTGGTAAAGCTTGAGCAGCGACTGGTCAAAAGTTTGCATACCCTGCTCTGTACTGTCGTAGAACGACTCCTTGACCTTGCTAACATCACCACCCCGTACCAGTTCAGAAATACGCGGTGTGTTCAGCATAATCTCTGCCGCAACCCGACGTTCGCCACCAACACCGCGCACCAGTCGTTGCGAAATAATGGCACGTAAATACTGGGACATGTCCATATACACCTGTGCATGCTGGTCTTCAGGGAAAATATTAATAACCCGATCCAGAGTTTCCGGCGTATTGTTCGAATGCAACGTCGCAATAACCAGGTGACCGGTACCAGATAAATCAATCGCCGCCTGCATCGTTTCCCGATCCCGAATCTCACCAATCAGGATGACATCAGGCGCCTCGCGCATCGCACTCTTCAAAGCGCGCGCATATGATCTCGTATCACTGCCAATTTCACGCTGGTTGATAATGGATTTTTTATTCTTATGCAAAAACTCTATCGGATCTTCGATAGTAATAATATGAGAGGAAGTTTTTTCGTTACGATAATTCACCATGGCAGCCAGTGTCGTAGACTTTCCACAACCGGTAGCACCGACCATCAGGATCAGCCCGCGTCTGAACATGACCAGTTCCTGCAAAATTGACGGCAGGCCAAGCTCCTCAAGCCGAGGCATATCAGTCGCAATATAGCGCATGACCATCGCAATATTGCTGCGTTGATGAAAGACATTGACACGAAATCGACCAAGGCCAGGCTTGGAAATTGCAAAATCAATCTCCAGTTCCCGGGTAAACTCCTCCATCTGCTCCTCAGTCATAACCTCCATTGCGGCCTGACGCACCATCTTTGGCGTAAGATCAAGCTTGTTGACCGGCATGATTTTGCCGTCAATCTTTATTTTCACCGGGGCGTTGCAGGTTAGAAAAAGGTCAGAGGCCTTTTTCTCAACCATAAGGTTGAACAATGGCTGTACATTCATTTCAATATTTACTCTTCAAATACCCATCTTTCAATTCAGAACTGAAGTTTTCAGAAGTGTGCGCTTTCTTCGTCATCTTCCAGTTTCAACCCCCCGACCCGATCCTCTGTATTGTCTTTATTGCGCCCACTTTCAAGCTTGATGCGCAGACGCAGTTCATTCTTTGAGTCTGCATTACGCATTGCATCCTCATAGCTGATCTTTTGATTCTCATAGAGATCGAACAAATCCTGATCAAATGTCTTCATACCCAGACGATTGCTTTTCGCCATGACTTCCTTGATCTTCGCTACTTCACCCTTGCTGATCAGATCGGAAATCAGCGGCGACCTCAGCATGATCTCCATTGCGGCAATTTGACCCGGGTTACCTTCACGCGGTAACAGTCGCTGCGAAATCAGCGCCTGGACATTAAGCGACATATCCGTCAATAACTGAGCGCGCTTCTCTTCAGGAAAAAAGTTAATAATGCGATCGAGCGCCTGATTCGCACTATTTGCGTGCAAAGTTGCGAGACACAGGTGACCGGTCTCGGCAAACTGGATGCCATACTCCATTGTTTCGCGCTCACGGATCTCACCGATCATAATCACGTCGGGAGCCTGACGTAGTGTGTTCTTCAGTGCAGCAAACCAAGACTCGGTATCCACACCGACCTCCCGCTGGGTTACCACACAACGTTTATGTGCATGCACGTACTCAATCGGATCCTCAATCGTGACGATATGACCACATGAATTTTCATTTCTGTGGCCGATCATTGCCGCCAGTGTTGTCGATTTACCGGACCCGGTAGCCCCGACTAAAATCACGAGACCGCGTTTTGTCATGGCAATTTCTTTCAACGTACCGGGCAATTCGAGTTCATCGACAGTTGGAATGTTTGTGATGATCTGGCGCAACACCGCAGCAACCGCACCCTGCTGAATGAATGCACTGACACGAAACCGGCCGATTCCCTGTGGGCCGATCGCAAAATTACATTCCTTCGTCGCATCAAATTCCCGCGCCTGCTTGTCATTCATGATCGAACGAACAATGACCGCACTCTGATCCGGCGTCAGCGACTCTTCGGTTGCACGGTGAATCTCACCATCGATCTTGATCGCCGGGGGAAACCCTGCCGTGATGAACAGGTCGGAGCCATTCCTGGCCACCATCTTTTTCAGCAGACCCTGCATAAGCCGTGTTGCCTGATCGCGTTCCATATAATTTATCCTTTACCAACTAAGCAGTTTTCACACACTCGGATTAGAAATTTTCCTTGTTAGCAGCTCTGAATCGGGCCTCGTCCTTGTTGATGACTCCTTTCGCCAACAACTCAGTAAGATTTTGGTCCAATGTCTGCATACCGTTAGCCTGACCTGTCTGGATTGCTGAATACATCTGTGCAATCTTGCCCTCCCGGATCAGGTTTCGAATCGCCGCAGTACCGATCATTATCTCGTGGGCTGCAATTCGACCGCCACCGACACGCTTAAGCAGTGTCTGGGAGATAACCGCTCGCAGCGATTCGGATAACATCGAGCGCACCATTTCCTTCTCTGCCGCCGGAAACACATCAACCACACGATCGATTGTCTTGGCCGCCGAACTGGTGTGCAGTGTGCCAAACACAAGATGACCGGTCTCGGCTGCGGTCAACGCAAGCCGAATCGTCTCAAGATCGCGCATCTCACCAACCAGAACAACATCAGGATCTTCACGCAGTGCCGAGCGCAAGGCCTCGGCAAAACCCAGCGTGTCACGGTGCACCTCGCGCTGATTGATCAACGATCGTTTGCTCTCGTGAACAAATTCGATTGGATCCTCAATTGTCAGAATATGATCCGGCTTGTTGTCGTTGATGTAGTCGATCATCGCCGCAAGTGTTGTCGATTTGCCGGAACCGGTTGGCCCGGTCACCAGGACAATGCCACGCGGATACATTGCAATATCCTTGAAAATAGCCGGGGCCATAAGGTCTTCAAGGGTCAGAATATCGGATGGAATGGTACGAAATACGGCGCCGGCACCACGTGCCTGGTTAAAGGCGTTAACACGAAAACGAGCAAGATCGGGGATCTCAAATGAAAAATCAGTCTCGTAGAACTCTTCAAAGTCCTTACGCTGCCTGTCATTCATAATGTCGTATATCATGCTATGCACATCTTTGTGTGACAGCGCAGGCATATTTATTCGCTTGACGTCGCCATCGACACGAATCATCGGTGCTACACCGGCGGACAGATGCAGATCGGAAGCACCATTTTTTACCGAAAAGGTCAGTAACTGAGCAATATCAACAGCCATTATTCATTCCCAAATCAATAACTTACCCAGTAGCTACCAACCGACATTTTTCATAATGCGGTCAACTGGGTGTATTTAAGTATATCGAGCCACCAAAAAGGGATCGTGACGCAAATCACGGAACAACTAGGACGTTTACAACAACGTATTAATTCTGCTGCCAAGGCTGCGGGCCGGGATCCGAACTCGGTGCGTATCCTGGCCGTCAGCAAGCGGCAGCCGATTGAAGCGCTCGCGGCGGCCCATGCTGCGGGGCTCAGGCATTTCGGCGAGAATTACCTGCAAGAGGCACTGGACAAAATTACAGTAATGGATCATGACACGGTGTGGCATTTTATCGGTCCCATTCAATCCAACAAGACCCGGTCGATCGCAGCGCATTTTGATTGGGTCCATACCGTCACCAGCCCCCGAATTGTTGAGCGGTTATCGGCCCAGCGCCCCGGCGACCGCGCTGCTTTGCAGGTCTGTATTCAGTTACAGCCGCAAAATGCGGATAATCGCAACGGCGTGACCGAGGATGACCTGCCGGGCCTTGCTGCAATGATTACCGCAGCGCCACAGCTGCAATTACGCGGCCTGATGACGATCCCGCTGCCCGACCGCGGGGTCGCCGAGACCCGCCGGGAATTTGCCCGCGCGCGCCGCTTGCTCGATGAACTCGGTCTGGCCGGTTATGCTGTCGATACCTTGTCGATGGGCATGTCGGCTGATCTCGAAGCGGCGATAATAGAAGGCAGCACCTGCATCAGGATCGGTACGGACTTGTTTGGAAGCAGAGACTATGGATAACCACAATCTGAACATCAGCTTTATCGGCGGCGGCAACATGGCTCAGGCCATCATCGGCGGACTGGTCCGGGCCGGGCATAATCCGCAACGCCTGAGTATGTCTGATCCCGACCCGGCACAACGTGACAACGTACACGCAATCCATAGCGATATTCAGGTAACCGACAATAATGCCGCCATGCTCGATGCAGCCGACCTTATCGTGCTGGCCGTCAAGCCACAGATCATGGCAACCGTCATTGGCGCATTACCCGCCACTGCCGCACGAGATTCATGTGTCTTTCTGTCGATAGCTGCGGGTATTACACTCGATTCACTACAGGCCTGGCTTAACCCGGCGCAGGCCATCGTACGTGCGATGCCGAACCAGCCGGCACTGGTGGGAGCGGGTATATCGGTGCTGACGGCCATGCCGACGACGACCGAGGAGCAGAAAGGCTGGGCACAGTATGTGGCCGCAGCAATGGGAGAGGTTGCGTGGATTGATGACGAAGCGTTGCTGGATGCCGTAACTGCCGTATCGGGTAGCGGCCCCGCCTATTTCTACCTGTTTATGGAAATACTTGCAGCCTGCGGTCGGGAAATGGGCCTGCCCGCAGAACTCGCAACCAGGCTGGCACGGCAAACCGGTTTTGGCGCCGGCCGTATTGCAGATGAATCTGAACTGGAACTCAAAGCGCTACGCTCCAGGGTAACCTCCAAAGGGGGTACAACAGCTGCTGCACTCGATATTCTGGAGCAATCGGAATTTCGTGCTATTGTCGAACGGGCATTGCGAGCCGCCCGTGACCGCTCTGTCGAACTCGGTAAAAACAACTGATGGCGCAGCAAAACTGTTAATCCCAGCAACAGCGAATATCAATATGCAAAATGCCCTGACCTTCGTCATCAAGACACTCCTTGAGCTGTACATCATTACTTTCGTTCTGCGCTTTATTCTGCAGTGGGTACGAGCCGATTTCAGCAATCCAATCACACAGTTTATTGTCCGTCTTACGAACCCACTGGTCATTCCGGCGCGGCGACTAATCCCATCTATTGGCGGTCTCGACGCTGCAACGATTGTCATCGTGGTGGTGCTCGAACTTGCCGTCACGATTGTACTGGTCAACCTGACCTGCCTGAGCGAACCCTATTTCATTCAAATCATCGGCCTGACGTTGCTGCGGATAGTCTACATGGCGTTACGAATATACCTGTTCATTCTGTTCGTATATGTGCTGATGAGCTGGATCGGCCCGGGCACTGTCAATCCGGCTACAACCCTGCTGACCAGTATTGCCGAACCGGTATTAAAGCCATTTCGCCGGATCATTCCCCCAATAGCCGGACTCGACTTATCGGTACTGTTTGCGCTGATCACCATCCAGGCATTGACGATGCTGCTGCCGATCGGTCGCATTGCCGCCGGCATGGGTTGCCTGTCGATCACGCAACTACTGTGACCGACAAGCAGGTAGACCTGCCACCGAATTACGCCCGGTATGCAGCCGACGGCTCGCTGATCATCAACATCCGGGTTCAGGCCCGCAGCAGTCGACTGGCCGTAGGCAATGTCAAAAACGGCAGGCTCAGGCTCCGCCTGACAGCCCCACCGGTCGACGGCAAGGCCAATCAACAGGCCATTAAATTACTCGCCAGGTTGTTCGCGGTTGCACCATCACAGGTGGAACTGGTTCGCGGCAAAGCAAGCCGTGACAAATCCTTCCGCATAATCAACGCTACCCGGATACCACCGAATGCCTTCATTGACGCGTGCAACTCAAGCGGTGGCAATACCTGACGACAAACCCGGCCTATTTGTCCAGCGATTCATAAACCTTGCTCTTCAGCCGCATGACATCGCCACGAACGACGTAAAGCAAATCGGCTATCTTGCCAACCATATAGTCTTCATATTTATCGAGCACTTTATCCGCCAACGCAATGCGCCAAAGCATCTCGACAACTCTTTCTTTCTCACTGTAACTGAGTTCTTCATGCAAGATGCGGGTGAATTCATGTAGCGATACCGAGTTCTCGGCCGCGGTCTCCGCATGATCCAATACACGCTCCGCCTCAACAACAGACAGGCCAAAGGTGCTCTTCAGCAATGCAAGCATCGCATCATGTTCCAGCGACAGACGTTCGTAATCAGCTCTGGCAATCTCGACCAGCAGAACAGCTGTCGCATGCTGGATCCGGGCCTCATCCGTATTGCCGGCTACCTCTTCCTCGGACAAACCAAAAAAACTTAACAACCGATCGATCATGTGGCTCCCCACTGTGTAACAAGATGATTGACTACGATTTCTCGCAACTTCGTCAACCGGCCATGAAAGAAATGCCCGGTATCTGGCATCACCACGAGCTCCGGCCCGGGGGAAAGCCCGTTAACCCATTCAATGACCTCGGCACAAGGCACGACATCATCTGCCTCGCCCTGCACGATTAGCCACGGACACTCCGGCTGGCAGCCATCCAGCAGCCCGGCCATCCGGGATGCGGCGGGAGCTACCGTGACCAGCTGAATTGGCCTGGCCGACAGTGCAGCACGGGCCGCAACCATGCCGCCAAAAGAGAATCCGAGTAAACACAATTCAGTATCCGGATAGTGTTGTGCTGCCCAATCAGCGACGGCCAATACATCGTCCGTTTCACCAATACCATTAGCAAAAGTTCCTTCGCTCGCCCCTACGCCACGGAAATTAAAACGAATGGCCGTCACCCCGAGAACATTCATTGCCCGGGATAACGTATACACAACCTTGTTCATCAAGCTGCCCTGATGCAGAGGATGAGGATGACACAGAACAGCAACCCGGCGAACGCTGTTTGCCCTGGGGGTTTCAAGCAAAGCCTCAAGCTGCCCGGTTGGGCCATCGATCATCAATGCCTCTCGGCGTGATACCGCACTGCTCACCCGACACTCTCCAAAAAAACAGTCATCCAGCGTATTGTAGAGATTTACCTGCGCTCGGGCATCTGCTGAGCCAATCAGGATGTCATATCATGGAACCCGTGCGCAAAGGAAAGTCATGACCAGCATCAATGCCATTGAAACAGCAGAACGCCGGTTTGGTGCCAGCAATTACCATCCGCTGCCGGTTGTGCTAACCCACGGTGAAGGCTGTTACGTCTGGGATACCGAAGAACATCGTTACCTGGACATGATGAGCGCTTATTCAGCAGTCAGCCATGGCCATGCAAATCCGCGCCTCATCGCCACCATGACACGCCAGGCCTCACAACTCGGCGTCGTGTCCCGGGCCTTTTACTCTGACCAGCTGGCCCCGTTCCTCGAAAAGCTCTGCAACCTGAGCGGCATGGATATGGCGCTGCCGATGAATACCGGTAGCGAAGCCGTCGAAACGGGCATCAAGGCGGCACGTAAGTGGGCGTATGAAGTCAAGGGAGTAGCGCCCGATAAAGCCGAAATCATCGTATGCCGCGGCAATTTTCATGGCCGAACCATTGCCGCAGTCGCCATGTCATCGGAGGCACAGTACCGGAAAAATTTTGGTCCTTTTCCGGATGGTTTCCGTCTGATCGACTACAACGATACTGAAGCGCTAAAAGCTACGATTAACGAAAACACGGCCGCATTCATTGTCGAACCCATCCAGGGCGAAGGCGGCATTATCGTGCCCGGTAAAGGCTACCTGAGCCAATGCGCCGAAATCTGCCGTCAGCATAACGTGCTGTTGATTTGCGATGAAATCCAGACCGGCCTGGGTCGAACCGGCTCATTTCTGGCCTGTGATCACGATGCAGTCCGCCCGGATGGATTAATGCTCGGCAAGGCGCTCGGCGGCGGACTATACCCGGTATCCGCTTTTCTCGCCCGGCGCAGCATTCTCGACCGTTTCACTCCTGGTGATCATGGCAGTACATTTGGCGGCAATCCGCTTGCTGCAGCTATCGCCAGCGAAGCGCTGCAAATTTTGATAGATGATGCATTGATAGACAACAGCGCAAAAATGGGACGCTATATGGCCGCCGCGCTTAATACCCTCCAGTCGCCATTGATTACGTCGATACGCGGCCGCGGCCTGTTACTCGGCATCGAAATTAATCCACAACATGCCACCGCACGGCAAGTCTGTGAACGACTGATGGAACGCGGAATCCTGACAAAAGAAACTCACAATACTGTGGTCAGGCTCGCCCCACCATTAATCATCGATAAGTCCAAAATTGATTGGGCTGTAGACCGCATTAATGCAACCTTGCAAAGCTTTACCAACCAACCATAAATTAACTGCAATAGTGGAAAATAATCATGCGTATTACATCCGAAACCTTCGACCACAACGGAAAAATTCCGGAGCGTTGCGCTTTTGGCATTGCCGACCCCGACGAGCACATCAAGTTAGGTGAGAACAGAAACCCACAACTGAGCTGGAGTGATGTTCCGGCTGATGCGAAATCACTTGTCTTGTTGTGCGCAGACCCGGACGTGCCAACATCAATGGAAAATTTCAACCAGGAAGGCACTACGATTTCTGCACACCTGCCACGCACTGACTTCATTCACTGGATAATGATCGACATACCCGTGCAAACCGAATCAATCGATGAAGGTGCCTGCTCGGTCGGCATCGTACCGCATGGCAAGTCCGACCCGGCCGGGCCACCCGGTACTCGACAGGGCATTAATGACTATACAAATTTCATGGCCGGAGACCCGACCATGGAGGGCGACTACTTTGGTTACGAGGGCCCGTGCCCGCCATGGAACGATGAGCGCCTGCACCATTATCACTTCACGTTATATGCTATCGATCTCGCCCGACTACCGGTTGACGAACGCTTCACGGCTGCCGATATACTGACCGCCATCGAAGGCCACATTATTAGTGAGGTCACGCTGATCGGTAAATACAGCCTGAATGCGGACGTACCCGCATAAAAGACAGGGCTAAATTGGGCTACTCTCGGCAACCGATTGTTATCAATCAACGCAGATTGCTCACCAATACATCAAACCAAACCCCGAGCGTCGCGGGCAAACCCTTGATTTTATTAAATCATGCTTAACTTAATGATAAAAACATAATAAAACAGGTGACTTGGCTCGGC
>PBZD01000089.1 GCA_002729875.1 Chromatiales bacterium | reverse complement strand
TGCCACCATCAACCCGGTATTACGGGTCGCACCAAATATCAGGATTGATGTAGCTTCACTTGTTATGGGTGTCGGCGACATCGGTTGCAGGTCAATCGTGCTGGTCGGCAAACTGGCCTCAAGGGTCAATGCAAGACCACCAAGGCCCAGTATCAAGAGCAGAAATAATGCGCCAATAATTCTCAGAAAGGTTTTCATATCTTATAGCTCATTCAATGGCTGGCCAGCGGGCCAGGATATTGTGCTATACCCGACAACGAGCGCTCTTCATTAATGGTATTACGTGCGACTATCTTACCGTCATCCACACGCAGTTTGACAAATTCACCGTCAAAGAAATTACCAAGCAACAGGTAGCCCGGATCAATCGATGACGCAACAGCTGCCCAACCCATACGATCCATCCTGATTTCATGGGTAATCTCGCCTGAATCCTGATCCAGGAATACAACACTGGTACCAGTACCAATGACCAGGTCACCATCGGGCATTTGCGCCATAACCAGGAGCATAGATGGTGCATCCTCAACCTTACCGAAATCAGCCAGGTCCGAAAGTTGCTGTCTGTTTTCGAGATCGTACTGCATGACACGATTGCCGGTCTCGGAAATATAGATGATGCGCTTGCCGTCATCTGTCAACACGGTGCTGGTAACCCCATGGATACCCACCACCCCGCCATGAGTATCCGTCTCATACTCCTCGATAAATTCACCACCGGCACTAAAACGCAAAATATTGCCATGGCCGATCACCTGGTCGCCAGGCAAAAGATTGAAATGGGTTGTATTAAATGAAATGCTGGTCTTGCTGCCGATCAGATGTTCAGCGAACAACAAGGTACCATCCGGAGCAAACGTAACACTGCTAAATGGCCGTTGCGCGAAAGACCTGATCGGTTTCTGCTTTGCATTAGTATCAATCTCAATTACCTGCCATGAAATTGGTGCAGAACCCCACAACGTTCCATCCGGACCAAATGCCAAACCACCTATCTTATGTGTTGTTTCCGCAATCCATAATTCACCCTTGAATTTTAAATCAGCATCAAACTGTAACAGGCGACCGGTGCCGGCATGATCATCGTCAGGCACATCCATGACCGTTGCCGCGACAAAAATATCCCCGGTTACGAATGAGCCCGCCGTTGAAACCCGCTCATCCCCGGCTTGCGCTGTTATTACCGTCAGCAACAACACCGCCGCAACAAAGATCACTATCACCGCCGATAGAATCCGATGTCTCCAACTCAAATTATTCATGAGAACTCCCGTATCTGCCTTGCCCAGGTTCGTCCTACTGAGTGAAATCTGCATTACCGATAATTATGACGCTACCCTCTGTCTGAACATTGAATCTGCGGCGTTTTTTGCGAACCGCCAAAACTCCAGATGTAGTTCTTCCTCACACGTTCAACCGGATCAATAAATCCATTGCCGTTACGGTCACAGAAATACTGTAAAGGTTTACTAACCGGAGTTTCATTGGGCGCCCAGCCGGTTGACTCCCCGGTCAGATTTGCGAGTTGTGTTGATTCAGGACCGTAGGTTCCAATCACATCACCCTCGATAATGACACCCACGACCGCGCCGGTCTCCCCGGCTCCGGAAACATCACCGGTTGCATAACCGTTCGCCACTATACCCTTGTTGCTCCCAATCAGGCCGCCCACAGCATCAGCACCGCTTACATCTCCAGTCGCATAAACATTACGCACGATGCTTTGCGAGTTAAACCCGACCAGCCCGCCAATATTGGTTGATTCACCGAGGACGCGCACGGCAGCGAAACTGTTCCTGACTTTCGCATCGGTATTAACACCAACCAGCCCGCCAATATCATTGCTGCCCTTGACGGAACCGGCGGCATGACTGTCCAGCACGCTGCCGAAAGTATTTAAACCAACCAGCCCACCAATTCCACGTACCCCGCTGATCTCAACAGAGGTTGCACTACTGAACACTGCACCGGTCATATCACCGACAAGACCACCACCAGCCTGCCTGGCATTAACACGACCGGAATAATAGCCCCTGTAAACAAGGCCAGCGCTGCCGCCGACCAGGCCACCGATAGCCATTATACCGCTCGTCTCGCCGGTCGCCGAGCAATAATACAAGGTGCCAAAATTAGACCCGACGATTGCACCAACACCGGCACGCCCCGCAACATGAGCATTCTCCAGCGACAGGTGCATGACGATACCGGACGCACCGAGCACACCAAACAGGCCGACACCACCACGTTCCGGAGCACTGATCGACAGATTACGGATGACATGTCCGCGTCCGTCAAATACCCCGGCATAACCAAACCGACCCATCGTGCGCATACAGTTTCCGGTTGGCCCGCAGTTGCCAATTGGCTCAAACTCGATACCAGCCGCATCCAGGTCGGCCATGAGCTGGTAAGAACGGTTGCGCCGATCCTCAAACGACAGTGTGGTACTTGTGCCTTCTGCTGCACCCAGTGTCGCGATCGCCGCCAACTGCTGGATATTGCATATCTCGTAATAACCATCCTGATTGTGATCAACCACGAATTCCCCGGCTGAGGTCGGCGCCGCATCATATCGATCAGCCAGCCCATCGTTATCACGATCGCGGTTTAACGGGGCATCTTCAGGTATGCGACACAGGCCTGTGCTTATATCCGGTTGCCGATGCTGTTCATAATCACGAACCCGAGCCAGCATGCTGGAAAATTCCGCATCGCGTTCGCCATAATTGAAACGCAGTGCCATAGCGGGGCCTCCTGGGCCTCCGGGTGGTCCGGGCTTCTTCTCACCGGCTTGCCGATCAGGCGCAATCTCCGCTTTTTGAACCGCAAAATAGGCCGCCAGATCCTCAAGATCCTGATCACTCTTGTCGAGTACCGCACCAGTCATCAAAGAATTCGGTCGTGCGCCATCAAGGTAAGCCTTCAGCGCAAGTAATAGATATTGTTCATGCTGCCCACCGATCTTTGGGTTGACGGGCGAAAGGCTGTTGCCATCAACGCCATGGCAGGCGAAACACTGGGTCGCAAGTTGCTTGCCACGCACCGGATCTCCGGCAGACAAAGCAGCCTGAGCAAACATTTGCATAAACAATACAATCGGAACCATGCCGGCGGTTAGTGAAAACTTTGTCATTCCGAAACACTCCTGCTCAAACATGCCAGGCTTTACCCCTGACGACTTGCACCCTTATCGCACGGGACTGACTTTACCTTTTTTTCTTGCTCTGCGAATCCGCCAAGCAATAAAACCCACAGCTAACCGGGTGACAGGATTCACCGATACATCAGTATAGTAATTCGCGTCTAACCAGCCACGCTCAGACCAGTAACGATAATTCAAAGTTGTTTGCATTGCATTTGACATGACCTGCATAACCCGGAAATTAATCAGGGTAGCGAAATCCGGTGATTGCTGATCTGCTTTGACAATACCCGCCAGAAACTTTTCAGCAACATCCTGAGTAGCGACAGCAACTTTCTCAATATATATCTTACGCTTCATTTGTGTTGATGATATACCCAGCCTTCCGACAACATCACACCCCCAGGCAGCAGCGGTTCTTTGCAGAAAATCCAGCACCACCTTGTGCCCTCCGCCTGATGCCGCCGTAACTACAATCGCCTTCTTACCGAAGAAACTCGGCCTGTTGCGCTTGAACATAAAATATTCACAAAAATTTTTCATCAGCCCGGTTACATTAAATGTATAGACGGGCGCCGCCAATGCAATGCCATCAGCTTCCTCAATTTTTTTTACCAGCGAACCAATTTTTGCAGACTCAGGGCAAGATTTCTCCCCTTCACGAACACAGGATAAGCAGCCATCACAAAATGGCAGTCCAACCCGTTGCAGGAATACATATTCAAACTGCGTTAGCTGCAGAGCATTCATTCGCTCTTCAATAAGCTTCAATGTTTTGTAGCTGTAACTCTCTTCATTCCGGTATGAACCGACAATGGCAAGTATATTGAGTTGCTGCATTTTTATTATCAGGAATTGGTAAAATTATTTTTCTTTCGGGAATTCTACAACGAAATCAAGTACAGAGCAGTTGATCGTCACACCATCCGCTCAACCAACCCGCACGGCGGATTTCAAACAAACTCAGGATATGGCTGCTATTATTCAGTATTACTATCAAACTAATGGCTTTCCCAAGGAGCACACATGATGCGTCTGGCAATAATACTTTTGTTTAGCCTGCTCACCCCGGGAGTCGCGTCAGCAGATTATGATGACAGCCTGTCGGCCGACATTCAGGCATTCCTCGATATCTACGCTGAAGCATACAACCGGCAGGATTACGACACCTTGCTCAGCATGTGGGATCAGGACTATCCACATCCGATTTATATGGCAGAAGAAATCGATCCGCCGATGCATGGCTGGCAGCGGATCAGGGCCTATTTCAATCCAAAACCGGGCTTTACGGTGCTCGACGGAATTCGCAACGAATACTCAGAGGTGCGCGCAAACTACCTCACCGACGACCTGGCTATAGCAACTTACAGGTTACGCTTTGATATCAAGGTCAAACGTCAGAAAGCCTTATCCAGCTGGGACCGGGTCATGGCTGTTTTTCGCCGGGAAAATGGCCAATGGAAACTGATGGCCTATACAGAAGCGCCGATGTCACCTCTGACCATGGTGCGCAAGATGCTGCAGGAACAGGTACCGGATGACTTCTCTGATTACATTAAAGTACAAAAAGAAGCGGCTACCCCTAAATAAACGTCATCGGTATAAATTCCGCTACCCCTCGGCGCACTCAATGCCGACACCATCAATGATGTCGGCTGAACCCCTTTATCGAGTCCGATTACGGCGAGATGATCCCCTGCCTCTACCCGCACCAGTTTCACGCGGCGGCAGCCCGGTGTGCTGGGTCAGCGTTTTTCGCCGTTGATGGTCGCCGGCTGAATTCTTCCGTCGTGGTGAACGATAATCACCATCCTCATCGGGCTGATGAGCCGGCACCAGTTGCCCTGACCCGTCACCAATCAGGTCGGCACGACCCATTTTCCTGAGTGCCGTTCGCAGCAGAGGCCAGTTATGCGGATCGTGATAACGCAAAAAAGCCTTATGCAGCTTGCGCTGCTCCGGATCTTTCGCTAATTCAACGGTAGCGCTCTTATAAGTAACCTTGCGCAGCGGATTCTTCGCCGAGTAATACATTGCAGTTGCACTGGCCAGCGGTGACGGATAAAAAGCCTGTACCTGGTCGGCACGATAACCATTCGCCTTGATCCATAAGGCAAGATTCAGCATATCTTCATCAGTCGTACCCGGATGCGCAGCGATAAAATACGGGATCAGGTATTGTTCCTTACCCGCTTCGGCCGAAAACTTGTCAAAAAGATTTTTAAATTTAACGTAGCCACCGATACCGGGCTTCATCATCTTTTCGAGCGGGCCTTGTTCGGTATGTTCCGGCGCGATCTTCAGATAGCCGCCAACATGATGCGTGACAAGCTCGCGGACGTACTCGGAATCCTCGACTGCCAGGTCATAACGCAGGCCGGATGCAATCAACACCCTCTTGATACCCTTGACCTGACGCGCATCACGGTAGAGCTTTGTCAACGCCGAATGATCGCTGCGCAGGTTCTGGCAAATCCCGGGATAAATACAGCTTGGCTTGCGACATGCCGCTTCTATCTCGCGGCTTTTGCATGCAATCCGGTACATGTTTGCAGTCGGGCCGCCCAGATCCGATATCGCCCCGGTAAAACCCGGCACCTTGTCGCGAATTACCTCGATCTCATCAAGTATTGATCCCGCCGACCGGCTCTGAATGATCCGCCCCTCATGTTCGGTAATCGAACAAAATGTACAGCCGCCAAAGCAACCGCGCATGATGTTGATGGAAAAGCGAATCATCTCATAGGCCGGAATCTTGTTACCCCCATACACCGGGTGCGGCACCCGGGCAAAAGGCATCCCGAATACGTAATCCATCTCCTCGGTAGTCAGCGGGATCGGTGGCGGATTCAACCACAAATCGACCTCGGCATGCTTTTGCACGAGTGCACGTGCATTGCCCGGGTTGGTCTCGAGATGCAAAACACGGTTTGCATGAGCATAGAGAACCGGGTCCGCGCGGACTTTCTCAAATGACGGCAGGCGAATGACACTTTTTTGCCGGTCCAATGGTTCTTGCTTACGTGGACGTTTGACGGGATTGCCGTTCTGATCGTACTCAACACCATGCAGCGCCGCATTCCGGCGCTGCTGTTCATCAGCCGTCATGTCGCGACTATTGATATACGGATTGACGATCGCGTCCACTTTTCCGGGTCGATCGATTCTGGTTGAATCTATTTCCGTCCAGCCGGAAGGCGTATCGCGGCGAATGAATGCACTACCCCGCACATCGGTAATATCCTCGAGTTGCTCGCCACGACTAAGCCGGTGCGCAATCTCGACAATCGCCCGATCCGCGTTGCCATATAACAATATATCTGCTGTCGCATCGATCAGGATCGAGCGCCGCACACTGTCCTGCCAGTAATCGTAATGTGCAATACGCCGCAGTGAAGCCTCGATACCACCGAGTATCACCGGCACATCCGCAAAAGCTTCCTTGCAGCGCTGCGCGTAAACCAGAGAACAGCGATCCGGACGTTGCCCGCCGATACCACCGGGAGTATAAGCATCATCCGAACGCAACTTTCGATCCGCCGTATAGCGGTTAATCATCGAGTCCATGTTGCCTGCCGCCACACCGAAAAAAAGATTCGGCCGGCCAAGCGCCTCAAATGCCGCCTTTGATTGCCAATCCGGTTGCGCAACGATGCCGACACGAAACCCCTGCGCCTCCAGCAGGCGACCAATAATGGCCATCCCGAACGAGGGATGATCAACATAGGCATCACCGGTCACGATGATGACATCACATGAATCCCAACCGAGATCATCCATCCCGGCGCGATCCATCGGCAGGAATGGGGCCGTACCAAAACACTCCGCCCAGTATTTCGGATACCGGTACAACGGGAAAATAGTGTCAGACCAATGATGTCCCATTAGCTTAAGCCGCTTACGAGCAGGCGTCTTTTGAGCAATATTTTGTCACGATTCATGAGGTTTCCCTGATCGGCATTATGTGTCCGGCTACCCTTCCGAAACGCCGCAGGAGCGGCTTTAAGGTTTCGGAAAGGTCATTGGCGGAAAAATCCGGTCAGGGAAAGGCCAATCCCCAGCAGCGAATAAAAGCAGTATCTAACACCACTTCACAACGAATCGATTACAGGAAACAAAAACAGCCGTCAGCGTCAGACATTACCACCCGGCACTACCTTCGCCTCGTCCTCACCCTTACGCCAGATCTGCCGTGGTGCATAACCATGTTTACGAATCAGATGCTCGGTATAAACAATGCGCTCGGGATCGAGACGCATGAGCTGACCCTGAGGTGGTTCAGTCAGTTCACGACCCAGTTCATACGACGACGCCGGCCACTTGAAGACCTTCATGCCGTGCTCCCATTCCGGTGTCCCGACATCAAGCAGTACCGCCGTACCAAAAAACTGCGCCCCCATAACACAGGCCCAGCCAGCCATCGAATTGGCTATCGCGAAAGACACACGCGGGTCACGTTGCATGGCCTTGAGCTTGGGACTATTGGGTTGTGGAAAAATATACAGCTGAAGCCCGTCACAATAAAACTCAACCGGGCTGACGATCGGTGCGCCACTTTTTGAGACGGTACCAAGATAACCGATATTGGTAAGCGTCAATACGCGTTCGATTCGGTCTTCCAGCATATCTTTAGGCATAACCTTGGTCGGCCATGGTTCCTGT
>PBZD01000088.1 GCA_002729875.1 Chromatiales bacterium | reverse complement strand
GTCAGCACATCGCCCATGCCGGCGGTTGCCATCCCCGGATTACCGTGGTCGATCAAGAACGGTAACTCCCCCGCCGCAGCAATTAATGAGCCATGACCCTTGAGGATGCTGACACCGCCGTAACGTGAATTGAGTTCCCGCAAAGCACCAGGCCGATCAGCCTGCACATCGGCAGTTGCACAACCGAGTAACACCGCAGCCTCACCAGGGTGCGGTGTCAAAATCCACTCATCGCGATGCGTCGCTGTACCGGCCAGCAGGTTTAATGCATCGGCATCAAGAACCTTTGGTTGCGGCGTGCTGATGATGCGCTCCAGTAAACCACGCGACCAGTCATCCTGACCCAGCCCCGGACCCACGGCAATAACGCTTGCACGTTCAATCAATTGATCAAGCCCTGACGAGTCACGACCGGTGGCTGAACTCACGCCAGTCACCATCAACTCCGCACGACCCGCAGCCACCAACGCCACTCCATCAGGGTGTACCGCCACGCTGACCAACCCGGCGCCACTACGCAAAGCTGCTTCACCGGCCAGTCTTGCAGCTCCGACCATCCCGCGATTACCGCCGATGATCAGGACATGACCGAAACACCCCTTGTGATCTGTCGCATGTCGCGGCGGCAACAGTGCAGCCAGATCATCGGCCTTGAAGCGGCGCAGTGACGGCTCAATGCCCGCAACTGCTGCAAACGGTATCTCAAGATCGTGAAAACGGATCACCCCAACGTGATCGGGACCGGCACCAAGATAAAACCCCTGTTTCAGACCGACGAAAGTCACCGTCAGTTCAGCGCTGACTGCGCTACCCATTACGGCACCGGTTTCGGCATTCAGCCCCGACGGTACGTCAATCGCAACCACCGGCAACGATGCCCGGCCAATTGCCTCGATTGCATCACGATAGGCACCGCTGACCGGCCGGTCTATACCGGTACCCAGCAAGCCATCGACAATCAGGTCAGCAGTAGCCAGCAACCCAGGATCAAACGGCACAGCATGGCCGCCGGCAACCTGAAAATCATGCCAGGCCCGTTGTGCGTCACCACGCAATTGCTGCGGATCCGTCAACGCAACGGTTGTTACCTCAATGCCGGCGGCATGCGCCAAGCGGGCCACGACATAGCCGTCACCGCCATTATTCCCTGCACCGCAGGCCACCAGCCACCGCCTGGCACGCGGAAACCGGTCAGCAATATCGGCACAGGCCGCTGTACCGGCCCGGCACATCAGCGTATAGCCTTCAATGCCCGCATCCTCGATTGCCGTGCGATCCATTTCACGCACCATGGCCGGCGTATAAACTCGCTTGTCGATGTTCACCATGACGCTGATTATACTGGCAAGATGACTCAGTCACCCCCTTTGTTAGCGATCGATTGCCGGACCTTTGCCCATGGATAACCCACAACATCTTCCCACCGACCTGCACCGGCAGATCATGGCCTGGGGCCGCGAACTCGGCTTCCAGCAAATCGGCATCAGCGACATCGACCTCACACAGGCTGAGCGTCGACTTGCAAGCTGGCTGGCAGCCGGCTATCACGGCGACATGGACTACATGGCCCGTCACGGCAATCGCCGTAGCCGTCCGGCCGAACTCATCGCCAACACTTGCAGCATCATCTCGACCCGCATGGATTACCTGCCGATGGACCCGGCCACAGCAGTTGCAGTACTCGACAGCAAAGACCTCGGCTATATCGCCCGTTATGCGCTGGGCCGCGACTACCACAAGGTGCTGCGACGCCGCCTGCAGAAACTCGCCGACCGCATCACCCAGTCCATCGGCACCTTCGGTTACCGTGCCTTTGTCGACAGTGCGCCGGTACTCGAAAAGCCATTGGCGGAAAAGGCCGGCCTCGGCTGGATCGGCAAACATACCAACATCGTCAACAAGGATGCCGGTTCATGCTTCCTGCTCGGGGAGATTTACACCGACCTGCCACTCACCGCTTCGCCCCCGGCCAGCAATCACTGCGGCAGCTGCACCGCCTGCATTGACAGCTGCCCAACCAATGCGATTATCGCGCCGTACCAGGTCGATGCGCGACGTTGTATCTCATACCTGACCATTGAATTAAGCGGTTCGATCCCCGTTGAATTTCGCCGAGCCATGGGCAACCGCATCTTCGGCTGCGACGACTGTCAACTCCATTGCCCATGGAACAAGTTCGCACACCTGACTACAGAACCCGACTTCAACCCCCGGCATAACCTCGATGCCAGCAACCTGGTCGAACTATTTGCATGGACCCCGGAAGAATGGCAAACCAGGCTGGCCGGCAGCCCGTTACGCCGAGCCGGCTATGCTGGTTGGCTGCGTAACATTGCTGTAGCACTTGGTAATGCCAAGACCAGTCCGACAACCGTCAGCGCATTAAATACCCGCCGCGAAGACCCATCGGAACTCGTACGGGAACATGTGAATTGGGCGCTGACGCAGCACAACGCCTGCTAGACAACACATTTGCTCAGCACCCCAGACATTCCACCGGGGGGCGATGTGTCCAAGGTGTTTTTCTGCGTAAACCGTCCAGGGAAAAGACCACTACGAGCCATTAACCTCAAACAGAACATTATCAATCAACCGCGTCTCTCCAAGCCGCGCCGCTGCCAACACGACCAGATGCCGGCTGTCTTTATCCGGTACCGACAGGTCTCCGGCCTCGCGTACCTGCAGGTACTCCGGCTTGAATCCGACACGCACGAGTTGTTCGATACAACTTTGCTCGAGGTCAACCAGCGCCTTCCCGCTGCCCGGATACTGATCGCGACAGTCACAAACTGTTGCATAGAGTTCAGGAGCCAGTTTGCGTTCATCGTCAGTCAGGTAACGATTTCGCGAACTCAGTGCAAGGCCGCTCTTCTCACGATAAGTCGGGCCAGCCAATATTTTAATAGGCATATGCAAATCAGCCACCATGCGCCTGATAATGGCAAGCTGCTGGTAATCCTTTTGACCGAAGACTGCTACATCCGGAGCGGTGACATTAAACAGCCGATTCACAATAGATGTAACGCCATCGAAATGACCGGGTCGATATTCGCCACACAATATTGTCGACAAACCAGGCACTGAGACCGTGGTCATATCGTCCGCCCCGAATGGATATATCTCTTCGTGATTGGGTGCGAACAAGATATCAACACCGCCGCGCGATAATCTGCGCCGATCGGTATCGAAAGGGCGCGGATAGTCTGCAAAGTCTTCTTGCGGACCAAACTGCGTCGGATTGACGAACACACTGGTAACGACACGCTCGGCATACTCACTGGCAAGTTGCACCAGGTTCATATGACCCCGGTGCAAGCCACCCATGGTCGGTACCAGCGCAACCGTTTCGCCATCCTGCCTGAAACTCTGCAACACCTCACGCAGAGTGCTTATATCGCGGATCGTCTTCAATGCAGACTCAATCTCTCGTCTCTCTCAATAAGCATATTGAGAGACTGGTTACGAAAAACAGTGCTCGGGCGCCGGGTAACTGCGATCCCTGACTGCCCCGACAAAAGATTCAAGTGCCGCCAGCGCAGAGTCAGAACCCGGCAGGAAATTTTTAACAAAACGCGGCATGCGGCCTTGGGTAAATCCAAGCACATCGTATAAAACAAGAATCTGGCCATCGACTTCGGGACCGGCTCCGATACCGATAACCGGAACACTGACGGCCTCGGTCACCGCCCTGCCAAGTTCATTCGGGACACATTCAATCAATACGATGTCAGCCCCCGCGCCTTCCAGTGCAACCGCATCTTCAACCATCAGTTGCGCATTATCTGAATCACGACCCTGAACCCTGAAGCCACCGATTTTATGTACCGACTGTGGTTTGAGTCCGACATGTGCACACACCGGGATGTCATGACGGGCCAGATTCTCAACAATGCCTGTCTGTCCGACACCCCCCTCGAGCTTAACCATCATCGCTCCACCTTCCTGCATCAACCGCACAGCATTATCCAGTGCCTGCTGCTCGCCTGAATAACTCATGAATGGCATGTCCGCAACCAGGAACGCACGCCGCAACCGGCGCGCCACAACGCGGGTATGATAAATAACATCATCCACCGTGACCGGAACGGTTGTATCGTGGCCCTGGATCACCATCCCGAGTGAATCGCCCACCAGCACCAGATCCACCCCGGCCTGATCTACAAGCGACGCAAAACTGGCATCGTAGGCAGTCAGACAGGCAATCGGCTGGCCGGCACTTTTCATTTTTACCAGTGTCGATATATTGACCGGCGGTTCGTCCATTCCGCGCTGTTCAAGCTGTGAATACATACTGCGCTCCTGATCGACTATGCCATAGCCGAAACGATCGGATTAAAAAAGTGACGACCGCTTTGAATACGGCAAATCTCCTCAAGCAAGACATTGTAGTGTTCATCGTTGTGAATCGGATCAATGGTTGTCGCATTAACAATTAACAGCGGCGCAGAATCATAATCATGAAAGAATCTTGCATAGGCTTCATTCAGCCGTTCAAGGTAATGTCGGCTAATACGTTTCTCGTAATCAATGCCACGATGCGCGATACGAAACAGTAATGTATCCACAGGCGCTTGCAGGTATACGACAAGATCCGGTTCCGGCAAAGTGATATCCATCGACCTGAACACCTGGTCATAGAGATCCAGTTCCTGATGATCCAGGTTGATCTGCGCAAACAGCCGATCCTTTTCCATCAGAAAATCGGCGATATGCGTATCACTGAAAATATCTACCTGGCGTAATGCTTCCACCTGCCGCACACGCTGAAACAGAAAGAATAGCTGGGTTGGCAACGCAGCCTCACGCGGATTACGGTAGAAGCGCTCCAGGAACGGGTTAGCCTCGGCCTGTTCGAGCAGCAATTCACTGTCGAGGCTTTCAGCCAACCGTCTCGCCAGGCTGGTCTTGCCGACGCCGATCGAGCCTTCGATTACGATATAACGGGATTCGGTCATTATTGTTATTTCTTTGCAGCCTTATCGTTGTAACTAATCTTGGATACTATCCTGCATCGACGTCGGGATCTTCTCAAGCTTTGTCCCGTCCAGGCCCGCAGCAAGCCTGCTGACTGTCCCCTGACCCGGGATCGGCAAGTCGGGACAAATCTCAAGTAACGGTAACAATACAAAATTTCGCAGAGAAATTCCCGGGTGCGGGATAATCAGATCCGGATCATCAATCACCTGGCGCCCATACGTCAGGATATCAAGGTCGATACGCCGCGGCCCCCAGTGCAATTCCGTATCACGCCGCCGGCCCTGCGCCAATTCCAGAGCCTGCAGGCCGAGCAGTAATTCGCGTGCCGATTTGCGCGTCAACAGAATCGCGACAGCGTTAACGTAGTCCGACTGCGCTACCGGCCCCATCGGCGGATTTCGATACAGGCTTGAGGCATAGATCAGGTGTGTATCAGGTAACCCTGCCAGCGCGCGTAGCGCAACACTGACCTGCTCGACAGGATCATCCTGATTGCTTCCAATGCCGATACCGGCCGGTATCCACAATTCTGGAAGCGACACCATTTTCTCCATGTCCGGACGGTTTTAATCTGGCGAGCCACGCCGGCGTCGACGTTTGGCCGGACGTCGCTGGCGACCAGTAAGCCCAAAACTTTTGCGCTGCTGGTCCTCGGTCTGCTCCTGGATATCAGTCCAGAAATCGGCAAGATCCTGATCAACTTCGCCGCTCGAGGCACGTAACAGCATCAGATCGTAAGCAGCCCGAAAGCGTCGATGGCCTAATAAATTCATTGCCCGCCGGCCTTGGCGATTGGCAAATTGCGGCTGAAGCTGCAACATATCGCGCATCGGAAACCCGAAACGCCGCGGCAGGGCAACATGTTGAATCTGCCGGGCACTGATTTCATCGGTCGCCGCAATCAGGGCTTGCATGGGTGAAAAATCATCGCTCTCCGCGAGCAGTTGTTCGCTGCGCAACCTTACGGCCCGCCACAGGAACACGCCAAACAGGAACATCGGCGTCACTGGTTTGCCGACGGCAACCCGCTGATCTGTATTGTTCAGTGCAGTTTCGATCATTGCCGCCTCGGCTGCACAAGCCGGATCGTCCAGCCAGCAATCTGTATCAGGAAATAAATGCCGGAACAGCCCGAATTCGCGCAGGTGCCGATAACTCGACAGTGCGTGTCCGGACTGAAACATCTTCAGGAATTCATCAAACAGGCGCGCTGAAGGCACATCATCAAGCAATGACGCCATTGCGGGTATCGGCGCAACAGCATCGGGATGCAGAACAAAATCGAGTTTTGCTGCGAACCGCGCCGCACGCAACATGCGTACCGGATCTTCGGTGTAACGTCTGTCCGGATCACCAATCAGCCTGAGTTGTCGGGACTCAAGGTCAGCCAGACCGTCGGCAAAAACCCAGATCGAATAATCGGCAATGTTGTAATACAAGGCATTAACCGTGAAATCGCGGCGCAGGGCATCTTCCTCGATCGTGCCATAAACGTTGTCGGCAATAATCCTCCCGGAGGTATGAAAAACCTGCTGCTGATCGCCGTCAGCGACCGGAGTTGTGCCTCTAAATGTGGCAACTTCGATAATCTCGCGTCCGAAGCGAATATGGGCAAGCCGGAAACGCCGGCCAATCAGCCGGCTGTTGGTGAACAACTTACGCACTTGTTCGGGACGCGCATCCGTCGCAATGTCAAAATCCTTGGGTCGATGACCCAGCAACAGGTCACGCACCCCGCCACCAACCAGAAAGGCCTGGTGCCCGGCATCCTTGAGCCGATAAAGAACCTTCAGAGCACTCTTGGAGATATTGACCCGAGATACCGAATGGCCGGATCGTGGCACGATCAGTGGTGCCAGTGGGTCAGATGTCCTTATCGATGTCAAAAACTATCCAGTGCAGGGAATGATACAGCGCCGTATCATAACAGCCTGAAGAGCCACGGAAGCATTAACACTTCCCCTGCCACCGCCGACTGATTAACATATCGGCAGATGATGATGACCCGTGACAATTTTAACAACCGATATGAGACAGCATATCGGCGCACGCAGGCACGACTTTACATTAATTCTAAAAATAATTAATAAATACCTGATATATATAATAATTGCTCCCTTCGTCTAGCGGTTAGGACGCGGCCCTCTCAAGGCTGAAACACGAGTTCGATTCTCGTAGGGAGCGCCATATTTATCAGTATGTGTTGATTTGCATCCAAAAGTGACCCACGTGTAACCCTTCTCCTGCCGCTCTTCATCGTCGGTGCGACGGTGGTTTCGCCTCGACCGTCGT
>PBZD01000087.1 GCA_002729875.1 Chromatiales bacterium | reverse complement strand
GCACTATCAGAGTATCGGCGGCATGTACGTGCCCCTGGCGGTGCTCGCCGCCGCAACGCTGCTCATCGTCAAGCTCATACCCACGGGTTCGGCGCATCATGAACAGTCATCGGGCGACCGGCCTGCCGGCTCCGCCGCCCTGCCGCTTACCGGACTTGCGGCGATGCTGATCTGGTGTTGCGGCCTCGGCGCCATGTGGCAATTTGTCGAGCGCATCGGTGTCGACGGCGGACTCGAGTCCGTTCTCGCACTGCGCTCGCTGGGCGTCAGTACCACTGTGGCGATTGTCGGTGCACTTGGCGCATCCGCACTAGCCGCCAAGGGAATTAATAGATTTATGCCGGTGACCATAGCGTTGCTTATGCAGATGCTCATGGCCTGGCTGCTCCAGGGTGAAATGAACTGGGTCGAAATGGCGGTCAAAGCATCGGTGTTTCAGATTTTCTGGAACATGACCGGACCGTTTTTCATGGGCGCAATCGCCGCATCCGATTCGAGTGGCAAGATCGCTGTTCTGATCCCGGCCGCACAAACCAGTGGGTTTTTCATTGGTCCGATTGTCGTCGGCCTGTTTCTCGGGAGCATCGGGCTTGCGGCAGTCAACTACGTGACCATTACTTTTTGCCTGTTATCGCTGATTATTTTCGTGCCTTTGTCGACGAAACTGAAAGCCGCCGGTTACTGATTAGCTCTTAAGTTTCAGACAAAAAAAGCGCCGAAACGGTTTTTTACCTCGGCTAAGGGGAGCCAAGTAACCGTTCGGCGCAGTGGGGAAACGCGTTGGAGGTTCGCGCCGCTTCCCATTAACATAATGTAATATAAAGGCGGAAATGAAGCAATGACCAGAACAGGTTAATTGTTATGATATTTAATCGTCGGCATGACCAATGGATAGCTCAAATTCACATATAAACTATTGATTAGTATAATAAATAAATCAAGCCCCTCAGGGTCAGCAAAATAATGGTTCATCATCATTCGCTACCAATCGGCTTTTTAGACGGTGACACGCATAATTTATTATGTAAAACGCATAGCGTACCCGCTCATACCCAACCCAAGCACGGATGCATCGTTGTGCTGATCTTTTCCCCAGCGATGCCTATCACCCAGAACAAGGGTCACGATCGAGACCGATAAATCTCCGCACACCACCCCCGCCAGCGTTCGAATTTCTCGACCAGGTATCTACCGGCAGCACCCGGTGTCACTGTCTCGAAATCCGGATCTGCAAACGGCGGCAATCCGCCGACCAACCGGGCCGCACCAAGCAAGGTCGCCTGCGGCTCATCAAGGCAGCCGACCGATCGATTGAGTAGTGCCGCAAGCCCGGCAACGACGGCCGGTTCATGCGCCAACCCGCCCGCTACGAGCACCCGACCCGGTAATTCAGCATCATTGAGACCGAGTAATATCTCATACACCCTGAACAACAGACCCTCAATACATATTAACCGCTGCTCCGGGCGGGCCAGCTGATTGGCCTGCGGTGACAGGGTCAGCCCAATATCGGCTCGCCAGTGCGGCGCACCAACACCACTTTGATCCGGAATAACAAACGCGTTGGGAAAGCAATCGACCGGCGGCAAAGAAGTCGGTCCCGGGCCGAACCGGTCAAGCGCCGGACCCACGCCGTTGATGGTTCCTTCGAGTGCAAACCGGGTGCCATATTCGCTTGAGACCAACACCGGACCCGTCAGGTATCCGGGTCTGCGAACGCTGGACCCAGCGGCCGGTTGCATGACGAATGCCCCGGTACCGAAATTGATCAGGCACTCCGATATCGATGAAAGATCGGCACGGGTCACGGCCACCACGCCAGCCGACTGATCGGCAATTGAACCCCGTAATTCCAGGCCCATGGCCTGTAAAGGGCTACCTTGCAGGCTGCCAGTGACCTCTGGCAACGCCGTCCACGGAATACCATAGATTGCCAACAGCTCAGCGGACCAGTCACCGGCATCAATATCGTACATCGCAGTACGTGCAGCCATGGTGACATCGGTCTGATGATACGCACCGCCCGACCAGTGCCAGGTTAACCATGCATCCAGATTGCCAAACAAGGCGTCACCCGATTGCAGCCGGTCGGCAAGCTGCCGATCAGCGGCAAGCATCGCGGCCAGTTTTGGCCCGGCATAATGGGGTGACAGTAACAAACCCGTGCGCCTGATCAGGAGCGACTCTATATCGGCATGTTGTGCGCACCAGTCCCCTGCACGCCGGTCCTGCCAGGACACGACCGGCGTCAGGGGAGCACCAGTGTGACGATCCCAGATCAGGAATGTCGATCTCTGGCTAACCAATCCGAGTGGTAACGACTCTTCTGCCGAGGCCGATGCGAGCAACTTTTCGATGCCGTGCAGATACTCTTCAGGCCGTCCTTCACGCAGCAGGCCGTCACCGGACAACACCGGGGCCGCCACATCCTGCACTGCGACGAGATCCCCGCCAGCATCGATTGTGCCAAGTTTAAAGCGGGTGCTGCCGAGATCAAGCGCCAACGCATGAGCTCGGTTGGCAGGTGCTGCCTGGCCGGTCATGCGCTATTAAAAATATACATATAGCGCGACGAGTCCCAGGATAATACCGATCCGGTCCGGCCATTTCTCCAGCGCAATACCCCGATGTTCATGCGCTTGCTTATGATGACCGGGCTCATAGATAACAACATGCAATATTGACCCGGCGACGAAAGCCTGGAACCAGGCAATGCCGGAACCCTGCAGGCTCGATACAAAACCGGATCCCACCATGTATCCGATGACGGTTGCCCCGGCCAGAGCCATGAGCACCGAGACCGCAACCGTTCGCCCCAATATAGGAAACAGCAGATACCAGACCGCCAGACCCAACGGAAACCTGTGCAGGATGACTGCCATGGCCAGGTATTCGCCTCCTTCGCGATGGCCCAAATGCCACCAGGTTTCCGCACCGGCTCCAACCAATGACGCGCTTGCAAGCGCGATCCCGTCGATGCCGGCGTGCACCGCAAGCCCGATTATGCCCAGCAACAGAATTAACAAATGCACCTGCTTCTCAAGACCATCAAACAGACGCTCCAGGCTGACAGGAAAAATGAGCCCCAGTGCGGCAAATCCCCAGGCAAAAATGCCGCCAGCACCGATGGCTTGCGGCATGATGCCGAAACACAGCAATCCTGCGATGGTGATAAACGAGAAACCCTCGAGAATCTTGAACGGCCGTGGACCAACCCGGGCAAATTGAAAGAGTATCGGCCCGAGAATCAGCGCCACGAGACTGGCTAGGAGTAACATCTGCACGATGCTACACGATCAGGCTAATAACTGTTATCCGTAGCGTTGATGGAATACTATGCCGGGGTCAGTTTACTGCCAAGGTAATACCCTAATGACAACAATTGTGCGCACCCTGATCATACTCCTGCTTTGTCTGCTCACCACCGCTCCGGGACTGGCAAGGGATACGCTAACGGCACCGACCGTACTGATCACCGGATCGAACCGGGGTATCGGACTGGAATTCGCCCGTCAATATGCGGCACTCGGCTGGCAGGTTATCGCCACCTGCCGCACACCCGACAGCGCGGACCAATTACAGGATTTAGCCGCTCAATACCCGCATCTGAGCATTGAACAACTGGACATCACGGATCATGCCGCAGTTGATGCGCTGGCGGAACGTTACGCAGATCTCGCTATTGATGTCCTGCTCAACAATGCCGCCCTGCTCGGCCCGCGCGACAAACAAGTGCTGGGTAATATGGATTATGAATTATTGCGCCGTATCCTTGAGGTCAATACCGTTGGCACCCTTAAGGTTACCGATGCTTTTACCGCACATGTCGCCGCCAGCCGGCAGAAAAAAATTATTACCCTCGGCAGTCGAGCCGGATCGATCCAGATGCTCAATTCACCCCCGGATTTCTATGCCTACCGGGCCAGCAAGACGGCACTGCATTTATTGATGAAAAATATCTCACTGGCGCTGGCCGAACGGGGCATACTGGTTGGCCTGATCAACCCCGGGCTTGTCGACACTCGCGGGCTGGCGCAAATCGGACCGGATGACCCGGTTCCCGATGACTTCAAGGGGGTCGTCCGGTTGCTCCGCAGCGGGGTGCTGAAACTGACCAGCCCAGCAGAGGCTGTCGACCAGATGATTGCACTCATAGCAAACCTGAGCGCTGAACAAAGTGGCGTTTTTCTGGATGCCGATGGCCAGGTTCTGCCCTGGTAAGCACAGTTAAAACTGCCATGATCGATCCTGCCTGGGAAGGCAAAGTCCAGTTTTATGAACTCGTCTTCGGTACGTGGCTGATCTATATTTTCCTGGTATTGATGTGGGAACGCGTCCTCAGGGCCAAAAAAGCAGAGTGGATCTATGTTCTGATCACCTTTCTCGGCGCAAGCTTTTTCTGGATTAACCATTACTTGCAGCATGCGCCGTTCTATAGCTGGTTGCTAAACGGATATACGCTGGTATTTTTCATTATTTATTACGCTATCTGTGTCCACCACGAGGCTCGATCCATCGCCTGGAAGATTGCCGCCACCCTGTCCACAATTGTATTCACGGTCGCATTCATCCTGTTCGAAAATATTGCCCGCTATTTAGTCGACGATCGTGGTGTCAATGAATTCTGGGTCATGCTGATCGCTTATTTCGGTTTTATCGGATTGATTGGCTGGCGCAGCAAAGCCAATCACTAATTCACAATACATTCACCAGAAAATCGACTCGTCGGCAGTTGCATTAACATGGATCATTCTCCTACACGCTTTTTCATACCAGGAGAAATTTCATGGCAAAGTGGCTCTTATTTGCATCCATCCTGTCAATCACCGTATCCGTCAGTTCACAGACTTTCGCTGCAACCCTGACAACTGCAAACCTTACCCCCAACAATCTCGTCATCACCGAATACCTGGCAAACCCGGTTGGCATGACGGATGCCGACGGTGAATATTTTGAAATCTTCAACACAACCAGCCACTCAATTGATCTTGGCGGGCTCGTGGTGCGCGATGACGGCACAAATTCTTTCACGGTCACGGCATTGCTGCTCGCGCCGCAAAGTTTCGCCGTGTTCAGTAACTCGGATGGCACCTCACTCGGCATCACCCCGGACTATATGTATGGCGGCAGCATGACACTGACCAATACAGCCGATGAAATCGGTTTGTACAGACAGGACGGTATGGCAATACACCAACTCATCTATACCGATGGTGATTTCTTTGGCGCCGGGATAGCCCATGAACTTGACGTGCTGAACTGGACAACACCCGCTGTCGTCAACGGGCCGGCATCAGGGGCCGACTTCATTGCCGCAAGCGCGCTGCTACCCTTTAATAACAACGGTTCACCGGGGCTGGCCGGTAATACGACTATCAATCTGGCGGCAGTTCCGCTACCGGCAAGTGTCTGGATGTTCGGCTCAACGCTGGGTATGCTTTGCTGGCTGCGACACAAGGTAGGCAAAGCAGCGCACCTTGCCCTGGAGGCCCTGACCCATGATAGACAAACAGGTTCCAATGGTCTGGATAGCCTTGGTGCTGCTAACGCTGCACCAACCGGCCGCTAGTCAGCCGGTTGCAACTGAATTCGATGCGGGTAAGCCGACAGTACTGATCACCGGGGCCAACCGGGGCCTCGGCCTCGAGTTCTCTCGTCACTATGCAGCCGGTGGCTGGAATGTCATCGCCAGTTGCCGGCAGCCCGTTATGGCCCTGGAACTGGCCGCACTGGCCGGTAAATTTCCACGCGTACGTATTGAGCAACTCGATGTCACCAGCGATCAACAGGTTCTCGCACTGGCTGAAAAATATCGCGGTCAACCGATCGATGTATTACTGAACAATGCAGGTATCTACGGTACGCTCGAAAAGCAGACACTCGGCAGCTTTGATTACGAAGAACTTAAACGGGTCTTTGACGTCAATACGATTGGTTCGCTCAGGGTCAGTGAGGCTTTTCTGGATCATGTGCTGGCCAGTGAACAGAAAAAAATTATCAGCCTGGGTGGTGGGATGGGTACGCAAAGCATCGGCAGGTTATTCGGTGGTCATTATTTCATCAAGATGAGCAAGTCTGCTCACCTGATGGCAATGGGCGTATTACAAAAAGACATGCAAAAAACCGGACTCATCGTAACGATGATTTCTCCGGGCCGCGTCGATACACAACTCATGCGTGATTCCGGCTGGACCGGATCATCGATCAGCGCAGAAGAAAGTGCCCGCCTGGTCATCGAGCAAATCGATAAAATTGATGCCACGATGAGCGGACGGCTGATCCTCTATAACGGCAAGATCATCCCATGGTAAGGAACCGATACCCCGGCAGCATGGGAATTACGGCATTTTGAACTGCCCGCCACCCGCACCGCCACCCGCACCGCCGCTGCCGGCTTCGGGCACGATAATTGATGATGACTGCTCCCGACGCATTTCTTCGAGCCGCTTGACCGTCTCTTCCATGGATTTGTTCGCCCCCTCGCCAAACATCTCCGCAGCCTCGCTCAGGGAGGTAGCTGCAAGTTCAAAGCTCAACGGCAACGGACCGGCGCGCGTCATCAACTGCGTCTGGCCGACAAAAAGCACTTCACCACCTTCAACCGGCTGACCTTCACCATCCACCTCCGTCAACCGTTGAATAGTCCCGACCTTGCGATCGGTGAACATCTCCTCCTTGAAGAGGCTGTTGCCATCCATGGTGACCTCAGTTTCTAAATTTTCATCAGCCATTGTCCAGTTTTCCTTGTTTGCCAAATATCCATAATTGTAAAGAAAGTATAAGCTATTTACCCATGCAGACACCTGATGATGCCACCCTTGCCTACCTGGGACTCACCCCCGACGATATTCTAACTGCCGTCGAAAGCCTGGGTTACAGCTGTGATGGACGATTTCTGGCCCTGAACAGCTATGAGAACCGTGTCTATCGGGTCGGTATCGAAGGCGGAAGCCCGATGGTGACAAAATTCTATCGTCCGCAACGCTGGACCGACGAGGCGATTGTCGAAGAGCACCAATTCTCGATTGAACTGGCGGCACGGGATGTTCCGGTTGTAACCCCCGTTGAACAGCACGACACGACGCTGCATCGGCACAGCGGGTTTCGCTTTGCCCTGTACCCGTATCACGGGGGCAGAACGCCCGAACTGGATAACATGAACCTGCTGCGCCAGATCGGCCGCCTTGTCGCTCGCCTGCACCTGGTCGGCGCAACTAAAAATTTCAGCGCCCGGCCAACACTCGATGTTGAGTCGTTCGGCCACCGCTCGCACAACTACCTGCTCGAGAACGACTTTATCCCACCTGATGTTGCTGAGGCTTACACAAGCACCTGCGAACTGATATTCGAAGGCATTACACGCTGTTACGAACTGGCCGGATCAGCACGTTTCATCCGCCTGCATGCAGATTTTCATCCGAGTAACGTACTGGTCGATCAGGACGTGGTGCATATCGTCGATCTGGATGATGCTCGCATGGGACCCGCCATTCAGGATCTGTGGATGTTCCTGTCAGGCAATCGCGAAGAACAAACGCCCCAGCTGGAGGAATTACTAAGCGGTTATACGGAATTTAATTCTTTCAATGCCGGTGAATTACACCTCATCGAGGCACTACGCACGCTGCGCATCATGCATTACGCTGCATGGATTGCCCGGCGCTGGCAGGATCCGGCTTTCCAGCGCGCTTTTCCATGGTTCGATACCCGCAAGTACTGGGACGAACATATCCTGACCCTGCGCGAACAGGTAGCACTGATGTTTGAGGAACCACTGGAGTGGCGCTAATCCGGGAATCAAGGTAATTGGTAATGTGACCATCACCATGTGCGACTGCTGCAGATCGTAACCCATTCGCTCAAGCCTATTAGAACTGCAACAACAGCCCGAACCGACCGGTTCGGCTATCATTTCGCTGCAGCGAACCGGCACAATACAGATACCCGCGCCCCGCAGGCTAACGACTCGAATTAGTTGGGGAGCTGAATACCTGAACCAACGCCTTGTACATAGCCTCTGGCGGGTGACCACTAACAGGCAAGGAATCCTTCTCAAGGTAGCTTTTTACCGCGCAGCGCGGTATAAAGCTCGTTCGATAATACATAATATTAATGATATTGCCTTACTGACATGCATTGCTTTCTGCTGTCCGGATCCGATCACATTGGTCCTGTTGCGTTAAACGATTCTCTTCAGACTGGCAACTTTGGACCAACGTGTTTTTGACACAAACTTGTGTCATGCACATAGCATGGAGGCCCGGAAACGGGTCAGTAATGATATGAAAAAGATCTATGTCGGCAATCTACCGTGGAGCGCAGACGACTCTGGGTTGCGTGACCTGTTTGCGACGGTTGGAGAAGTCCAGTCAGTCGCGGTTATCACGGACCGGGATACCGGTCGTTCACGCGGTTTCGGTTTCATCGAGATGGATGACGCTGATGCCGATAAGGCAATTGCAGAATTAAATGGACGTGAAATGGACGGACGGGAATTACGTGTCAACGAAGCACGCGAACGACCGAATCGTGGCGGTGGCGGTCATCGTTAACCATCACCAGGTCCTACTCGTTTAAGAATAAAAAAAACCCCGCATCAGCGGGGTTTTTTCTACCCACAGCATTTGATGTTATTCAGCCGGCACCACCCGGACATGCACCCGTATATCGCGACCCGGTTTCTCATCCATTTTTGTTACGTACTCTTGACCCTTAAAACGATAAGTAACCCGATAACCTTCGATCCGCTCCTCCTCATGCACTGATTCTTCTATTTCACAATGACGAGCCGCCACATAACGCGGCCCGGCAGGCCGCTGATGTTGAGCGCCGGCATCGTTGCCGATTGATGCGCCGAGTACCGCGCCGGCAACTGTCATCACATCATTGCCACGACCACTGCCAAATTTGTTTCCAACCACGCCACCAATAATCCCGCCGAGCACAGTCGGCACGAAGGAACGATGCCGACGACCATGGCCATGACCATGACGACGCTGACGAACCGGTTCATCCCAGCAGACCTCGCGTGGCGTTGATATCTGTACAATCCGTACGATTGGCTGCACGTCCATAACTTTTGCCCTGGCAAAGTGCCCGCCACCCGGCAGATACGCTGCCTGGCCGGCAACCGGCAGGCCGATCACTCCCAGCGTCAAAACCATCGCTATCAACCGATTTCTGGTTACTGCAGACATCATGCTCTCCTTTCTCTCAGTCCAGCGGCTCTTTCGAGCATGGCTACTAATTTACGCCGCTGATGCTGAACCTTGCCTGAACAGCCCGGACACCCTTAGGCAAGGCACTTTCACGACATTCAGGCGATACAAGCAGCCCCGGCAGGTAGCTTTGCAGCCCCCGCTATCACAGCCAATCAGCATGAGGGTTACTGGAAGGTCGACTTCTTCTCGGTTGCGGAAAATGGATAAGCACTCATACGATCCGCATGATCCCGCTCCAGCCGAGCCCGAAACTCATTCGGCAATTCATCGAGAGAACTGATTTTTCCACCGGAAGCATGCCAGATCACGTGCCCCGGCCGGTCGCCCATATCCATCCAGTGCGGCCAGTTCTCAAAGACGGTCGCCGAAAAGGTCGTGGGCAGATTCTTTATGTTGCGATCTGCAAAAGCATTGCGCGGTGCAAACATCGTCTGGCGCTGTTTGCGCGGTTGCTTCATACCGGGCGGATAAGCGGTTTCAGCATGCATCCAGATAATGTCGCGTAACGAACTCCATTGCAGCAATAACGGCTTGGCGGGTAATTTATCAAGCAGCTTGGTCAGCCGTACGCCATTAACCGAATAATTAAAACCAAACCCGGCGCCCCCACCCTGAACGGCGGCTTCAACCTTGTTACGCATGCCGGTATAAGGGTTTTCAAAACTATCAAGCATCTTGCCGGTCTTGAGATCATAAAAGAATGACACCGTGTGGCCGGTCAACTCGTAAGCATTATTTTCGACCGGGCGCACCCAGTAGACTTCCCAGCCCTCAAAACGGACCAGCGGCTGTGGCTCGGTTTCACCGACAATGCCGAAGATCGTACCATCGAACCACCAGGGCACATCCTCCTGCTCAAGACTGGCAGTCATCCGCAGCATACCTTCGAGATTTTCCTGTGGCAGGGTCAAATCAGGTAACCCGGCAGAGTGCTGTAATCCGGATTGAGTACTGCATCCGATCACTGCGGGCAGGGCCGCCATGCCGGTTGCAGCAAGAAAAAAACGACGCGATAGGTGCTCAGACATGCTCACTCCTGTAGTACGCTAACCAACTCAGACTGCCCAAGAGTGACATTACCCGTCCCCTGGCTGCCCCCAAACTCACGCATACACCCATCGGCCGCAATGACCCTCAGGCTGCCTTGCTGAATAAATCATCGCAGTATACGAGCCGGCGACCTCATCCCCGGCCTTTGGCTGTGGCTTCGACCGTGGCTGTTTCCGATCATGTTCATGGTTAGCCCCCAGTATGCTGCTGTTTTCTTGTAGGATACCCCAGCCTGAGTCAGGAGATAACGAGTGAAAACATCCGTTTTAATTGTGTTCGGGTTCGCCCTGATGATTTTATCAACACTTGCAACAACCCATGCCGTTAATACCCCGACACTGGAGGCCCTGAAGACCGCCGACTACATGCAAGGCAAGCGGGGCTTCCAGTCCCGTTGTAGCGCTTGTCATACGCTGGCCGACAGCAGCGGCGATATCGCCGGGCCGAACCTGTGGGCTGTCTTTACCCGCATAGCCGGCTCAAAACCCGGTTTCACCTACTCAGATACCTTGCAGGATGCAGATTTCCAATGGTCGCCGGCTCACCTTAATGCCTGGCTCGCCGATCCACAAGGCTACCTGCCCGGTAACATCATGGGCATCCCCGAAGCGGTACCCGAAACAGAACGTGTGAACATTTTATCATTCATGATGATCGAAACCGGCGCTGTCGACTGGCCACGCCCGACAACAAACTTCAGTGATGCGCAGACAGACAGATCGAAACATCCGTCGGAACGCTTCCCCAGTTTTTGGAATCACCTGATGTTCAACACCGCTCACTACCGCTGGGAGAATGAGGCAGCCGGTGAAGATTTCAGCTTTGATGCTTATTTCAAGACCGACGGAACCGTTGTAACCAGCGAAAAACGGGTCACCGGTTTCTGGCACATTACCGGGAAGAACTTCTTCTGCTATGCACTGACAGGTATGCCGGTCAGTGTTGGACATATGGTTGAATGTTTCCCGGTTGCAGCGATGGCCATCCCGCGATTTGCCGAAGAACTGTGGGTATCCAAACCACAGCCGGGTGTCAAACTACATGGCGGCATGCTTGCCGGCCGACCAGACTGGGTATACGGCGGAAATAAACCATAACGTCGGGAATTTCTCGGGACCG
>PBZD01000086.1 GCA_002729875.1 Chromatiales bacterium | reverse complement strand
GGCGGCGGCCGCGTGCAGGGCAAAGCCCGGGGTGACGCCCCGCTGCAGACAAAAGACCACCACATCGTGGTGGCCGAGCGCTGCCGCCACCTCGATGGGCTTGACCTGTGGCAGCAGGAGGGCAAAGCGGGCGTCGGCCCGCTGCGCCTGCGTCGATGCCTGTTGCAGGTCGGCGCCGTTGACGTAGAGCCAGTCGAGGAGGTCCACGCGGCCGCGCACGGCCGCCCAGTGCATCAGCGTCTGGCCATAGGGCGCGGCGTCCGGCGGCAAACCGCGACGCCAGGCGGCCTGCAGCGCCTCCAGTGCGGCGTTGCCGGCGGCCTGGTCGGTGAACCCATGCAACTGGTCAAATGTGAGGGCAGCGATTTACTGGTACCGGCCGATGCCGAAATTGTCATTGAAGGCACGGTTAATTTCTCCCGTCGGGTTGAAAACCTGCTCGGTGAATTTGCCGGCCAGTATGGGCCGGAGGATGCACCCATGACACGGGTCAATGCCATTACTCATCGCAACGATGCAATGTTCTACTCGATCGTGGCCGGCCGGCATCCTGAACACAACACGTTAGGTAATGTTGCCGTCTATGGCGTTCAACGCAGCATCACGGCATCCATCAGGGAAGCCACCCCGGAAGTGAAAGACATTAACGTGCGCCTAACACCTGAGATGGGCACCCTCGCCCACGTCGTTGTTTCGATTGACAAACACAGCGATACACAGGCAAAAGACATCATCAAGCGTATATTTGCTGCCGACGGACATATATTCCCGGTCAGTAAAATCACCAAACGGGTTATAGTCGTGGACGATGACATTGATGTCCACGATCCGGTCGATGTACGCTGGGCAATCTGGAATCGGGCTGCCACCGAAACCAAGTTTATAATTATTCCCGGCGTTGAGAGTTGGGAACTCGAACGTGCGGCGAAGGCCGGTCAAAAATCCGTACGAATCGGGATTGATGCGACGATGGATCTGGAAGATGCCGACAAGCTCCAGCGACCAACAATCCCGGGTATTGACGAAATCAATCTGCAAGACTATATCGACTGAATGACCCGGCTTGCCATAATCAAGACTAGCGGAGAACACATATGATTGCGCCCTATCTGGCCGTCACACTGCAAACTACCGTTCGCCACGTCACGACCCGTGACGAGGTGGAACAGAATCTGACGCATATCTGCAACATGATCGACCTGGTCACGCACATCTGCTCGTTAGAACTGCCGGTGCGCCTGATTACCCTCGGTGAGGGGGCAATTCAAGGTTTTGTCGACGAAATCCTGGACATGGATCAGGCCGAGTACTGCCACAAAATGGCTGCCGAGATCCCCGGTCCCGAAACCGATATGCTGGCCGAAAAAGCCAGGCAAAAAGGCTGTTTCATCCTTGGCCAACTGAAAACCAGGCAGGAAAAATATCCCGACCGGTTCTTTAATACAGTCTTTCTGATTGACCCGAATGGTGAAGTTATCTGGCAACACCAGAAAAACATCGTCTTGCATGTCGAACATTCCACGACGCCGCATGATGTGTACGACGACTGGATTGCTGACCATGGCGATACGCTCGAAGCGTTTTTCCCGGTTGCCAAAACCGAGATCGGTAATATTGCCGGCACCATCGGTGTCGAGGGCGCCTTCCCGGAGAGTTACCGCGCATTTGCCATGAATGGTGCCGAAATTCTGTACCGGGGTTCTTTGCCCGAACCGTGGGTCTCGCGGGAAATCTTTGAAACTCAGAACCGTGCCCGGGCGATGGATAATACGGCATACATGCTGGCAACCAATACCGGCACACTGATCATGCCGGGAACGCCGCCAACCCAGATCGAGGGCGCACTGGGTGGCCGCTCGGCAATTATCGACTACAAAGGCCAGGTTCTGGCCACCAACCAGATTGTCGGTGACTGTTATGTTGCCGCGGAAATCAACATCGAGGCACTACGCCATTATCGTGAGACGGCACGATTCCAGAACTGGATTCCGTACCTGAAGACTGAAATCTTCAGCAAACTCTATGCGCAACCGCTGTGGCCGAAAAATCAGCCTGCGATGCAGCATGCCGATGCAGACCGGGTGTTCAACAGCACTATTGACACCCTGATCAAGCGCGGAACCTACACCAAGAGCAAGATCCGTTAAATAACCGCATGATTCCACCCGGCTGCTGCACATCGCCGCATGACGGCGTACGGCAGTCGGGCTTCTATTGATCGTCCGGGCGTTGCCCGGTCATCATTTCCAGGTCGTCGCATAGCCCCCGGGTTTGCCGGCAGGCCTCGGTAAACTCTTCAGCCAGCAGACTGTCATTCTTGTCCAGATAAGCATCACAACGCGGCCTGGCGCCCCTGCAGCTGGAAATAAATTTCTCCAGCAACCCGTCAGCTGTCGGAATTGTGCCCTTATCGTTCGCATTGGCTTGCAGCTCAGACCAGAGATTTACCTGTTGCTCGACATCGGCACCAACCTGCGCATCATTATCGAGCTCGCCCCAGTATCTGACCTGGCGTTTAAGCGTCTGATCAACCGCATTCTGCAGGTAATCGATATGAAATTTCCAATCCCCACGGATCTTAGAAAGATCGACACCACCTTCACTCATAACTATATACTCCTGTTATATAACTACTTTCTATTATTTGCTTCATCGATCCGCTGACGAACCTCGGGATCGACATCATAGGGTTCCCAGCCAGCCGGTGGCGTATAAACCCCGTCGGTTACCATCTTGTTAACCTGATTCTTGACCAGTTCAAGTTGCTGCTCTTCAGTCAGTGGCGGCTTCTCCATGCACAGGTTGGCAGGATAAATGCCGCCTTTGGCCATCATCGCATCGTAGATGATCTTGTATTCCTCGACCCGCATGTCCTTGGCCAGGTTCTGCCACTGAGCACGCACACGAAAATCACGCAAGCCGTCAATATTGATAATCGAACTGACCAGCGCCTCGCCCGGGCCGAGGTACTCTGAAGTGATATTGCCACGATAGTCAAACATCTGGCTCTTGCCGCAACTTTGCTTCTTCTCGCCGCCCGGAAACCAGATGGCGCCGATATTCGGCGCAACCACATAACAGGTATTGAAGATAGCGTGCGAACGATTCTGGATCTCAGCAATACCGCTCCCCATCCACGGTTCGGGGTACTGGGTACGCCAGATGATCTCTGCACCGTTCAGAGCAAGCCCGCGGGCAGCCTCAGGGTAACTGCCCTCGGCACAGATCAGAGTGCCAATATTGCCGATCTCGGTTTTTGCCACCGGGTACACGGCCTCGAACAAGGCAACCGGATCATCGCCGTAGCGTTCAATATAGTGATCCCAGATATCACTCGGCGCAACGTTCGGCTCGCGCTGGTAAAACGCCGTCTTGTAATGTTTGTGGATCACCTCGCCGTTCGGATCGATGATGAAAGCAATGTTAAAGATTTTATCCGGCATCAGTTCCGGATCCTTGGCGATCATTTGCGCAACAAGGAAAAAATTAAATTTCTTGCAAAGTTCACCGAGAAACTCTGTTTCCTTGCCGGGAATTTCAGGCACGACATCACGATAAATTCGCAGGTGCTCATCACCTCCGCCCAGACACCATCCGCCTATACCTCCCTCGGAAACCGTTACCAGCCGAACCGGCAAATCCAGGCTGCAATTCCAGATGGCATATTCAATACTGCCCGCAAGATTGTTTAGATCAGTCCAGTAATCGTCACGAGTCACGGCCATACGTGATTCGTTCTGAATACCGACAGCGGTATATTGAATCATATTCAGGTTCCTTGTCTGATTTGTTTAAGCCATTACTATAGTAGCCCCACAACATGAAACAATCATCTGCGGGATTCCACTAGTGGCGATTATTACCTGCAGGTCACGGTTCCATTCTCCGTGAACCCCTGGCGGGTATTTGCATATAAAAAACCGCCACCTTGCTACTCTGCTACCAGATCTTCTTTATTCAGATGATAGCGGTTCAGGATAAAAATGCTGCCCGCATGCAGCAGTGCCGGCACTATGATGTAAAAAATCATAATCCAGCGGCGCACCTGATCCGTTTGCTCGGGGAAGCTGCCGTCGGCAGACTCGACAAAACCGATTATCGACAGCACGGCCAGGAATAATGCTGAACCGATTGCGTTACCGACCTTGTCCACAGCGCTGTAGATCGATGACAAGGCGCCTTCGCGGCTGATCCCGGAACATATGCGATCGTAGGTGACCGTATCCGTCAGCACAGAAAACGACATCAGAATAAAGCCGCCGTTAAACAGCCCGATCGCCGCAGCTATCAACCAGACGATCCATAGCGAGTCGGCTGTTGCAAACCAGTACGGCTGAATACTCAACGCATAAAGCACCAGGCACCACTTGTAAACTCGCATTTTACCGTAGCGTGCCGCAGCCCAGACCAGCAGCGGCATCGATGCAATCGAAGCAACTGCAATGATGATGATCCAGACTGGTATGACATGGTAGACCTCAAAATCGAGCCGCAGCCCGTAGGCCATAAAAAAGAAGCCGCCGGCATAGCCTATGCCGGCACTGATATACTGAATGATGTTGGCCGAAATCAGAATCACAAACGGCTTGTTGGCCCAGGCAATTCGTACCTGCTCAAGCAAACCCACTGATTTCTCTCCAACCGCCCCGCCCGTTGCCCGGGCCGTACCGGCAAATACCCACACGGTAGCCAGCGCGATGACACCACCCAGGCACCAGCCCATCCACTCGTAGCCCACCCGTGGTGTATCGCCAAGTTCCTGGGTTACGTAGGCAACAATCTTGGGCGCAAACGCACCCCCGACGATGAGACCAACGGACAGCGCAGCATTGCGAAACGACATGATTGTGGTGCGCTCATCGGGGCTGTCCGACATCTCCGATGCCATGGTCAGATAGGGAACGGCAAACAGGGAGTAACCGGTGTTCAACAACACATAGACCACCGTCATGTAAAGAAACAGGACCGTCTGCGTCTGAATATCCGGCACCACAAACAACATGACAAAACAGCAAGCGGCCAATAATCCACCACCCAGGATAAACGGCCTGCGCCTGCCCCAGCGTGTTTCGGTTCGATCAGAAATAACCCCCGCGATAGGATCGGCCGCCACAACCCAGAGCTTGGCGATGATGATGACAAATCCTGCCAGCGCCGCTTCCATGCCAAGTACGGTGGTCAGGTAGATCGGCAAAATCAGTGCCGGCGTATCGCGCAGTATCTGTCCACCGACCTGACCGACACCGTAACCAAAATAGGTCGAGACCGGCAGTCTTCCGGCGGGCCGATGCCACAGCGAACCCAGAAAGCTGGATTTGTTGCCCGATGAAAACTGACGACCGCTCATGGTCAGGCATCAACTTTTTCGAAATCGCAGGTCAGGTCCTGAAAAACAACATTGGGCTCGAACTGAAACAGACGATGATTAATATGACCCTGGCCACCCGCTACTGAAGTTGGTTTGATCAACCCTGCCGTCGATACCACTGCACTGAAATTCTGTCGGCCGCGGAACATCATCGGATCCCAGCCATGGTACATATAAGTCGTCCCCGGTTGGATCGCAGAACTGACATGGGCCATTGCGATGAAAGAGCCCAGGGAGTTGAACACCCGGATACTGTCGCCATCTGCAACGCTGCGATCAGCGGCATCTTGCGGATTCACGTAAATATCAGGTTCACCGCGCTGCAGGCTGACTAGCAGGGGGTCATCACGCCACATCGTATGAATCCCGTGACGGGCATGACCCTGCAGGAAGCGCAACGAATAATCCTTGTTGGCCAGGGGTGCGCGGTGCGTGGGCAATGCTTCACCTTCCTGCAGGAACCAGTCGTGATCAATATAAAACTGCTGGCGACCGGTGAGCGTGTGATAGGGTTTCTTGTCACTCACACTACGGATCAGCGTATCCACATACGGTGATTCGGGGCCATACATCACACCGTCGTCACCGCCCGGCAACCGGGTAATACCATTTTTTGCCAGCGTGTCGAATGATTCTTTCGGCAGCCCGGGATTGACCGCAAGCTGAAAATCCAGCGCATCGCGGGTGCGCGTATAAGCGCCATTCTTGGTAAACAGGTTGTGAAACTGGGTGAAATCACGTTGCACAGGCATGCCCATAACATTGTCCTCGATGGGTTTCACACCTCGCTTTCGGGCTTGCTCGCTAATGGCCTTCGCCAGCCGTTTGTGCAATTCAAAATCATCGACCGACTCACCAAGTGGCGGTACGGCAGCATCCAGCACCTGCAGATAAGGTGTCCACGGCCAAAGCACCAGGTCTTCACGCTCATAATGATGAGCAACCGGCAGAACATAGTCCGCATACATGGCGGTGACGCCCATGTCAGGCACACAGGCCACAATATGATCGAGTTTCTCGAAAACTTCTTCACGCCAGCGCTTGCCTGAAGCCCGCCAGTTAGCGGTATTCGAGCCGACATAAAACCCCATCTTCAAGGGTGTGCCAGCGTAATCGGGAAACCAGCCATTCTCAACTGACTTCTGAAAGTAACTATCAAAATGATCGGCGAGTTCCTCGCCATAAATTTCCTGATTCAACGCCTTGCCATCAGCATGGGTATAGTCCCAGCGGGACAGAGTTGCAGCTCTCAGTGTCGGTGGCAGGCCATCGAATATGAAAGCCATCTGATCATCGACCTTGCCCATATTCATGAATTGAAAACCGGCGCCCGGTTTTCCCAGGTTGCCGGTAATTGATAACAGCAAGAGCATCGAGCGCTGCAGCAAGTCGCCATGCAGCCACTTGCAGGCTCGAAAGCCCGAGAAAATCATGGCCGGGCCGCCGGACGCAAACTGTTGCGCGACATGCCGAATTACGTCAGGTTTCACACCCGTAATTTTGCTGGCACGTTCAGGCGCAAAAGTAGCCGCATGCTCCTTGACGAGTTCGAAAACCGTTGTAACTTCGACCGGTCCGCTGGTTGTTTGAATGCTCCAGCGCCCCTCGAGCGCCGGCCGGAGACCCCCGAGGGTCAGACGTTCGGTTGTTTCGGGTTGTGGCGGTCCGGGCATCGGCATCGTGAAACCGGTGCCGGGTGCCTTGGCTATTGCCGCCGCCGCCTCATCCCAGAAATAAAATTCCTGATCCGAAGCCTCGGCATCATCGCTCAGATCCGTGGTGCGCAAAAACTTTCCATTGTCGGTGCGCACCAGGAATGGCAGGTCGGTCTGTTCGCGAATATATTCGGCGTCAAAGCTGCCATCCTGAATGATGGTCTGTACCATCGACATGGCCAGGGCCGCATCGGTACCCGGCTTCGGGTTCAGCCACTTGCTCGCGTGCATGGCCGTCGGGGTAAACTCCGGCGAGATCGCGATGACCTCCGTCCCGTTGTAGCGGGCCTCCCAGAAAAAATGCGCGTCCGGGATACGGGTGACTGCCGGGTTGCAGTACCAGATCAGGCAGGTACGTGATTTAAAGATCGAGGCCGCAGTGTCGCCGAGCATGGCTTCACCCATGGTCAGGTACACGCCGGTCGGCAGGTCGCCGACACCGGCAAAGGCCTCCGGCATCGGGCTCCCGGAAATATTGGTAAAGCGGAAGTTCGCCATCATCGAGGCGCGCTTCATGGCCATCTGGGTACCCATGCCGAAGGTCACGGACTCGGGCCCGTAGTCCACGCAGGTGTCGATGAAGCGGTCGGCGATATCCGCCAGAGCCGCATCCCAACTCACCCGTTGCCACTTTCCCGCACCGCGTTCACCCACACGTTTCATCGGGTACAGGACACGCTGGTTGCCGTACATATACTTCGCATGCCGCATGCCTTTCTGGCAGCCCCGCGGACCGTAGTCAGGCGCATCCGGGTCCGACTTGCCATACTCGCCCTGTTGCTCCTCGCGCCAGACGATACCGTCCTTAACGTAAACATTGAACGCACAACCGCCCTGGCAATTGGTCCCGTGGGTGCCGTGCACAACCCGGTCCCAGGTCCACTTCTCGCGCAGCAGGTTTTCCCAGCTATGGTAGGTAACCGGTGCGTCGCTTTGCGCAAAGCCCTGCGTCGCAAACTTCAGTGACAATACGGCTGCGCCACTACCGGTAATGAATTGGCGTCTGTTAGTGGTGTCGGAAAACATGCTAATGCTCCCTGTCTGGCATAAAGTCAGCCATGCTGCCCGGGCATGACAAATTTTCTATCGCTACGCTGACCCAAGGCAAATTCAACCAGCGGCATCCGATCATTGCCGAAAAACATCAGTTCATCAACAAACAACGTCGGCGCACCGAATCCACCTCGCTTGAGTAACCTGTCGGTATTCGCCGCCACGTTCTGGGCATGTTCGGGATTAGCGAGTTCCTGTCTGAAAGCATCGCGCTCGAGTCCAGCCGCCGCAGCGAGTTCAGCCAATACTACGGGATCCCCGATTTGCCGGTTGGGACCGAAGTACGCCGAAAACACAGCGTCACTGTAAGCTGCAACCTGTCCTTGTTGATCCGCGATAAGCCCACCGATTGCCGCAAGACCAGAATCGGCTGGCCAGCCATCCGGACGATTAATCGTGACGCCGACATAATCCGCCCACGCTTCAATATCCTGTGCCTGGTAAGCCAACCGCCGCGGGTCGCCCGGTTCCCGTGCCACCGGTTGCCCGGGATTAACCCGTTCCAGCAACCGGTCCACCAGCATCGGCCGCCAGAGGATATCCGCACCGGTTCGTTTCGCCACCTCACTCAGACGCATGAACGCGAGATAGCTCCACGGACACGAATAATCGAAATAGAACTCGACGGAGGCCATATCTGCCAGACCATCAGGCCCGCTTGCGCAACTCGGTCTTTAGTACTTTACCGGTCGCATTACGGGGGATAACGTCAATAAAATCGATAATCCGGGGGATTTTCATGCGCGCAATCTTGCTCTCACAAAACTCCATCAACGCTTCTTTATTCGCACTTGCTCCGCTTTTTGTGACCACATACGCCTTCAGGCTTTCACCCCACTTCTCATCAGGCACGCCGATAACTGCAACATCGGCTACTTCAGGATGAGTAATCATGACTTCTTCTATTTCGCGCGGATAAATATTAACGCCACCCGAGATCACCATGTCTTTCTTGCGATCGACAATATACAAGTAGCCCTCTGCATCCCGCCGCACCAGGTCGCCGACCGTTACCCATCCGTCCTGATAGGACTCCGCAGTCTCTTCCGGTCGCTTCCAGTAACCATTAAACAGATACGGACTGGTCGAAAACAGTTCCCCCACTTCATCGGTTGCACATTCATTGCCGTCTTCATCGCGAACACTAACCAGCGTACCCGGAATGGGCTGTCCGACACTGGCATTCTTGCGCAACTGATCCGCCGGACGTAAATTCAATACAATGCCGGCCTCAGTCGAACCGTAGGTTTCGTGCAGAATACCGGGACCAAAAAACTCTACCAGAGTTTCCTTCATGGACTGCGGCAAGGCCGCTGCATTCGATATGACAGACTTCAGGTGCGCAGGGCGATGCTCCTGCAGGAAGGATTGTTGCAGCGAGAAAATCGCACTGAAATGTGTCGGCACACCGAAAAAACCGGTCATCGCTTCATTCTTCAACTTGACCATGACCTGCTCGGGATCAAATGCATCCATGATTTCTGCATAGCCGCCGAGGAAGACCGGTGCGAGGGAAAAGATCATGCCGGCTCCATGACACATGGGTGCAATGGAAAGAAAACGATCATCGGGTGCAAAACAGCCATACTCGGAAGCCATCGCTAATATGCTTAATATGCGCGAGCGGTGCGGAACCAGCACACCTTTGGGCTTACCCGTCGTACCCGAAGTGTAAGGAATTGTGAATGTGCCCCACTCTTCCGCTTCCGGTATCACAATGTTGTTGACATTACCCAACCAGTCTTCGAGCCCATCGTCGATGACTATCGTCCTTTCAATACCGTCGATCTCGACGTCAGCCAGTTGCGCGGCACTGGCACCGTCAATAAATAACACGCGCGCATTGGCATCTTCACAAATTGCCTTGATCTCGAGAGGCGACAATTTCGGGTTAACCGTAGCCAGTGCAACACCGGCCTGCGCAGCGCCGATGACAATTTCCATGTATTCGATCGAGTTCTGCGCAACGATGGCGCCGTGATCTCCATTGCACAGACCAACATCAGCCGACAGCGCCGTGGTAACGCGATCGATTCGATCAATTAACTGCGCATAGGTTCGGCTGCGTTGACGATGGCGATAGGCCAGTTTGCCCGGATTACGGCTCGCTGCGGCTCGAACGCCACCGGCCAGTGACAGGGGGCGAAATGAAAAAGGCAACTCGTTCATGAATCTTCCAGTTTGAAGACTCGTAACGCATTGTCACGCATTAACATCTGTTTTGCGTCAGCGCGTAAATCAAGTTCATCGACCTCGGCAACCCCGCGCTCGGGATCGATAACCGGCCAGTCGGTACCAAACATGACCTTATGACGTCCATATGAATTTGCATAGTGCACGAATGAATCGGGCCAGTATTTCGGTGCATAGGCATCGCCTGCCGTGTAGACATTTTCATGCTTCCAGCACATCGAAATCATTTCATCAGTCCACGGTATGCCGATATGGATACCGATGAGCCTGAGTTCCGGAAAATCGATGGCTACCTGATCGAGGCAAATCGGCCGCCCGACACTCGGCAGGCGACGCTCGCGCGAATACACAAGATTGTGACCGACCTGCATCATGATCGGGATATCAAGTTCACAGCACTTTGAGTAAAACGGATAATACTTGGCGTGATCAGGCGCGAGACCACACCAGTGCGGATACAGATGTGCGCCGACAAAACCGTATTCGGATACAGCTTGCTCAAGATCATAAATACCCTGCATGCCACGAAATGGATCAATGCCGGCCAGACCGGAGAAACGCTCGGGATGCTGACGGCACACCTCGTGGACGCGAGCATAAGGAATTTCAAAACCACCTTTGACGTTGATATCACCAGCCCGCACCGCCACCAATAAAGATCGCTCTATCCCCGCCCGATCCATACGGCCAAGATAATCTTCAATCGTGACACCACCACGAATTTCCTCGGGCATGCGCACCTGCGCTTTGAAAGTTTCGTCCAGGCCGGTTTGTCCGTTGCGAACCTCTTCGGGTGTGAACAGATTACAAACAATATCGATAACACCAGCCATTCATAAATCCTCGATGCTCGTCAGTACGCACAAATTATTGACCATCAAAATCCCAGGGACCGGCACTCCGCGAACGGACCGGGATACCGGCAATTACAGCCGCCTGAGTCTCCGGATCGTAGTTCAGCGCATCGCCCTCGACGATGATCCGCTCATTAACTGTGATCCAGTTGATCAGTGACCCGTCAAGGCGGAAGAACCCGGCCCAGCCGCGTTCCTCACCGGCCACGAAGTGCCCGTGCTTGACCTTCGCCGGCCGGAAAAAATAGGTACCGGCATCGAGTGTGCCAAAGTTATAAACGAGATTGCCCTCAAGACTGTAAGCTTCTTCAAAGACCGGGTGATGCACCATACGGTTATCCGACCATCCGGGCGGAGCCCAGGCAAGCATGGTGACAAAGCCCTTGTTGTTGTCGCCCTCCGGCGCAGGGTCGTGATACAGCAGTTTAAGCTTCAAAAAGCGCTGCGTATCACCTTCATAGACATTCGGCATCCATTCCATCCGCGATGTATCGACGACGGTAAATTCACCCGGTTCATTTGACGCAGTGTTGCCACCACGGGGTATGAAATCTGCCCGATTCTTTTTCGCCAAAGAAAAGCCCCAGTCGCCATACTCTCTGAACATCAGAATCTCGGTGCCCTCCTGCACGGATACTTTCGGGATCATCAGACCTGCCGGGGCTCGATAATAACTACCCTTGCCCAGCAGACGTTCACCAATTCGTATCATTCCCTGCACCACATACCACTCGATATCAGCATGGTGATAGCCGGCCTCTCGCTCCCAGGCGCTATCGAACAACACGCGCATTGATGCCGAACCGTCCTCCTCATCGTAGGACAGATTTCTCTGCCTAACCTTACCTTCACCTCGTGGTAATTCCGCTTCGTGCCAGCAAAGATCGGCTTCCTGTATTAATTCAACATGCGGTCGCACCGAAAACTCCTTATTTCTTACTGTGAACCAAACCAATAATCAGTAATATGTGTAATATCATCCGATCAAGTAGATTTTGCAAGATCGCCTGCAGGTTCAACCAGATGATGGGAAAATCCGCAGTGCAATGTTCGCAATCAAATTATACAGGTAGAATCGAGATATCGGGATAGTGAATATCCGCTATCCCACAAGGAGTTCTCATGGCTGGCTACGACATCTGGAAATTTCTGCATATCATGATGTTCGTGTTCTGGATCGGCACCGATCTGGGTGTTTTTCTGTCGGCAAAAAAATCCACCGACCCCAAACTCTCCTTCGATACCCGCGTCACGTTGCTGCACATTGCACTGCGCATAGAATTGTTACCCCGCACAATGTGGAAAGCCGCGCTCCCACTCGGCGTCATGCTGATGGTCGGCATGGAACTGATTGATTTTGGGTTCTTCGAGCTTACGCTAACCTGGCTGTTCAGTATCGCCTGGTGGGCAATCAGCATGTACGGTGCATGGCATTACGACAAACCCATCGGCCACCAGTTTGCCAAGTTGACCAACATCCTCACCGGAGGCGTTGGCATCGGACTTGTCGCCATAGCGGCCCTGTCGCTGGCCGGCTATGGGCCAATCCCGGCCGATGCCAGTTGGCTGAGTTGGAAAATCGGTCTCTATGGGCTTATCAACCTGATGGTTATCGTCATGATTATCGTATTTGATCCACTCGGTGCCGCCTTTGGCCGGCTGGCCGTTGAAGGCTCGACGCCGGAAATCGAGGGCATTATCAGCGGTGTTATGGACCGCTCGACATGGATTATCTGGGCAACTTACACAATAATTGCGCTGGTTGCCTTTATTGCAACGACGAAAGTGATCTGACCGGATCGAGCCACTCAAGCCTTGCTACAGGCTCACCGGACGCCGGTTCCCCCGGCTTGACGACACCCAGCAGCGAAGCCCACAGTAATAATGCCCAAATGGCAAAACTAAACAATTGCGCGCGCGCAAGACTGGTCGCCATGACCGTATCGACAGCTTCCGTCTGACCCTCTTTCTCCATCCTGTTCAGACCATCAAACATGGCGCGCAGCCTGAGCCGAAGCAACAAGCCCAGCAGGATCACAATGGCAAGAATAATGAGTTTGCCGGCAATCCATGGCGAATCAGCCAGTCGGCCGGCAGACACAGACCAGATCACCGAGATCGGCATACCGATAACGAGTAACCCGCGCAACCAGCAATCAAAGCGCATGACCAGGTCACCGAAGTCGCTGCCGCGCTTCAGGTAAGACATCAGGACGATGGTCAGCCAGACGGGACCGAGCAGGACAATAGCGATCATCTGCCACCAGGGGTGTGCCAGCCCATAGGTTTCACTCAGGATTCCCGCTACCGTCAGGAACAGGCTCAGGCAAACACGCGGCACGATATCAATCATCGTCATCATATTCCCGGCAACGATGCGTTGCTCTACACTAAGCCCGGTATTGACGACCCGCCGACTCCAGATATATACCGCAATATCGGGACCCAGCCAGTAAACCAGCAACAACTGGTGCAGGAATAACGTCAGGGTATGGCCGAAATTCTCGTCAGCAGAAAGTTCACCGCCCAACGACCCGGCATAAATCTGGCCGAACAATAAAATAGCGCTGCACGCTGTGACCCATAAGAATACTCGTCGCATCCGACCCCCCTTGTAATTTGGCATACTTTACCGAATATTCGGAAACTATCGCCTGATAAAGCGGTTCTAATCTTAACTTATCAACTCAGAGATCACACCACGGTGATGGCGCAGCGCACTTGACAGCACAAATAAAAGGCCCCCGATCCGGGAGATCGGGGACCCTGCATCAAGCATTGACTTTCGGTGATTAAAAATTGATGGTCAACATTGCACCGAAGGTTCTTGGATCGGGCAGCACAGCGAAGTAATGCGATGTTCCGAGACCTGCGGTAAAACCAAGCCGTGTCACTTGTGTACCAAAATCAGGTCCACTACCGCCAGTCTGAAATGTATCGTCATCAAACAGGTTGTTGACATAGATCAGGAATTCCCAGTTATCCTCCGTCAGACCAAGACGCGTATCGACCAACCAGTAGGAATCGAACTTAACGGCATTGTCGATAAGCATATATCGATCACCCTGGTAAGTGCCGGTCAGTTCAGCAAAATAATCGACCCCGGTATCCAATAGTTGTTGAGTGAATTGAATATTGCCGACAAACGCGTGTTCCGGGGTACGCTCAAGCCTGTGCCCCTTCAGGTTTAACTGGCAGAATGTTCCCTGAGACTCACTCGGGTTGTATGGAACAATTTCATCATCGCCATTTTTGTAGATCAACTCACATTCTCCGTTGATTGCCGCACGGATCAATGAACGCGTGTTATCAAGAAACTCGGTTATCTCGGCCTTTAGCCATGTGTAATTGGCACTCAAAACCAATCCATCAACAAAAGAAGGCTGCCAGATGGCCTCAAGCTCAACACCCCAGACCTGGGCGGCAGCAGCATTGACAATACGCGGTTGCAAGGCTACATCATCACCCATCTGCCTAACGATCTGGGTTCCGATCTGCTTATCAGTGTAATCATTAAGAAAACCCGCCACATTGAAGCGCAGGAAACCGGCCATTTCCCATTCCGACTTCATGCCGACTTCCCAGGCTGTCACCTTTTCCGAGTCGAAGCGCTCATCGTCGATGGTTGTCGCCGTACCGCCGGCTGCGAGGGTATTAATGCCGCCCGGCTTCTGGCCGATACCCCACGAGAAGTAGGTCTGCACATCATCTGCGGCCTGCCAGCGTAATGTGAGTTTGGGTGTGTTGTAACTCGACTTTTCAGCGCCCTGCAGCAGGAACCAGTCGTTACCGTTGGCATCAGCAGGTGGCGAGGGCAGATCCGGATTCATAACCAGTTCATTAGTACAAGCAATATCCTGCGATGCATCCGTAACCGGCCCCTCCTTGAAGCCCGGCACAAAAGCCGTTGTACCAAACGGGAAGAAAAGGTTTGCGCAGGAACTGTAATTCTCCCGCAGCAGATCAAAATTTTCCCAGACAAAGCGGTCTTCAAATTCGATTACCCATGTATCCGTCAGGTCCCATGCCAACATGAAATATAACGACTTGTGTTCGGTAACAGCGCTCCACGGTGAACCTGTGCGCGGACCCTGGCGACAAGTCCCGGTTTCCGGGTCCGGTATAGGCATACCGGTAGCATCATATAAACAAGGAAATTGCTGTAACACCTGTTCCTGCCAGGTCGAAATTGTGTTGTTCGTGCCATCACAGATACCGGAAACAAATACATCGGGATCGGGCCAAACCTGGGCCGGATCACTTGGAATTTTGCCATACTCCATACACGAGACAATAAAATTGAGATCCTGCTGCGCACGATCCTCCTTCCAGTACAACGCGCCAAATGTAGTTTGCAGCGGCCCGTCGAAGCTTGAAGCAAAGCGGAATTCCTGGCTGAACTGTTTGGTTTCAAGATTGGTGCGACCCTGCTGATGACCTCTGAGGGTATCGGGCCGTCCGGCTGCCTGGTAATCCTGGTCAAGTTCATCAAAAGCATCGTAGTCGGTAAAACCGGTAATCGATGAAAAAGTACCAAAGTCAAAATCGAACGACATATTTAATGTGGTACGAAACAGCTGCGTATCACTGCCACGATAATCCTTACCCGTGACCGGATCCTCGCTCAATGTGGGTAAGATTCCGCTCGCATTCCCATAACTGGCAGACTGGCAAATTCCCGGACCCTGCGACGGGTCTTTTAATTCATCGGGACAATATTGGCCAAAATCGGCAAGTCGCGTCGTAGTGTTGCTGGTCCCCTGAATCAGTTCTGGCGCGATCGGGTACGGATAGAATTTAAGATTATGACCCTGCGTGCCGGCACCCATGCGAACATTCGCACGCTGATCATACTTGCTGTCACTGTATTCAGTGCGCCATTTGATTTGCGCTGCATCGGTCGGCGTAAACAATGCCGTTACAGCAGTCCCCCAACCCTGCTGGCCACCAAGATCGATACCGGAGATGGAATTCTTGTGATATCCGTCTTCAGTCCAGTAAGCCCCGCTCACCCGAATTCCGAGCACATCCTCCAGACCCTTAACCGGCCCCCCGAGGGCACCGCTGAACTCCATCAACCCGAAATCTCCGGCAGTCACCCGGACGTTCCCGGTAAACTCATCACCCGGGTTCTTGGTGGTATAAGAGATTGCACCGGCAAATGCTGCACGACCGAAAAGAGCGCTTTGCGGCCCCTTGACGATTTCAACGCGCTCAACATCAACCAACAACCGCTGGTTGGTCAATAAACCCGATCCTGCCGAGATGAAGTTTTCAGTCGTGGTATCCACATTATCGACGAGAAATGCAACATTCGACCTGCCGCGGGTATTGGATAAACCACGTACTGCGATGCGCACATCAGCAGGCCCGTATGCCTGATCAAACTGGACACTCGTAGACAACTGGGTAATGTCAGAAATATCCGAGATGCCCTGGCGCTGAAGTTGCTCGGAAGATATGGCATCGATGGCTATCGGCACGTCCTGCACACTTTCGCTCTTGCGGCGGGTACTAACGACGATCTCATCAATCTGTGCCCAACCTGCCAGCGGAACAGCCGCCAGTATGCCGGAAACGATCAATGCTGCACTGCTTGCACCGACCAAACATCTCGCCTTAAACATGTATATCCCCTTGAACAATCAATATCTTACCGTTGCAAATCAGCAGCCCGCAGCAGTCAATATTGTGCTGAATAAACTCATTATTGATGAGACACTATAGCCATTGCACGATGTAAATTTCTCTGTTGGGCGATAATAGGCTAGTCTTTAACCAAGTGAAAGTCGGGAAACTGCCTTCCTGCAGGATTAGAACGGGACACGGTCACCCTGTGGCAAGCCTGCAAATGATTCGCTATAGTCCTGATTGGACAACATATAATTTTGTGTCAGGAAAGCCATCCAAGGGGATAAATATGAATTTGCGCTTATTCGCGTCAACCAAAGGCTGGTCAGTCGTAGCATTGATGCTTTCCATTCTTGTCAGTTCTGCCGTTCAGGCTAATGGGCCTGAATACACCTATGCCAGTATCAGCTACGAATGGACTGACGTGAAATACGGCCTAAACCCGAAAGTCGATGATCGCTTCAACAATGGCGACATTGCAGGTGAAAACTTTGATATTTCCGTTGGCATTCTGCCCTGGCTGCACCTCAAGGGACAGGCATTCGGCTACGCTAACGGCAAATGCAACAACTGCAAAACCGATCTCGGCGGCGGCACATCGGATAGCGATATAGAGGGCTTTAAGGTCGGTGTCGGTATCAATCTCGGCCTCGACCTGATCGGATTAAGCGAAGATGTCGATCTGGTCATTCGTGGCAATTGGGTGGATACGGAACTGTCTACCCTGAATATCGCTTCACCTGACTCCATCAGCGAAGATGGCTGGTCTGCCGAAGCGGCGATCAGAGGCCGGATCTCAGATCGTGCCGACGTACATGTTGGTTACGAATACTATGATCTGGGATCTGACCCGAATGATGTTACCAACCGCAATGTGACAATCGGACTGAACTACCAGGTTTGGGACGGCATATCTGTGCTTGTAAACGGCATTATTTTTGACAGCGAAACAGGTTTCGAGCTTGGGCTCAGGTGGCATTTCGGCAGCCTGTTACTCGACGGTCGCGATAGTATTTTTTAGGCCGACCAAGATTACAAACTAAAAGTTACACAGAGGAGCGAGACAAGGCCCATTTGCCGTTCAAAGGCACTGGAGCAGATCGCTAGACTATGAAGAGAATTATATTTTCCATTCTTTGCCTGCTGGTTGCCGGTTCGCTGGCCGCCGAAAACGACAGCAGCTTATTTGACGGTCTCTACCTGGGCGTCGGATCCGGTTTTCTGCGATACGAGACCACACTTTCCGGTAACGGGCTTGCACCAATACCGACTGACCCATCAGAAAGCGTCGATATTGAGAGTGACGATTTCAAGAAAACTTCAATTACGGCCAAAGCTTTTATCGGCTACCGCATTTTTCGCAACGCCGGTATCGAACTTGGTTATTTCAAAGGCTTCGATATTGAAGAAACCTATTGCTTCACCGACACAAATGACGAATGTACCGAGTCACGCGGTAGCGGCACCAGTGTCATTAGCTCAAGTGCCTGGACCGTTAAACTGCCCACCACCGGGCTTACAGCTACTGTAATTGGATTCTGGCCAATCAATGAAACTGTTGAATTGTTCATCAAAGCAGGTGGTATTTATTCTAACGTTGATGGCGATGCCTCAGAAAGAATAGTGGGCGGTTTAGTGCCGGCAAAACCCCCTGCCGTGCCGCTACTGGTCTTACCTGTTGTGAATCAAGATTTAAATTCAGGCTGGGATGGCATGGGCGCTTTTGGGGTTAACTTTAATTCTGAAAGCGGCCTCAGTGTGCGGGCCGAACTCGAATATTTCAGTATCAAGGAAATGGATGAGCCGTGGCTGCTTTCATTGAATGCCGTTTATAATTTCTGACCCTGGCGGCAAAGATTCAAAAAAGCCCCGGATAGCCGGGGCTTTTTTTTGGAAAAAATACAGACTTAAGTCCCGGAATAGCCAGGCAGACATGGCTATGCTCACCACGACCTGAACCCGGATCAATTCAAGACTCGATAAATCTTCCCACAACAGCTGTCACCGGAATCGTGATGATTGCGGCGAGCGCTGCTTGCAGCGCGACAATACTGCTTAGGGCCCAGCCCGAAAGAGGTGCCGAGCGTTCCGGTACCGGGTGCAGTCTGGTTGTTTGGCTCGGCACTTGGTTTGCTCGGGTGGATTCGGAGGAGGGGGTCATGAAACGCTTTTTTCTGGCGCTCGTTCTGGGTGCTTGTTCAATGTCAGCACAGTCGGCACTGATTGACCGTGGTGACGGTTTAATTTATGACAGTGATCAAAACATAACCTGGTTGCAGGATGCGAACTACGCATTTACGAATGGTGATATTGTTAACAGTTGGCCAGACGCTATCGCTTGGGCTAATGGGCTCATCTACACTAACTCGGGCGGTACTTGATTCGCCGAGGACCGTCATGAATCCATGCTGAACCCTTGATCTGTTCTCCGCGTTCGAGGCGCTTCTGATCTTCCCGGCGTTTCTTTTTTCGTGTTTCGGGCGACTCGTCCAGCATGGCCGCTGCGGTTGCTTCATCAACGAGTTCCTGCTGGATGACCACGATGGCCGCCGGATATTTGGCATTGTTCATAACCGTTAATACCTCCGATAAAGGGCTACTTAACGGTTACTTATTGTAGGGGTCGATTTCGGGCTGGCTACAAGCCTGCAGAAAAAATGGCGTTTACTTAAAAAAAAGCGGCTACAAATTGACCCAAACTGTACCCGCGGGTGATTTAGCTATATTAGTCGGTACTTCATGGGCAACATCCTCCTCTCTGTAATTAGAGAGTCTAGGTGTTGCATTCACCGGTTGAGGTCACCCCCCGAAAGCGGCCATTTCACTGTATTGCGGCAATTCGACGCCTAACGACCCCATACGATGAGGCAACCTACCTGAAAGCCCTGAAACAACGGGGATCGCCTCTTTTAAATCCACCTCCAATGGCTGAAATAGCTTGACTGAGTGACTCAGGGCGTGAAGCGGACGCTCGATGCAGTGCATTATCAAGGGTTATTACTGATTCGAAGTAGTCACTTAGCTAGTGAGCGTTAACTTCCGCTTGTAGTCAGGAGGCGTTACGTTATATCGAAAAGAAAAAGCGGTAACTCATTGAATGACGGATCGGTTGTTAATGCCGCATATTTGCTATTCTGAATCTACGCGTTCAAATCAGATGCAATATAATCGATGAAAAGCAAGGCATCCATAGGCTCGTTTTTTAAGCAAGCTGGTGCTGAAAATTCAGATTCATAGGGGGTAGAGACAAATTTCTTATTCGAATGACTCCTTCCCACGGGTATCTGAAGTGGACAGAATTATTCAAGTTGGTCTGCAATGTCTTCGTGATGGTGACTTGGACGGGGCGGCAAAGAATTTCAGACTGTCATTAGCTAATGCACCGGGGCATGCCAAGGCATCTTATTTTCTGGGAGTCACTCTTGCGAGAAAGGGAAATCTGTCCGAAGCTCTTCCGTATCTCGAAGCGGCGGTTGCGGCTCAGCAGACAAACAAAGACTGTTACCTCGCCTTAGGAGTTGCTCAGCGTAGATTGGGCTTGGCCGGTGATGCTGAGAAAACTTTTCGAGCGGTATTGAAGGTTGATTCCAATAATTTTGTGGGGCTTTGCAATCTTGGTGAACTACTTTCAAACCGTGACGAATATTTGGAAGCTTTAGCGGTACTGAACAGAGCTATTGAGCTTAAGCCACACGAAGTTGCTGCCCTGAATCCGCTCGCTTTCGCAATGACAAGGGCCGGAAAAGCCGCTGCTGCTTTATCATTGCTCGAAGATCAGTCGGAGACAGTTTGCAACTCCGCCCCGCTCCTTTATACGAGAGCGAACGCGCTGGCCAGTGTTGGTCAGATCGACTTTTCCGAAGAAGCCGCTCAGGCGGCCGTTGAGTTGGCGCCTGAAATGGCAATGGCGCAATGGCATATAGGGCTTTGTCGTTATGATTTTGGAGATTATTCAGGCGCAATCAGCGAGTTTAGAAAGGCGCTCGCGACAGAGCCAGATTTCGATCTGGCCCGGGGTTCACTTGGGATTTCCTTGCTTGAATCTGGGGCAGTCGAAGAAGGCTTGAGCGTACTCAGAGCTACTAATGTGCCAAGCATCTCTCTGCATTCATTATTAGATTGTTGGCACTCATTGATTGCACCTT
>PBZD01000085.1 GCA_002729875.1 Chromatiales bacterium | reverse complement strand
CGACCATTATCGAATGTTGCCCCATAACCAGTGCATTAACTACGCCGCCTGCGGCGGCCCGACGCGGCTAGCGCCGCGCCGCTTATGCAGGTGTTATAGGGCTCTAGCACCTGTGGCGACTTGACGTTATGCCGCTAAAACGTTAAATTACGGTTATGGCTGAATCTACCCAAAAACGAGCGACAGTTTATTTTGAGCCCTATCTCCATAGAGCTTTGCGTCTTAAAGCCGCAGAAACTGATAGTAGCGTTTCAGAACTTGTGAATGAGGCAGTACGAGAGGCCCTGGCTGAAGATGCAGAAGATTTGGCCGCATTTGAAGATCGCGCAAAAGAGTCTGAGCTGATGTTCGAGGATGTTGTAAAAGACTTGAAGCGACGTGGCAAAATATAAGCTACGGATAAAAAAATCAGCCGCCAAAGAACTTGAGGCTATTTCTCGAAAAGCCGACCGTCGAAGAATCGTCTCTCGCATTGAAGCATTAGCGGAGAACCCGAGGCTCGACGGATGCAAGAAACTTTCTGGATCTGAACGTTATCGAATTCGTCAGGGATCTTATCGTATTGTTTATGCAATTGAGGATAAGCAGCTTGTTGTTTATGTTGTCAAAATTGCTGATCGCAAGAGCGTATATCGAGCCCTATAACCAGCGCAAGCAAGAGACCGAGAATCTGCGGAGCATTTCTCTATTGCTTTCCCGCTGCGCCTGTTGCGGGCGTTAGGCGGCCAAGTCTGTAGTTTTGGTGCTTGACATACCAATTATAGTATATATACTGTTTTTAGTATGTGGCAGGTACTTGAGCACCGTCGTGTCGTAAGGCGCCTACCTAAGGTCCCTGGCGACATCTTGAAGCGATATGAGAAGTGGAAAGACATCGTTGTGATATCAGGCCCACAGGGTCTTCGGCTCATTAAGGGATTTAGAGACGAACCGCTTAGAGGTGAATGGAAGGGTCATCGCTCTTCTCGCCTGGGAGGCCAATATCGTGTCATTTATAGAATTGAGGAACAAAATGTTGTTGTTAAGGTAATTGACTTAACGGCACATGATTATCGGAGGAAGTCCTGATGAGTGAATTTCGACGGGCTAAGAAAACCATTGAAGTAACGTCTGGAGAATCTGTCAAGATTCTTCGTGAATTGCAGGAGTTCAGCCAGAACAAGTTAGCAGAGCTAACGGGTATCCCCCAGTCGACTATATCGGCTATTGAGAATGATCGTGTTCGGTTGGGTGTGGAGCGTTCAAAAATTTTAGCGCGAGCGTTAAGTTGCCATCCTGCAGTTTTGGTATTTCCTAGTTGGGATATCGCGGTTGAATCAGCCGCCTAACCAGTTAAAGCAACGGACCGGCTTCGCCAGTCGCTGTTGTGGGCGTTAGGTATTTTGGTGTTTAAAGTAAATGGTGAAATTCAATAAGGGCTATTAGGAATTAAAGTCTATGTCAGAATGCAAAGACGAGTTGTATGCTTCCTACGTCAAAAAGGCGTGGATTATTTACACCCTTGTAGCCATTACCATTGCGGTTATATTAGTGCTGTTTGTTGCTGTGGACAATGAAGAAAGGTTGTTTTACGCGTTAGCGCCTACTGTAGGCGCTTATGCATTTCGCCCATTGAACAAACCCTTCAGTAATCTCATTTATAAATACACCGGGGTTTCTCATCCTTCAGAGCAGAAATGAGCTGGCACATACCTAACCAGTGCAATCAAGCCGCTCCCTTTGGTCGCTGGGCGCAGCTGACGCTGCGCCCCTGTTGCAGGCGTTACGGGGCGTAGTTCTGTCACTCAGCCTAACATCTATTTACGATCCGAAGGAGCGACTAATAGCGCTGCTATTTGGCTGTATGCCACCGACCCAAAACGGGAGCTCGCTTGTGGCTGCAAAGGTGCTCTAAGGGCTGATTCTTTGGCAGAAGAATCTGATGGGTAAGCAAAGTTCGATTCATTTCGTTCGATTAACATTGACTATTTTTTGGCACGGCGCAGCACGTAATGTGCGTCGTCGATAAGTAAATAGAATCCAGCTATGGGTAGACGTATGCGCTTGTTGAACAAGAATTCACTAATCAATCTCGCGCTATTCATCACATCAGTGCTAATCGTTACTCTTTTCCTGGAGTTCCTTCTTCGAGGGCTGGATTATGCCAAGATTGAAGATATCTATTCAATGCAATCGACATTTTGGGAATATGATAAATTGTTGGGCTGGCGAAACAAGAAAAATTCCCAAGCAAGATATATCGGACCGAAACCTTTCCCAATAGAATTCAGTAATGAAATCTCAATAAATTCTTTGGGGCTAAGAGGAGATGAGATTCAACAACTCTCAAACGATGGTTACAGGGTGCTATTTCTTGGTGACTCGCAAGTGGCAGCATTTGAGGTTGCGTACGAGAATACGTTTGCCAAGCTTCTCGAAAATCTGCTGCCAAGCAAACTGGAACGGCCCGTGCAAGTGATAAATGCAGGGGTACGAGGATACGGCACTGATCAAAGTTTTCTCTACTACGCGTCTAAAGGTCATAAGTTGAAGCCACACCTGGTGGTGATGTTTCACACAAACAATGACCCGGAAGACAATACGACGCTTCACCGTATGAAACGGCCGTTCGGCAAATCGGCTGTTCGCTTCGAAGAGGGCGGAGAATATGAAGTTATTCACACGCCCGTACCGCAATACGAATTGTGCTCTGCCTACGTCCTCAACGAGCAATATGCAGTAATCAGAGTGGATTCCAATTGGAACAGATTTTTCTGTAGACTGAGGACCACGTTGCTGGAGCATTCGGTCCTTTTCTCGTTTGTATCGCTGTCGATACAAAAAAGTGGACTTGCTCTCTGGCTTAATAGCCTAACGAGGCCATCTGGAGAATCGCTAAGGCGTGCAACAGAATCACTGACTTTTCGACAGAAACATACCGGTCGAATCATCCGAGCTATGGCTGATATGGCAGCGCAGAATAATAGTAAGTTTCTGTTCGTTGTTAAGAAACAGGACTTGCCGCAAATAGATAATAGGCTGACAAGCGATGTAGACACTTTCGTGCGTGAGAACCCGACGAGGGACATGCATTGGAAAAATGACTTCCACCACAACGACTACGGTCATCAAGTCGTAGCAGACAGCCTATTGCAGCCAGTAGCAGAAATATTGAAGACGCTCGAATAGCTCTTCATATGTATGTGCACGCAACGTTATTGTAGGCTTTTGGCTCGTATGCGACACTCAGGTTTACGAGATCCTGGCAATCCGCGTACCGTTTTTCTGGCTGGCGCGGACAACCGTATTCATCTGGATTACACTGCTCTTATTTATCACGTGTGCATGCCTGGAGGCGCATTTGCCCCGTAACCAGAGCAATCAGTACGCGTAGCAAGCTGCACCGGACCGGATCGGCTTACAGCCGGCCGCTGCCAGGCCTGGTTGATAACAAATGCCTTGATGATCTGTTGTAGGAGCCAGGTGATCAGAAGGCCGGTTGCTGGTTCGGTTCATCGGTATATGCCGCGGCTGCAGTGACAACCAGTCGGTACGGGCCGCGGGAGCTGAAAGCGTTGGTCGGCTCGCAGGTCACCAGGATTAATTCAGATCCCGTGGTGGCCGGTTCAATACCCTGCGTGCGGGCATCGACAATCGTGCGGTGGCTGATGATAAACACCTGCTCCCCCTGGTCCGCGCTGCTTAAATGAACTTCATCACCCGTACCCAATAACTCAAGAAAGCGAAAGTGCGTATCGCGATGCCCGGCGATAGCAATTGTGCCCGGGTCACCTGGTTGGGCACTGCCGAAAACATGTCCCGGCCCGAAGGGGAGCGATGCACCATTCGCTCCGGCCAGCACGTATTGCTCGATGCCCAGCGATGGCACGGTGAGTTTGGCCACCGGCCAGGTGTCGGCCCAGGGCCAGGGTCGCACCCGGTCATTTTCTTCGCGGGATTTTTGCCAGGCCCGTTCGATCAGCACCGGCGCCAGCCACGCCTTGGCATGAATCACGCCGGCGCTGCCGAACTGCCAGAGTGCAACCGCGATAAGCGCGGCCATGATCAGCCTAAGCATGGGTCGGCGTCTGCTTCAGCAGATCCCGTCGGCGCAGGTAACCGAGCTGCAGAGCGAACACGGTGCACAGGATGCCGAGCCACATTTTTTCCTCCGCTGGTGTGGCTGTTTGTGGATACGCAAACGGTTGTGGGTTCTGGCCGTGTGGTCGGGCATTGGGAGTATTTTTTGTGTTGAGTTTGCTGGTGACCGGGCGCACGGGTTGTTGTTCGACTGCGACGAAACTTGTGTAGCGGCTGACCAGTTTGTGCAACAGGGCTACATCAATAATCGCTTTGCGTAACGCAGCCGTTTCACTCGTCGCGATGATCCGGTCGTTCAGCGCGCTGATCCGTTCGCGTGCCCAGAGTGTTGCAATACCGGTGTGCGTGGCGCCGGTATCCAGTGCTACCTGTTGTTGCCAGTCAGTCTGGCTGCCGGTGCCGCGCACCGTTAACTGGCCTTTTGCCTGGCGGAATCGTGCGGTCGTGACCAACGGTTGTCCGCTGTACAGGTCGGGGATGATTTCCGGGTAACTCGTGGCCTTGCCGGGCCAGTTGATGTTGAGGTCGCGCAGGACGGGGGTCTGTAATTGTGCAAACAAGTCACCCATTTTTTCTACCACCTGGTTCTGGCTGCCGATGTAAGTAAACGTGCCCCGCCCGAACTGTGCCGCCTTGCGCATGAAGTAACTGTTGGGGGCGGCACCGATGCCAACCGTGAACAGGCGGCTGTTGGCCAGTTGGGTATCGATTAACTTGAACAAGGCATCTTCATTACCCACGGCACCGTCGGTGATGAACACCACCTGGCGCAGGTGGCCGCGTGCTTGTTCCGGTTGGTTTTCGAGTGCGGCGCGCAGTGCGCTTTCCATTTCGGTGCCGCCACCGGATTTCAGTGCCGAGACGAAACTGCGTGCATCATATATATAAGAGCCCGACGCCAGTTGTGCGCTTGGAAATAGTTTCGTGTAGTGATCGTTGAACTCGATGATGTTGAAACGATCGGTCGGCTGCAGGCTGTCGAGCGCCGTCAGCAGGGCGGCCCTGGCCTGGCGAATCGGTTCGCCGCCCATCGAACCGGAGGTGTCGATGATGAAGATGGCCTCGCGGGACAGGCGGGCAGCGGCGGTGGGTTGGGCCGGTGGGACCACCATGACCAGTGCGTAGGTTTCACCGGCGACCTCTTCGGTGAACACGGCCGCCTGTGGTGTCGTGCTGGCGACCGGCTGCCAGCTGAGTACAAAGTCGCGGTCCATCGAGATCGGGCCATTGGCCAGTTCGATATGGTATTCGCTGCCTTGCCGATCCACCTGGATGTTGTGCCAGGGGCTGTCGATGCTGGCCAGTGGCAGGCCCGGGTTGAGGGTGGCGATGATGCGGGCTTCGTTTACCGGGTGGGTCGGCGTTGCGCTGCGGGAGTTTTGGTAAGGCGTGATCTCGTGGGCGTCGGGTACCTGGAGTGTGGGTGTTGCCCAGCCACTGGTCTGGTCGGTGTGCAGGATTTCGGTGCGGGCCACGCCTGCTGAAAATGATCCGCCGTGTTCCGGGTTCAGTGGTTGTCCCGGGATGTAACGTGGCGTGATGGTCATCGGGAAGTGCAGGCTGAAACGACCCTGGTCGAAGGAAACTTTTTGCAGATAAGTCAGCGTGACGCTGAGTTCCTGGTTCGGACCGATGTTGGCCACCTTGGTGGCGAACATATTGGACCGGCGTTGTTCAACGAGGGCGGTGCGCTTGCCGTCTTTTTTGGCCTGCTGGTAAATTTTCCTGGCGGCCTGTTTCTCGTGTATCTCTCCGACGATGACCCGTTCGCCGATGCGGATTCGCATGTCGTTGACGGCGGCTGTTTCCGGTAACGGAAATACATAGCGGGCTTCCGTCCAGTCACTGCCCGGATTGCGGAAGCGTTGTTCTACGGTGACCCGGGCGACCAGGCCGCTGACCTGGATGTCGACCGTGGTGCCGAGTTGCGGGGCCGGGTTCCAGTTGTGTTGCCCGGTGCCTTTGAACAGCAGTTCGCCGGTGCCGACTTCGTCAAGCGTGAGTGCCTGGGCGGCGGGCATGGCCAGTGCCAGCAAACTCAATATGACGAGTTGCAGGGCCGTTGCCCATAGTGCTGCCAGGGTGCGATCAGAGAGTGAAGAATTTGTGTGGTTCATGTCAGGCCGCCTGTTTGGGTTGCTGTGCTATGGCAGTCATTAAACAAATTTGAAAGGGCAGGGCGTTGCAGCCTTCGGGGCAATGCAGGGGCGAATCAGGGCGAATCAGGGCAAGTTGCGCGCCCCCATCCTGTTTTCGCCCTGATTGATCCTCACATTGCCCTGCTGTGGTCGCAAGTTTGCCTTGCTGATTGGGTTTCATGGTCCCGTACTTCATTCACAACACGAGGATCACGAACATGAACACATCAGGAATTACCAGGTTAATGACCGCTACAGTTATCGCGCTTACTTTCACCGGTGGACCGGTGCTGGCAGGACCATCGTCAGCAGTTGCCGACGCGGATGAACACGAAGGCAAGAAGGTCGCGCTTTTTTTTGGCAACAGCATCGCGGGTGCCGTACTGGGCGGGCCGATCGGTATGTTCGCCGGTGCGATCACCGGGGTATGGCTGGGCGAACGCGTGGGACAAAGTTATGAGCTGGAGGGGGTGACCCAGGCGATGGAGAAAACCCTGGCGGCTGAAACTGAGCTGACGGCAGATCTGCGCATGCAACTGGCTGCGGTTGATCGGCAGAACACGCAACTGCAGCAACTGGCTGCCGACAGCCTGGAGTTCCAGGTGATGTTTCGCACCGGTCACAGCAAGCTGGATGTTGCCGGTGAAGAACGTATTGCGCGCGTCGCCCGTTTCCTGGTGCGCCAGCCTTCGCTACAGATCCGCTTGAGCGGTTATGCAGATCCGCGTGGTGATGATGCCTTTAACAATGCGCTCACCCGGCAGCGGGTGGCCAGCATTGCCAACCTGTTAAAAAATAATGGGCTGCCCGGCAGTCGTATCACGACCACGGCCTATGGTGACAGCCAGTCTGTAGCGGCCGATGGGGATTACGACGCCTATGCGCTGGAGCGCCGGGTAAAAATCGAGCTGATGCCGCCGCGGGATGAATCGAGTGTCGCTGATGCGCGGTAGAGGGTAGTGGGCCATGATTCGGGGGAGCTTGCTCCCCCTTTTTTTATGCCGGGTGAGGCGCCCGGAGTAGATGTTGGGCCAGTCGGGATGATAAGTTCATTCATGCAAGGGAGAATGCTTTCATGGTCAGACGAATTGCGATTGTCGAAGATGAGCCGGCGCTGGCGCATAACTACAAAGATGCGTTGGAACGTGAGGGCTATCGAATTGATGTTTATGCGGACCGGCCAACTGCCGAGGCAGCTTTTGCAACCCGCTTGCCGGACCTGGCGATTATCGATATTCAACTTGGTGATGAGGTGAAGGGTGGTCATGAGCTGTGTCGCGGATTGCGCGCGGCTTCAAATACTTTACCGATCATGTTTCTGACGGCGCATGATGGTGAGATTGATGAGATCGTCGGGTTGAGCCTGGGTGCGGATGATTATTTGAGTAAGGCTATTTCCATGCCGCAGCTGAATGCCCGGGTGGCAGCGTTGTGTCGTAAAGTTGATGCGTATGCCAGTGATGATCATCAGGCCAGCATCATCAAGCAGGGTCCGTTGGAGCTTGATGTAGATCGGATGACGGTGTGCTGGAATGGCGGGCCGGTGGAACTCACGTTGACCGAGTTCTGGATTGTTAAATGCATGGCGCAACGGCCGGGTCACGTTAAGAGTCGTCAGCAGTTGATGGATGCGGCGGAAATTGTTGTCGACGATCAGACCATCAACTCACACATCAAACGCATTCGTCGAAAATTTATTGATTGTGATCCGCAAGCCGAACCGATCAAGACCGAGTATGCGATCGGTTACAGCTGGCGTGCGACGACCGGTTGAGTTGCGTTTGTGAGGCTGCGCAGTCAACTGGTATTGGTCAGCCTGCTGGTCTTGTTGTTGCCGTGGGCCGGTTGTTCCTATGTGAGTGAAATGGAAACCGCGTTGCGCCAGGGGCAACAGGATGCGCTGGTGGCGGTGACTCGTTCCATGGTGTCGATGGTGAATGGCCGGCCGGATCTGCTGGAAGAATTGCTGCCTGTGCAGCGCCTGGCAACCGCCGGTGCGGATTTATACCTGCATGATATTCCGCGCCTCCCGGTTGTTGATGGCTACGAAGACGACGATATCGAATTTGCCAATGACCTGGTCCGCTTTATCGAAGCGGATGCGCGGGCCGGGCCGGGCCGGACGCCGATGCAGTTATCGGTATGGCAGGCGACTGATGGTGACAAGGCCTATCTGTATGCGCATGTTGTTGATGACAGCATCAGTTTTCGTAATCCGGTTGCGGGTGGGGTGAGTGGCAGTGACTACCTGCAACTGACGCTGGATGATGCGAACGGTAACCTGCAGCGGTTCTGGATCAGTCCCGAGGCGCCGGGGAAATTTACGGCGCTGAAGAAAAAGGGTCGTAAGTTTGTCAGCGAGTATCAGATTAGTGGCGTGTGGCTTGATGCAGTGGGTGGTTATACGGTTGAGCTGACCCTGCCGCGTGCGTGGCTGCACCAGCGTTTCGGGATTGTTGCGGTGGATAGTGGTGAGGTGGTGCATTGGGCGGGGAGTATGGCGCCGGGTACCCGGCCGGGTCGGTTGATCAGCACCCGTGCTCCGTTGGCCGCGCAGCTTGAGTTGATTGCGCAGGATAATTTACGGGTTTCGGTTATTGATGATCATCATTGGCTGCTGGCAGAGAGTGGCAGCCTGAGTTTTTCGGCTGCGGCCGAGCCGGTGCCCGGGGCCTGGATGATCGAGTCGCTGTATCGCATGGCGTCACCCGGGCAGTCTTCCGATGTCGATTATCAGGGAACTGTGCAAGGCAAGCTGCTGCGTGAAGAACTGGATGTAGCGCTTACCGGGCAGAGTAAAGCGATCTGGTACCCGACCGATACCAAGAACAACCTGGCGATCATCAGTGCGGCGATGCCGTTGCGGCATGAAGATCGTATTGTCGGTGCGGTCGTGGCCGAGCAGACCAGTGCCGGGATTCTGTCACTGACCAACGCGGCACTGGTGCGCCTGGCCGGGATTTCATCGGTGCTGGTGTTGCTGATTGTGGGTGGGTTGATTGGTTATGCCAGTTGGCTGTCGGTGCGGATTCATCGCCTCAGTCGGCAGGTTAGTGTGGTGATGGAACCGGACGGACGCGAACTGCATGCGTTCCCGCCGCAAACGGCTACAGATGAAATCGGAACGCTCGGCCGCAGTTTTGCGCGCTTGCTGAGTAACGTGCGGACCTACACGGGTTACCTGCAAACACTGGCTTCGAAACTGTCGCACGAGTTACGTACGCCGCTTGCCGTGGTACGCAGTTCGCTGGATAACCTTGAGCATCAAACCTTGCCTCCCGATGCCGAGCAGTATCTGCGCCGGGCCCGGGATGGGAGTGAACGGCTGAGCCATATTCTTAATGCCATGAGCGAGGCGAGTCGTGTTGAACACAGCATCAGCAGTGCGGAGAAGACGCCGGTAAACCTGGTGAGTTTGGTTAAGGATGTGGTGGCCGGTTATGGCACGGTTTATCCGCAACACAACATCACCTGCAACCTGCCGGACCGCGACCTGGTTGTAACCGGGAATGCCGAACTGCTGGCACAAATGCTGGACAAGCTGATGGATAACGCCCGCGATTTTTGTCCCGCCGATGGCGAAATCCGTTTCGGCGTGGAGCAACAGGGCAGTGAAGCCTTGATTACCGTTGAGAACGATGGGCCACTGTTACCACCCGAGATGGCAGACCAGTTATTCGAGTCAATGGTGTCGGTGCGAGAGAGTAAAGATAAGCATGTCCATATGGGCCTGGGGCTGACCATCGTTCGACTGGTGGCGGAGTTTCATGGCGGGACGGCGACGGTGGAGAATCGGAGGGACGGCAGCGGGGTGATGTTTTTGATTAAGATTAATGGGGTCAGAGTAAAAACCCGCTACTCTGGCTCTCTCACATAGTCCGGATTGTATTGAGCATGCTTTCGCTGACTTGATCTGCAAAAATGAGGCCTGACCCTATTAATTCCCATCTATTTATATGCCCTTTGACGACCTGAATTTTTGCTATCCATGGCGCCCTTCTCAAGCTCGTGTACTGGCTGTGATAGAGGATCATTTAGAGGATGATCGTTTACATGTTGTGGCGGCGCCAATCGAGGAATTACACAACCAACGAAAAGCTGCGTAAACTAACTTTCAAACTGGACCAGTTAATGCGGGCACGTCATGCCCGTCCGCTAACGGCTCAGAAGCGGTCATTCGCCACTTCTTTAAGGAGTCTTACGCAGAAAGAATCAATCAAAGAATTCGCACCGTAGCCTGCCTCGTAATTGGCGATAGCGCTATGTATTCATAACTCAGATCTCGTTCCGCAACAAACTCCTGAAAAGCTTTATATTCGTGATTGCGCCATTTCGAATAACAGAAATACTCATCAAACATAAGAATCGTCCCGGCCTCAATTTTGCTCGCAAAACTATCGAAAAAGATCTTGGTTGATGAATACGTGTCACAATCAATATTGGCAAAGGCAAGCTTGTCCGCATGCGCATCGACAAAATCGGGTAATTTATCTTCAAACCATCCCACATGGAGCTTGGTATTGATGGGTACATCAGGTAAAACGCCACCAGAACTATAAGAACCCTTGTCAACACCGTCTATCCAGTCGTCAGGCAATCCTTCGAATGAGTCGAAGCCATGAACTATTTTCGATGGGCCCACATGCTCTGCTATTTGGCTCAAAGAACCTCCCATGTAGACACCAAGTTCAATAACCAAT
>PBZD01000084.1 GCA_002729875.1 Chromatiales bacterium | reverse complement strand
TCACTACTGTCCACTATAAATTTTAATTAGTTCTTTGAAATCATTGATAATCTATATTTTACGAGTGTTTTAGCTACGTGTCGATTTGAAATCGTTATTAGTGGAAAATAATCCACGATGAATAACGGTAAATATGTTTTTGCACAGTTAACAGAGTTCCTTCCAAAAAGAATTAGATTTCGCCACTGAAGGTCATTAGAAGGATTATCTACGGCAAACATGGCAGCGCGAACCTAACAGCCTGATTCAGAGGACGCTGTTGTTCTCGGCTTTTGTTTTCGGTTCATATTGCCGGTTTTATGCCTAAAGCCTCATGCAGTCAACCAGTTATGCGTTCCTTTGTTGTCCGGGAAGCCGAAAACAAAGGAATTAAAAGCGAGATTCACCCTTTTTCGGCTCCTGTCCTCGCATATTCATACAGAAGTTGGATGTCCGTTTTGGGTCGGCAGGGGGCAGATTGCTACCCTACAGCACAATGGCTGCTATCAAGGGGTTTGCGGACATGCAGACCAGGAATTTCAATTTTCCAGAATTACTGTCCGCTTACGGGCGCAAAGCAGACTATTTACACGCGCTATTCATGCGCAGACCAATACTCCTAGTGCCCACCGTGTTTTTCATGGTCGGCATTGTCCAGCCCCTTCGGCAGGATCGGTGCCGGTTCCGGAGCCAACTGCGCAAAACCTGAGTGACGCTCACCCTGCTGGACATCGTGCGGGTCATGGCATTCGGTACAAACAAACCAGCGTTTCTTACCGGTTGTAGCCCACTCACCAATTCGCTTGCCGTGAAGACCGTTGCGCCAACCACGATAGATCTGGCCATGGCATTTGCCACACATTTTTTGCGGTTGATTGAAATCGATCAGGTTGCCGGCGTTGTCAACAAACTTGTTACGCGTTTTCGCATCATGGCAATCCAGACACCAGATACCGCCATTACCATGCTGCAGATCCAAAGCATCGGGCACCAGGTCCATATGCATGGTCAGTTTGCGCGGCGGTGCATCAGCCTCGACCGGCGGTGGAAATGCACCGTTGTGACAAGCTATGCCGCAGATGGGATACAGGTTCAGCTGGCCGGTTCTCGGTTTGACGACCGCCTCAGCATGACTGTAATCGGCCTCGATCGGCATCTCGCCCATCGGCTGGGTACCGGCAAAAGGATCGCCCCACCACAACACGGCTCCGGTCTTATCCGAGCACTTGACGTTTTTCAGTTCCTCAGCGATATCTTTTTGCGTGACCTTCGATGCACCTTCGCGACTTTCAAAGCACACCTTATCCTCAGCCAGGGCAACGGAGGATGCGCACAACGCCAGCACAAAAAATATTACAACGAGTCCGGGATTCTTCATAATCTTGTTCGTGAAGGTCGGTTTATTCACTTGCATACTTCACCTCGCCCAGCAGTATACCGATCGCACCTTTCAACAGGATCGTCAATACAATAAAGCCGATTGCCCAGTTCCCAAGGCAATTGAAAATCTCGATCAGCGTAGGCGAATACTGCGTGAACTCTCCAATAGGTGACGGAATCGAACCAGGAATCAACAGGCCCATGCCCTTTTCGACCCAGATGCCGGCAAATACGACGACACAAATATACGGCAGCTTCTTATGGTCTTTACGAATTGCGGGGATTAGCAGCAGGATGAATGACCCGATCAGCGCAATTATAGAAAACCAGAACCAGGGCACCAGTGCATTCAAGCCGTTATGGCCAAACATCAGGTACTGCAGCCCGAGTGAATGCTCGGTCGGGTGATACAACTCGGTTACAACTTCCGACATCGTCAGGAACAGTGCAATGCCGAGGCACCAGACAACAATCTGCGACAATATGTCGATCGCCTCGTCCTTGATCCAGAGCTTGGTGTTATTACGCACGATGGTAAAAATGACGATGATCAAAGCCGGACCTGCGGCAAAGGCCGTGGAAATAAAGCGAATTGGCATCATACCGTGGTGCCACATTGGTCTGGCCGGCATGGTATTGATCAGAAATGCAGTAACCGTGTGAATACTCAGTGCCCAGACGATTGCGATGTAGATGACCGGCAGATAAAACCCTTTGTTGAGCGGTTCATTCGCATACTTTTTATACAGAAAATAGAACCCGCCAAGAAGATTCAACACCAGGTAACCGCATAGCACGATCACATCCCAGGTCAGCATCGACCCCGGCCAGTTGTAGATGCCGATAAACGGCAACATGTGCCACAGGCGATCCGGGCGCCCCATATGATTAATCACAAACAGCATGCACATAACAACTGCCGCGATCGCCAGCATCTCACCGAGCACGGCAACCTCGTGCAAACCCTTGTGTTTGTAGACATAAGCCGGAAACACCACGGTTACGGCCCCGGCCGCGACACCAACCAGAAACACGAAATTGGCCAGATACAGACCCCAGCTGACCTGATCCGTCAAGCCGGTCACAATCATGCCCTGGGTGAGTTGCTGATAGTTACCGTAGGCCCAGGCAAGCACGAACAGAAACAAAAACCCGAGCCAGGTATAGAATTTTGATCCGCCTTTGCAAACATAGACACAGTAATCAGCAACGAAACTCATCTTTTTTTTCATCGTAGTGAATCCTAGTCCATGTAATAAAAGAACTTCGGGTAGGTATTCAGTTCGGCCTTGAGCCGGAATACCTTCTTGGTCGCAAGAACTCGCCGAATCTCACTATCCGGATCGAGCAGGTTGCCAAACTTGCGGGCACCGACGGGACAGACTTCGACACAGGCCGGGTAGCGGCCCTTGCGTGTTCGTTGCATACAGAAGGTGCACTTCTCGACGACCCCCTTCATCCGCGGCCGGTTACCATAATAATGTGTATTCGGGTTCATCTCGCTTTTCGGCAACTTGGGCTCACCCCAGTTAAAGCGGCGTGCCCAGTAGGGACATGCGCCGATACACATTCGACAACCGATACACCAGTTGTAGTCGATGACGACAACCCCGTCGGGTTCCCGGTAGGTGGTGCGCACCGGGCAGACCTTAACGCACGGTGGCTTCTCGCACTGCATACACTGCATCGGCATATAGAATGCATCTTCCTCCGGCACCTTCTCCGGTTCGTAGTAGTGCTCACCTTCGAGTACGACACCTGAGGCACTGTAAGCGTTGCCGCCGACCTGGATGCCATAGCTGTCGGGATAACCATCGGCCATCTTCGCTGCATCGAAGTCGCCCTTCTCCATCTTCAACACGCGAATCCATTCGATTTCCTGATCGCCGCGTGACTGGTTATTCTCTTTAACGCAGGCCTTGGCGCAACGGCGGCAACCGATGCACTTCTGAATATTTAATGCGTAACCAAACAACACCCCTTCCTGCGCGGGTGTCGAATCGACCGTAACCTGCTTGTCATACTCTTCCGAGTAGCGGCGCTCGAGACGCGCACAGGCTTCGGCCTTTTCTTCATCCGACATCAGCCGGTAACTGCCCTGAAACCACTCGGCCCAATCGCTGTTAGCCTCTGCTTCATCGGAGTTGGTCATCAACGCAGCCGTACCAAGTACAGACGACGCGCTAATGCGGCCGACCTGCTTGACGAAGCCACGCCGCGAGACGGAATCCGGTGAACTGATCTCGTCGTCGGGTGGAGTTGGCGGTTTGTGGTCTGTCACATTAAATCTCCAAGCCAGGGTGGCAACGTGTCATGGCCATAAAATCCCTGCCAGCGGGCCTTTGCCCCTGCTATTAAACTGCTCATATACTTAAGGATTGAAATCGGAATCTCTAATGGGCGCACATTGTCTACAGTTCATTGCCCCATGTCTACAATTCACCTCCACCCGTAAATACAACTCGTCCACAGGTATTCATGAACAAGAAAACCAAGATCTATTTCGGCCCCCCTCTCGCGATCCTGACCGAGAAGGAGAAAAATACGCTGGAAATCAGCGGTAAAATTAACCGCTCTGCCGAGCGCTACCTCGAAATCATGCGCCGCCACGGTGTTGAACTCACCGAACCGGAGCGGCAATGTTTACTTAAAGTCTGTGCCGCCGGCTATCTGGCCTCGTATGAGATTGTCGAACTGGCAGATGATGTCCGCGACAGCAAGTTCACCATCGACGGACTGGATAAAGCGGCACTGGCTGCCAAACTTGAGGCGGCAAGCTTTGCCGACCTTATCGCCGTCGTTGAAGAGCTGGGCTACTAACCGGAATCAGCCGCCGGGACCATCCGGCGGCATGCCAGGCCAATGGCGCGGATCGGTCGATTCGTCTGTGGACGGTTTGACCTCGCTGAGACTCATGCTGGCCTCACGAATTTCCTTGATGACCGAGGATTCCTGAACCTCCTGCTGTATCTCGGTCAGGTGCAGTTCATCTTCAAACTGTTGGCGAATATCAGCCAAACTACGCTTCGCACCACCAATCCAGTCACCAAGCGTGCGCATCACTGCGGGCAACCGGTCGGGTCCAACGACCACGAGCGCGAGTGCACTGATCAACAGCAATTCAGGGAAGCCGATACCGAACATTATTTTTCGCCGGAAAATTGACAACAGGGGCGGACATTTTATCTGAAAAATTCCGTTTTGGTGCAAGGCCGCCCTGTACGCAGGCGCTGGCCAGCAGTTGCCTTAATGCCTCGGAGGGCAAAGCCAACCACCTAGTGGAAAAAACTATCCGTAGACCATGGCAGCGGGCCTGGAGGGGCCCCTGCAGAATCCTCCGACTAGCAGCACAAATCAACGATATCGCAGACGTTTGCAGAATTTAACAGCACATTCGCTACATTTAGGCTCTTCAGTGCAGATATTACCCTGCTGACCGGAAGCCAACAGGTGTATCAGCAACGCCACTGCCCCGGCATCCAGTCCATGACGTTCCGCCCAGGCCGTGAGGACCGCCCGGGCATCTTCCGCAGCGGGTACGCGGTGAGTAATACCGAGACGCCCGGGGCCAACAATACAGGCCAGAAGTTCATCGGACACATCGGTCGGTAGCTTGTCGGCGCCCAGTGCTGCATCAGCATCAATAGCATGATCAGTGAGTGCCGTAGTGATCTGTGCAATGAGTTCAGCCGGCTTTGCCTCCGCAAGGTTGGGCCGAAACAGGTAATAGGCCTGGGTCATACCGCGCCCAACCGTGGCGGGTAAATCTTCAAACTCTTCACGAGCAAAGAATCGTTCCTGTAAATCCGGGGCAAAAAATGCCTTGATTTGTTCACGACTACTGCGCGTGGGGCCAACTTCACCCTGGTCCTGACCCGCAAACAACGGATGCCAGTGTAATAAAACAAACTCACCGGTCACTGCAAGTGCTTTCAGTACACTGTCGCGATAAGCCGGATAGCGCACCACATCCAGGTTATGCAGCAGGCCATGATCGAGTACGAGATCGTATTGCTGCGGTGGTTCCCAGGCGGTGATGTCGGCCTCTACAGGGGTGACACTCACACCTGCCGCACTTGCACGCTGCACGGTGTATTCGAGGGCTTTGGGTATGAAATCAAGACTCGTGACCTCCCAGCCCTGTTTGGCCAGGAATACCGAATCGGTACCGGCGCCGCAGCCAATATCAAGCGCCGTGCCCGGCTTCTTCCGACTACAAACATGGGCCAGAAACAAAGTCGGTTCGTCATGCGCCCAGGGCAGAGTCTGCCAGCTTTCGACCCAGTTATAGGCCTGCAGGAAAGTTTCTTTTTCGTGTGTGCTCATATCCTGATTCCTGATCGATACCCGGGCACGCAGAAGTTTGCGCGTCCAAGCTTAAGTTGTATCACTAAATGAGCCTGCTTGGTTCAAGCAGATACCCGTACGCCCAACCAGCGGCACAGGCGAAGCGGCGCTTGACCGTCACGTCAGCGCGGAAACAATGAACCGCTGCGCTCGCGGTACTCCCGCCAGGCCGGCCTGGATCCGTAGCGCTTTAGTTGTTGCTCATCGGCACCCTGCGCCTCGCTGATCATCAGGATCGTTATATACAATGGGGCAATGACTACGATGAGCGCGTCGCCGACACTGCCAACCACCGACAGACCGGCAATCATCAGGCCGACCTGCAGACCAATCTCACCAAGATAGTTGGGATGACGCCAACGAGTGAACAGACCAGATGCAATATACGCATCGGGATCCCGATTCTTGGACCGTTGTTTCTGCCAGTCTGCAATACCTTCGAGCAGGATACTGGCCAGCATGACTATACCGCCCACCATGACCCCGGGCGTCAGCACTGCGGATGAGGCAACAAACCAGGCTGCCATCAGGTGAAATGTCAGCAACCAGGTGACCATGATGTACAACATGATCTTTACCGGCAGCGGCATCTCCTGGTCAGCCTGAACTATTTTTTTCATTCGCTCGGCATAGGAGGCGCCGCGCGTACGCACAAACGAAAAAGTGAACAACCGCAGTCCGTACAGGATTGCGGCACTGCATATCAGCGCACTCGCAACTGACGGTCGAAATGCCCAGATCAGCGCGCCGTTAAAAATTGCACACAGCGCATAACTGAAATTGAAAATGTACACAAAACATACAAACACCAGCAGGCTGCAAACCATTGCGCCGGCAAGCATCCCCCAATTGACTATCGACCAGGTGCCTACGGCTGCACCATAGCCAAACACCACCATCATGATGAGTGCAAAAACAGAAAAAACAGTTTGAATCTTGGCGCCCATCTGGTATCTCCATGCCGACTCTGTCCAATGAAGGTACCGGAGCCGTCACGATGATGCGAATAATTTCATCGTGACGACAGAAACTGATAAAAAGAAGCCGGACGTCTTTATCGTCCGGTATCCTTGGACGCAGCATGACGACACCCGGCACCAACTGCTTTCACTTCGCCGACCGGGCACTTGACCCGGAAAAGCGTGAGCTATGGGTCGGCAAGGCGGTACGTGAGACCGAAACCAGGGTCTTTGACCTGATCGCTTACCTGCTCGAGCATCGTGATCGTGTCGTTTCCAGGGATGAATTGCAGGAAACGCTGTGGCCCACTGTCGTCATGACTGCAGCCTCGCTGTCACGCACGATTATGCAGGCTCACAAGGCCCTTGACGACGATGCACAAAAACCGGAAATCATTCGTACCGTATCGCGCAGGGGATTTCGCTTTATAGCCGATGTACGCCCACCAGACAGCAGCGCATTACATATCGATGGCTTATCCGAGGTTCATTTCGTACGCAATGGTAAGGCCCGCATCGCCTGGCGCACGATTGGCGATAGTCGGCCTGACATTTTGTTTGCCCCCGGCTTTGTCTCGCATCTAGAGCTGCGCTACCGCGCATCAAATGCAGCGGATTTTGACATGCAACTCGCACACCGGCGGCGTCTGATCACATTTGACAAACGCGGCGTCGGACTGTCGGATCGCCTCGGCCCGGCTGCAACCATCAAGGATACGGTGAGCGACATGCGGGCCGTACTCGATGCGACCGGCTCACAACGGGTTATTCTGTTTGCCGTATCAGAAAGCGGGCCGGCTGCATGCCTGTTTGCGGCACAATATCCGCAACGTGTTGCGGCATTAATTCTGTATGGCACCTTTGCAAAAGGACTTAAGGACCATGACTACCCTCACATGCCGAGTCACCGTTCGCATGATGAGTGGCTTACCCACCTGATCGGAAACTGGGGCAAACCAGCATCGCTGGACCTGTTTGCGCCAAGCCAGGTAGACAATCCACACAGCAGAGACAGCTGGGCTCACTATCTGCGCGCCTCGGCGACGCCGGGCAGCGCCAAGAACATCCTCACAGTCGCTCGTGACTACGACGTGCGCAATATTTTGCCAAAGATTTGCTGCCCGACGCTCGTCCTGCACCGAACCGGCGACAAACTTGTTGACTGGCGCGCCGGCAGAGATTTAGCAGCGGCAATTCCCGGCAGCGAGTTCATCGCACTCGATGGCATTGATCACTGGTGGTTTGTCGGTGATCAACAAGGCGTACATTCGCGTCGTTACAAAAAGGATTGAGAGCATAGGTGCGAACGCGACAGTCGTCTTCGCAGCCTGGACCGCCGCAAAGACGCGGTAGGTCTCCAGAGGATATTTGCCTCCGCTGAGCTCCGACACCGTGACCATGACAATCAGCACCAAGTATACGAAGAAGAACTGCACCGTCAAGTTCACC
>PBZD01000083.1 GCA_002729875.1 Chromatiales bacterium | reverse complement strand
GCATCGTGGGAATTGTCGAGACCCTGATGTCCAGTTCATTGCCCTGAATTCGCATCCGCATCCGTCCATCCTGGGACAGCCTTCTTTCAGCAATATTCAGATTAGCCATAATTTTGATGCGCGAAATCACTGCGGATGCAAGATGGGTTGGCGGTGCCTCTGTCTCCTGCAGCACTCCATCTATGCGATAGCGCACCTTCAGTCGATTTTCAAATGGCTCGAAGTGGATGTCTGAAGCCCCAGCATTCTCAGCGCGTTGAATGACAAGATTTACAAGCCGAATGACCGGGGCTTCGCTGGCCTGGTCTTTGAGGTGTTCGATATCTTCTTCTGTGGATTCCTGGCCAGCGGCAACCAGATCCACAATCTGACTCATTTGTGACTTACCACCGCCATAAAGACGCTCAATGGCTTCCTCAATTTCAGAAGGTATGCCAACCCAAATTTTGGCCGTTTTCTGATAGGCCATTGAGAACGCTTCGGTAACAAAATGGTCTTGCGGGTGGGCCATCGCAAGATCAATTTTTTCGTCATTTTCAGATAGAGGGATAGCCAGGTTGTCTTTCATAAAGTTTAGAGATACCTGATTTTCAGTGGGTGCAATATCGGGGTAGTCACCGCTGCTTGCCAGGGGAATTTCCAGTATTTCCGCAAGACCCTCTGCCATATATCCTTCTGAAACCATGCCCAGCTTGACCGCCAGGCTCGGCAGACTATCCGATATGTCTTGCTCATCCTGAATACGAGTCAGACGTGCCAAATCTGATTCTCGGAGCCTGTTTTGAGTCACCAGCAGTTGCATCAGCTGGTCTGAAGACCCGAGGTGGCTCAGATTATGGCTTTGTGTGTCATGAGTTTTTATGCTGGTTTCTTGCATGTTCTGGGCTTTGTTTCCAAAATACTTGGGCCATGCATTTGTTTGCGAGTAAAAAAAACCCTAAAGCCAAACGGCAATACTGACCCACGTTTAAACTACGCTGATCCCGTAAAACTGCACCGGGGTTAACACTGTATCTTTTGGTAGGTCATTACTGTATTTTGTTTCCCGAAGAAATATAATTATTCTGAGAATATATATATTACTGGGTTGGTAGTTGTCCGTTATGTATTGCCAGATTTGAGAAAAAACTGACATGATCTTTCCCAAACTGCATGTACACAATATTATGGAGAAGTGCGCTCGTTTCATGTATTCCGTATGCTTTTTGGGCTCCCCCTCTCTGTTTGTGATGAATCTATGTAATACTGCTGTTAAAACAATTGGTTACATGCTGATTGCCAGCCAATGGCCGGTATGTTTCTGTCCTATTCGCCTTAAGTTAAATCAACGGTTCCCAGCCAGGTTTCCAGTAAGATATCTTCTGGAAGGCGGGTGTGCCTTCGTTTTGCATATTCTTAAGGGAGCTCGATTTTGGGGCAACGAGAGCCACAGTTTTTACAGATTCAGGATCAGCGATCCCGGGAATGGGGAATGATTAGTCGATCCCGAAAAGAAGCAATTCGAGTTGTGCTTGCTGATGATCATAGCATCCTGAGGGCGGGGATGAGTTCAATGCTGGCCGATAACAAAGATTTTAAGGTTGTTGCCGAAGCCAGTAACGGCAAAGAAGCTATTGAAGCCGTAGTAAAGTTTAAGCCGGATCTGTTAATACTGGATATTTCAATGCCGCTAATGAATGGCACTGAAGCTATTCGACAGGCCAAACGGCGGTGTAGAAAAACCAAAGTGCTTATTATGACTATGCACAGGGGTGCGGAATATGTGCGTATGGCGATGCAAGGTGGAGCTGACGGCTATATTCTGAAGGATGATGCCTGGGAAGAGTTGGCAACTGCCATTCGTCATGTGCTGAAAGGAAATATCTACCTTAGCCCATCCATCAGCAATAAAGTAGTCAGCGGATTTCTTGATGGTTCGGCATCGGTCATCGGTATTTTAGGCAAACTTACACCTCGAGAGCGGCAAACATTGCAGTTGATTGCCGAAGGAATGAAGAATCGCGAAATGGCAGAATTTATGTCTGTTAGTGTTAAGACAGTAGAAAAACACCGTTCCAACCTTATGCGTAAGCTTGATTTGCATAATTCGGCGTCACTTACAGCTTTTGCCATTGAAAATGGTGTAGTCAGCGGATAGCGGGAAATACGGTTAACGAAGCGTATAAACCCCTGTTGAGATATCTTTAATCCGGTCTGTATGGTTTAGTCAGACAGGGCAATTTTTTGAGTTGTAGTCTGCCGCGGCCATGCCACTAATATAGTTGTGCCTTTTGATGCATTTGTAGAGATTGAGACGGAGCCTTCAGATAGTTTTACCCGCTCCTGGATACCGGCCAGACCAAGCCCGTTGGTTCTTTCATGTGGTTCTGAAAAATCAAATCCGATACCGTTGTCTGTAATTTTGAGTTCCAGTTGATCGCTGCACGGCTGTAATTTCAACGTAATGGTATTTGCCTGACTGTGCTTAAGCGCATTGCTGAGAGCTTCCTGAGCGATGCGGAAGATAGCCAGCTTAAGCGATCCTGCCAGAGAAGATGGAGTGCGGCAGATATTACACTTAATCGTTACGTCTTTATAAGTTTGGCTTAAATCATTGCACAGAAGCTCCAGAGCAACTGGTAGTGATCGGGAATCAAGATACCTGGGGTGGAGATCTGATGATAGCCTGTGTACATCTTCCATCGATCCACGTATGTGTTTGATGATTTTATCCAGTTGCTCAATTTTTTCGTTGTCGAGCGATCTGCTCATTTCCTGCTGTAAACCCTCAAGGCCAATCTTGACTACAGCCAGGTCCTGACCGATTCCGTCATGCAATTCCATAGCGATATGCCGTCGTTCCTCCTCTTTTGCAGCAAGATTATCTGTTCCATTCTCGGCAATTATTCTGTCAGCCTCAATTCTGGCTTTCTCAAGGGGAGATTGTCGGACAGTAAGCACTGCATATGAATCCTTTTCCAATGACTTAAGTTGGTCTGACTGTTCAGTCTTTCGTAATGAGAAGTTCAGCAAGGTTCCGGCTATCTGAATCTCAGTTTCGCATTGGCCTTTGCCGCTGGATGACATTTTCACCCACGCATTATTTAAGTCGCGCAAAAAATTGCAGTCATGATCGTGACAGTTTGGGTGAAAAACCTGATGTATGGTTTTTCCTTGTATGGATTGTACGGAACCAAGTTGCCACCTCTCAATTTGGCGGTTGGATCTCTTGATATGGCCTGACTTATCTAGCAGGCACACGGCATGACCCAAGGAGTCAACCGCTTGCTCCCATTCTTTTTTGGCCATGACAATAGCCGGGAATTTTGAGGTTGGTGATCCGGAATCCTGTTGTGCCAGATTGTTGTGAATAATCTGTGCAAGTGAAATCATGAAAAGATTGTCGGCTTCATCAAAGGCGTCAGGTTCATGTGAAAAAACAGCCAAGACACCAATCTGGTCTGCCTTGTTTTCGACGGGAATAATCATGCTGCTTTGAACTGCAGCCTCGGTATTCACTAAATCTGTCAGGCTTTCAGAGGATGTGTAACCTGAGTCATTTATTGCCCGCTTGATAGCAAGGGTTAGGTTTTCAGTCCACTCATCTGGCAGAACCCCCAAGGGTAAATATACCGGGGAAAACTGCTCCAGTCTGATGAATAGTAGAGCGCAGGTAGGTAAGGAAGCATCAGCCTCACTTAGCGCCAACCGCAGAAACTCATGTGTATCGTCATCACATGATATTGCAAGCTTCTTTATTGCCTCAAGAGCTAGAAGATAGTCTGATTTCATTGAGTCTCTATTCATAATTATTGCGGTCTGGTCGAGAGTATTCTGCATGCTGACCTAAAACTAAAATGGTTTAACTATAGTGAGTCGGGCACGATAGTGTATATATTGCACAGTTCCTTATTAACATGTTTATTTGTCTTGATATGTTAGGCCAGGCCGAGCGAAAAGTGGTTGTTTTTATCGTTTGCTTAAATTGTACTAACGCAATTACTCAAGAATACTGCAAATAGTAAGCGCATCAATAAGTATCAAGGTAAATGGCATAATAAAAATCTCTAATTAACATAATATTGACCATAAATTATGGAGACATATTAAAGTGTGATGCACATCACACAATTCCTTCCAGTAGAAAATCAGATAGCAAGTAGCTGAAGAATGTGATTCTCAGAATTCCAGGATTAATAAAATTCACCTGGCAGTTACCATTCAGATCTGCAGTGGAGAAAACGGGTTTTTCAAAACTTATATCAGCAAAGTTTACGATGCCGTCGTTGTTCAGATCATCATCACAAATATTGCCATAGTCGTACCCGTTGGTATCACACTGATAGGGATTCGCTACATCGGTGCGGTTATCCCGAGTATCGTTGATGCCATCGGCATTAGCATCCGGTAATGTCATGGGGGTGACTCCAACGATCTCGTTGGTACCGGCATCCTCGGTCGGTGCATCGGTGAATGTCCTGACTCATTGCAATGCCGGATCGCCGATCACTGTCCATTGGGGTACGGCTAACGCACCGATGTATATCGTTTGGCAACAAAGTATATCGGTCCAGAAGATTTTGGCTTTTCCTGCCGTTATTTCTTAATTTGGCGTAAACTCGGCGAACAGGGCTATGGTTGAGTCGGCGTCTGATTGTGATGGCTGGTAAATCCCGTCAGAGGTCGATAGGTAGTTATTAAGGATTTTGCAGAGATCAGGCTACGTGCGCCTGATCAATCCGCCATGGGCGGCATGTTCGTTGATTGGTCAGTGAGGTCATTCCTGCCGCCAACCTTGCGTAGTCGATCTATATTTCGTTGTAGCCGTAATGGATGATATTCCTGAGGAGCACTGATGGCCATGACTGATATAAAGGTTGGACCGATCCAGTTGGATCATGGTGTGACCCGATTTAATTTTTGGTCCTTTATGTATGCCTCTTTTATATGTATCGGTGTTCTGGCCGGTATGAATATGTTTCAGCCTTATGTATTGACTGAGATTCTGCACTTGCCGCGAGAAATGCAGGGTACGGTTAGTGGCAACCTCGGTACCTGGCAGGAAATTGTCGCTCTCCTGTTGATTAACCCGTTCGGTTGGTTGTCGGACCGAATTGGTCGGCGACCGGTTATGGTTTTCGGTATTTGTGTCTGCGGAATCGGTATTGGGCTGTATCCCTTTGCATCGACTGTCAACGAACTTGTTCTGTGCCGGATTATTTTTGCCGTTGGTTCTGCCGGCCTCGCGGCCATGATTGCTGTGATCGGGAATGACTACCCGGTTGAAGAATCGCGTGGTCGTATGATCGGTTTCGGTAATGTCATGAACGGCGTCGGTGTTATCTTTATGACGGTGATCATCGCGCAGATCCCCGCTTTGTTGGTTGTTCAAGGTATCGACAAAGTGACAGCCGGGCGGGTTATGTTTTTGACCGTAGCATTTGTGTGCCTGATTTCCGCTGTCTGGTTCCGGTTCGGGCTGAAATCCGGTACACCGGTTAGGTCGACGACTCCGCCGAATTGGAAGACCCTGATGCTCAGCGGCTTTCAGGCCGGCAGGAATCCACGCATTCTGCTGTCTTATGGCGCAGCATTTATTGGTCGTGCGGATGTCTCGATCAAAGGCATGTTTATTGTGTTATGGGCTGTTGCCGCCGCACCGGATGCCGGATTGACGACCGCCGAGGCGCTGGCCAGGTGTGGGCAATTGATCGGGATTCTGAGTGCTATCGGTATGCTCTGGGTAGGCATATTTGGCTGGCTGCTGGATAGGGTCAATCGGGTCACTGGTATGGCGATTGCCATGGGGTTGGGTGGCATTGGCTATTCATCGATGTGGTTTGTTTCATCACCGTTGGATTTTTCAAATTTGCCACTGTTCATCGTGCTCGCACTAGGTCAAATGAGCGCAATTTGTGCCTCAGTGACGCTCGTCGGTCAGGAAGCCCAGCCGGCGGAACGCGGGGCAGTCATATCTATGAACGGTTTTTTCGGTGCGATCGGCATATTGCTGGCCTTTTTTATCGGCGGACGCTTATTCGATGCATACGGTCCGTCGGCACCATTTGTCATGGTTGGCTTGCTGCAAGTTGTCCTGTTTTTTATCGCAGTTGCTGTGCGACTTGTTGCGCCGGGTAATATTGATCTTGCCAAGTTAAAGGCCGGTACCTGACTAATTGGTATTTGCTTCCAATTAGCCAGGTATCTTGATTTCCCGGTTACAGTTTAAGGATTTCTCGCGAGTAGAACTGGTCCAGAGCATGGAAAGCGAAATGTGCAGCCGACGCTGCAGTGCCTCCGCCCATCGCTATACCGACCTCGATGGCTTCCAATGATTCCTCAAAACTTGCGCCCAGTTTGGCGGCTGCTTCTATGTGTTTCTCGATAGCCGGCTCACATCCTGCCTGTATTGAGATACCGATTGCCATTAGTTCCTTGATTTTTGTTGACAAGGCGCCGTCTGCGAAAGCTGTTTGCTCCACGGCTCGATAGGCGTCATACGTATCGGAACGAAACCGCACGAGGTTCCAGTGCCCGTCATTCTGTTCCTGTTTAATTTTATTTACTCGGTCCACCTTTACTCTCCTTGCTTTGTTTGATTGCCGCCGGACCGCTGGATCCGGTATTCGTTGATCACGGTCATGCTACGTCACGTTGTGCCTTGTCGATGCCGGCAATGCGGGGTATTTCTTCAAATACCCATTCTTCCGGTCCATCCTGGCGGCGTGCTGGTGATGGGATCGTCCGGTAGTCACCATTCTTATCCAGTGCTTCGAGTTGTACCCGATCGATCTGCCAACCCTTGTTACGCAGGTCCTGGAGGACTTTCCAGTACGCGCCAATCAGCTTGTCCTCGAGGTCGGCGGTAATCGTTGGATATACCGGTACATCCGGTGCGCGCTTTGGCATAACTTTTTCAGCCAGTGATTTATCCTGGTAAATGTTGCGACAATTGCGGCGCAGGTGTTCGGCATCGCCCTCTGGACCTGGCATAAAATTACGGAAAAAAGTGTAGTACATTCGCGTATTTTCTTCATCGATCGGTGTCGTAAATTGATAGAAGATGTTGTAAGTCCCATTGTCGACACCGCCGACGGCTACCTTGCCGCGTGATGTGAACCCGGCCACGAAATACTTAAATACGGAAGTGACCGTGCTGCGTGTGTCGCGTAGTTCCAGCCATTTTCCCTTTGTGATGTCAGGTTTGCCGACAATTTTGGTTCCAAACCCACCATCGTCACGATATTCGACTGTATGATCCGGGGGGCGCACCGGGTTATCGCCGCCAAAACCTATACCGTGCACGATCGGTAAATGTACGTGATCAAGATCCAGCTGTTTTGCCCAGTGCTGATTGCAGTTCCATGTTACGGCATGGGTTACCTTGCTCCATTCGGGATCTTCAAATTCCGGTATATCGAGAATAGGTGCTGCATTCTCCAGGTCGTCGCCCAGGAATGTCCAGATATAACCGTACTTTTCCTGTGTTGGATAAGAGTCCACTCGTGCAGCGGTCGGGATCTCACCAACCGGATCTTTGTTGGAGGGAATCTTTGTGCATTTACCGGTACTGTCAAACCGCCAGGCATGAAACGGACAACCTACAGTGCCATCAGGTTCGCACTTGCCCTGAGAAAGGTCGGCGCCCCGATGAGGACAAACGCCACTCAAACAAACAGGTGCCCCATTCGAATCCCGAAACAACACAAAATCACGGCCCAGCATCCGGACACTGACCGGTTGATCGGTTACCTTGTCGCTGGATTCAGCCACATACCAGATATTTGTAAATAACATTTGTCTATCCTCCATTCAGGTTTTCAGTTTCTAGATCGACTCGCCTTCTTCTGCAAAAGGGGGATCTGGTCTACGAGCTATTTCTGTCGCTTCGTGTACCGGTATCCCCAGCATCAATAGAACAAGTTCGGCAAATTGAATTTCAATATTATCCGGGGCCGTCCCCTGAAGTATGTTCCGCAGTAGCGGGAATGCCGCAGCTCGAATAACTTCCGCTAAGACCCGGGGAGTTGATTCGCGGAACCGGCCTTTTTCGATACCAGTGATGATCATGTTCACCAGTTGGTCAGAATCACCAATACGCAGCAGGTTCCTGCCGGATCCGCCACGAACCACAACCCACGCCACCACAGGATCATGGGTTGCAACTTTTAACGTGTGGCGGATATTGATGGCGATAGCTTCTGCCGGGTCCTTAACGGTCTGGAATATCCGGCTTTTGAAAGTGACATCGGCGCGAAAAAATTTTGCCGCGATAACCTCGGCCAATTCTTCCTTGGAATTGAAATGGTTATAAAAAGAGGGCTGGGATACCTTGGCAGCCTTGACGATTTCAAGGACTGAGGCCGCATCCACACCTTTCTGGGCCATGATCAGGCGACCACCCTCAAGCAATGCCTGGCGGGTTTTTTCCCAACGGGGGTCTTGATTCAAGCGGGCAACCATGGGACTATTTTGCACTATGCTAAATAGAATTACCAGAGGAGACGGACTATGATTGAACATAATGAGTTAGAAGGTAAGGTTGTCATCGTTTCAGGCGGGTCTGAGGGTATTGGCTACGGTATGGCAACTACGCTGGCCAGGCAGGGTGCAAGAATTGTCATTGCCAGTCGTGATCCGGACAAGGGTGAGAAAGCGGCTGCCGCGATCCCGGCCGATGCCGGTTGCGCCGCCGAGAACGTGGCTTATATCAGGACTGACATTACCCAGGAAGCCGATAATGTCGCCATGGTGCAGTTTGCCGTGGATACCTTCGGTCGGCTGGATGGCGCTATAAACAATGCGGTTTTCCCCGGGGACTTCAAGCCACTGGCGGACGAACCCGTGGAAACATTTGAACTGGTTATGCAGACAAATGTAACCGGCGTGTTTTTGGGTATGAAGCACCAGATTCGTCAGTTCCTCGCCCAGGGCGCAAAAACCGGGGACGGTTATTCCATTATTAATATCAGTTCCGGGGCGACCCGGGATACCGGTATGATGATGGCGCCATACATTGCTTCAAAGCTGGCGGTTGAAGGGTTGACTCAGGCCGGTGCTCTTGAATATTCCCGGCAGGGCATCCGCATCAATACCCTGCTGTTCGGTGTATTTGAGACTGAGAAGTCCAAAGCACTGCACGAGGCCATGCCTTTTGTGCTGGAGAAAAACTCAGCCAAACATCATGTGGGGCGTTTTGGTGATCCGGAACAAGATGCTGGTGAAGCGGCTGCATTCCTGTTGTCTGAACGTAGTGCGTTTATTACCGGTAGCACGATGTTTGTTGATGGGGGTATGTGTCTTTAGCTCTTGGCTTTGAATACTTAGTATTTCCCTGGTCGGCATTTTGTGTCCGGGATACCCTTCGGAAAAGCCGCAGGAGCGGCTTTAAGGTTTCCGAAGGGTATCCCGGGCACAAAATGCCCTGGACATATCGGGGTACATTGGCGGAAAGGTTTGCCCCTGAGATTCAGTCAGATAGGGGGGGCTGTGATCTGTCGGCAATCTTCCTACAAGCCCGGAACCCGCGGGCCGGTTTCCAGCATTTCCGGTTCGCGCACCTGGTCGACCATGTCCTGTGATGCTTTGCTGGGTGGGGCAAACAACGGTGTTAATGACAGTGTAACTGCAAAATTCAACAATGCGCCGATCGCGCCGATACCCTGTGGCTTGATGCCGTGCTCAAACAAGCCAAAGGTCCACGGAGTCATGCCGCCATAAACGCTGGCAATAATATAAAAAGCTGTAAAGCCGATGCCTGCGATCATGCCGGCAATTGCCGGCAGCGTGCCAACCCGTTTGCTGAAAATCCCCATTACGATCACAGGAAAGAAACTTGCAGCCGCCAGGCCAAATGCAAATGCGACAACCTGACTGACGAAACCGGGTGGATAAACTCCAAATAATCCGGCTATGACAACGGCCAGACCGATCACGCTGCGTCCGATCAGCAGGCGTTGTTTTTCGTCGGCCTGTGGATTGATGATGCGATAGTATACGTCGTGCGCGACACTCGATGAAATAACCAGTAACAGGCCACTGGCGGTCGATAGCGCGGCAGCTAACCCGCCGGCGGCCATAAGTGCGATGATCCAGGAGGCGAGTTCGGCCATCTCCGGCATGGCCAGTACGATAATGTCGCGATCCGGGCCGGATAAACCCTTGTTGCGCATGAGTATGCGTGCATCGGTTCCTGATGTGCCGCTGGATCTAAGCCAGCGTTCGTGGTTACGATGGATCTCACCAAGTTTGGTTGTGCTCAGGCTGCCGTTGCGAAAGATTTCGTTGTCTTCACCGGCTGAGTAGAGCACGTGACCGTCACCATCATCGAACCACTGGACAAGACCGGTTCGTTCCCAGTTTGTGAACCACTCAGGCAAGGTAGCCTCGGTTTGTCCGTTGAGACTTTCGATCATGTAGTATCTAGCAAATGCTGCAGTTGCCGGGACTGTCAGATATAGCATGGCGATAAACATCAGCGCCCACAGGGCGCTCCAACGTGCGGCCTTGACGTTTGGTACGGTATAAAAGCGTACGATGACATGCGGTAGTCCGGCCGTGCCTATCATCAGGGCCAGGGTTACAAAAAAGACATTAATCTTGTCCCACGAGCCGACGAATGTGTCGGTGTAACGCGAGAAGCCAAGATCCGCCTGGATCAGGTCCAGCTTGTCCAGGAAGTAGGCGGTTTGTCCGCCGCCTGAATCGAGCTGTAGTGTGCTGCCGAGTCCGATTTGTGGTATCGGAATACCGGTCAACTTGATGCTGATGGCAATGGCCGGGATCAGGAACGCCGTAATAAGCACCCAGTATTGCGCAACCTGTGTCCAGGTGATGCCTTTCATGCCACCGAGTGTTGCGTAGACAAAGACAATCGCCATGCCGATCATGACACCGATAGTGATATCAACTTCAAGAAAGCGACTGAATACGACACCGACGCCACGCATCTGTCCGGCAACATAGGTGAAACTGATGAAAACTGCGCAGATGACGGCAACGAGTCGTGCCAGGTTTGAATCAAAACGATCGCCGACAAAGTCGGGTACGGTGTAATGTCCGAACTTACGCAGGTACGGCGCTATGAATAGCGCTAGTAGCACATAGCCTCCGGTCCAGCCCATCAGGTAAACGCTACCTGCGTACCCCATCATCGAAATGATGCCCGCCACTGAAATAAACGATGCCGCACTCATCCAGTCCGAGGCAATTGCCATGCCGTTTGCAGGTGCGGGGACACCACGCCCGGCGACAAAGAATCCCTGGGTATCTTTGACGCGAGTTAGCCAGGCAATAGTCAGGTACAACACGAATGTCGAACCAACAAACAGAAATGTCCAGCTTTGGGTGGTCATTGGCAACGCAGCAGTAAACTAGTCCCGGTCATGATTTTCTGCCAGCTTTTCAAGTTCTTTGTGATGTTGTTGATCGAGTCGGTTCATAAAAATGCAATACACCAGAATGCATAGTACAAACACAATTATTGCCCCTTGCTGGGCAAACCAGAAACCAAGAGGGAAACCTGTGAACGGTAGTTTGAACTGGTTTAGCCAATCGGCCAGCAGGATTCCGCAACCGAAAGATACGCCGGCCCAGACGGCCAGCAGGCCGATCATGATTTTCTGATTGGCTCGCCAGTAACGTGTAAGTGCGGCATGAACCTTGGGGTCTTGCAGGTTGGGTGAGGAAGCCATGACCGACCATGATAGAGTTTTTGGTGAATAGTGTCAGTTACTTTGTAGAAATTGGTGTTTGATATCAATTCCTGTTTGAGTAATCCGTCAGGTATATATATATCGGCAGGAAAGTTTGTATTCCTGGCCGATATTGCTCTTATCCGCAGGACAGGGGAATTGCGGTTAAGGCTGTTGCCAAATATATTTAAGGGGCTAATGTGGCCGGATCGTTCTCAGCAGCAGCCCAAAATCCGTTGCTGCACCGGGTAATTCAGGGATTTCAACGATATGTCCGGAGCCGGGCGCAACATTAATGGAGGTGCCATTTCTATCCAGCATGGATTCAAGTGCAAAGACCCGGTTTCCGGAAGGCATCATGAGTTCCAGTTCATCACCTAGCTGAAACCTGTTTTTTACATCAACCATTACTTTGCCTCGATCGTCCGCAAAGATCTCACCAACAAACTGTTGGCGATCTGATATAGCTGAGATTTCTTCATACCGCTGCATCTCGTGTGGAAGATGTCGTCGGTAAAAACCCTCGGTATAGCCTCGACTGCTTAGGCCCTCAAGTTCAGTTAGCAGATTCATGTCAAAAGGCCTGCCGGCATCACAGTTATCAATAGCTTTTCTATAAACCTGGGCTGTTCTTGCTACGTAATAGAAAGACTTTGTGCGCCCCTCTATCTTCAGTGAACTAATGCCCATATCCATTAATCGCTGTACGTGTTGAATCGCCCGCAGATCCTTGGAATTCATGATGTAGGTACCATGCTCGTCTTCCCATGTGGGCATCAATTCACCCGGTCGTTGCTTTTCCTGCAGCAGGAATACCTGATCGGTTGTCGGCAAAGAACCGGATTTGAGTTTCTTCGGGATGATATTCCCTTCCTGGGTTTGTTCTGCCGTAATTGTTTGGTATTCCCAGCGACAGGAGTTCGTGCAGGCACCCTGGTTGGAGTCACGGTGGGTCATATAGCCGGATAACAGGCAGCGACCGGAGTAGGCAATGCAAAGAGCGCCGTGGACGAAAACTTCCAGTTCAATATCCGGGCATTCCTGACGTATTTCCTCAATTTCGTCGAGGGAAAGTTCCCGGGAAAGAATAATTCTTGTCAGTCCAAGTTTGCGCCAGAATCTGACGGTAGCAAAATTTACTGCATTGGCTTGCACGGACAGGTGTACGGGCATTTCGGGCCATTGCTCACGAACCATCATGATAAGGCCAGGATCGGACATGATGAGTGCGTCAGGCTGCATCTCGATGACCGGCGCCATGTCACGCAGATAGGTCCGAACCTTATTGTTATGTGGAGAAAGATTGGAAGCGATATAGACAAGTTTCCCTGCTCCGTGTGCTTCTTCTATAGCTTCGGCAATATTTTCCATGCGGCTAAATTCATTTTCCCGAACCCGAAGGCTATACCTCGGTTGACCGATGTAGACGGCATCTGCGCCATAGGTGAACGCGTAGCGCATCGACTTCAGGCGTCCGGCAGGTGAAAGTAATTCTATGGGCACAATTTTACTGGCAGGTTCAATGATCGTGTCGGTAAGCTTAGCAGTGTTGCGGTTTTATCTCACAGGCTCATTAACAGTATCAGTCGGGGCTGCCTGCTGACAGGCGGGATTCTTTCCAGTGCAGTATGAGAGCATAGATTACAGGAAGAACCAGCAAGCAGAGGCAGGTCGTGGTCAGCATCCCGCCCACCATCGGTGCGGCAATACGTTGCATGACGTCAGAGCCCGTCCCGCTGCTTAACATGATGGGTAGCAAGCCGACTATTGTTGATGTTGCCGTCATGGCTACGGGTCTGACTCGCTGTGCGGTACCTTCATGAATTGCCTGTACTATTTCTTTCCTGGTCAGGTATTTTGTTGGCATATCACCGCGCTGATAGGCATATTCTTTTTCTCGTCGGTGTTTGTTGACAGTTTCCTCAATGAAGGTCAGTACCAGCACCCCTGTTTCTGTGGCAATTCCAGCCAGTGCAATAAATCCTACGGCTACGGCAACCGATAAGTTGAAACCATACCAGTACACGATCCAGAAGCCGCCAATTAATCCAAATGGTACAGACAGCATGACGACGGTGGGAGCGGCGACATTACGAAAGTTCAGGTACAGCAACAGGAAAATCATAAATAACGTAAGCGGGATGACAATACGCAAACGCGCCGCTGCACGTTCCATGTATTCGTATTGTCCCGACCATGTCACTGTGTAACCGACAGGGATGTCGACCGTGTCCGCCAGAATTTGCCGTGCCTTGGTAACGAAACCGCCTATATTACTGGTTTTTATATCGACGTAGACCCAGGCTTGGGGTCGGGAATTTTCACTTTTAATCACCGGCGCACCGCGTGTCAGCTGAATGTCCGCTAATTGAGCCAACGGTATTTGTGCGCCGTTCGGGGTTGGAACCAGGACGCGACCGAGTCGTTCGGGATCATCACGCAACTCACGTGGGTATCGCAAATTGACGGGATAACGCTCCAGACCCTCAATGGTTTCAGTGATTTGCATACCACCGATCGCAGACATGATGACATCCTGTATATCACCAGCGGTGAGCCCATACCGGGCTATTTCATTACGGCGGATTTTGAAATCAATAAAATAACCGCCGACGGCACGATCACCAAATGCCGATTGAGTCTCTGGCAGGGTCTTCATGGCTTGTTCGATTTGTTTGGCGAGTTGTTGCAGAACATTAAGATCGGGGCCGCCGATCTTAATGCCGACCGGAGTTTTTATGCCGGTTGAGAGCATGTCGATTCGGGTTTTGATCGGCATTGTCCAGGTATTGGCGAGTCCTGGAAACTTGATAGCTGCATCCATTTCCTTCATCAGTGCCCGGGTTGTCTTGGTTGGATTTGGCCACTGATCCCGCGGCTTGAGTCGTACGATGGTTTCTATCATGGATAACGGAGCTGGGTCGGTTGCGGTTTCGGCTCGACCTACTTTGCCAAACACTGATGCAACCTCCGGGAATGAGTGCAGAATTTTGTCGGTTTGTTGTAATAGTTCCCGGGCTTTGGTGATGGATACACCGGGAAATGTTGTTGGCATATATAAAATATCTCCTTCATCGAGAGGTGGCATGAATTCACTGCCGAGTTGTGCAACGGGGTACCAGGTAAGTGCCAGCAGAACAACCACTGATGCCAGCGTTAACTTGGGCCAGTGCAGCAGGCGTTTCAGCAATGGTGAATGCAGTGCATGAAGCATTTGGTTAAGTGGGTTCTTCTGTTCTGCCAGGATACGACCGCGTATCAGTAGCCCGGTAAGCAATGGGGCAACTGTAATCGCCAGGATTGCTGCGGCCGCCATTGAGTAGCTGCTGGTGAAGGCGAGAGGTTTGAATAGTCGGCCTTCCTGAGCTTCGAGGGTAAAGATTGCAAAATATGAAACGACGACGACAAGCAGTGAGAAAAATAATGCCGGCCCGACTTCACGGGCTGCATTGCTTATGGCTTCCCAGCGTTCCGAGGCTGACAAAGTTCGACCGAGTGTTGCCCGCATCCGTGCCAGATGTTTGTGTGCATTTTCAGTTAAGACGATCGGCCCGTCGACCATTGCCCCGATTGCGATGGCAATGCCGCCGAGCGACATGATATTGGCATTAATGCCCTGCATTCGCATCGCAATCAGTGCAGCTAATACGCCAATCGGCAATACAATGATTGTCACCAGTGCCGAGCGAATATGCAGCAGGAATACTGCGCAGATTAGTGCAACCAGAATGAATTCAACAAAAAGTGTCCAGCTCAGATTATTGACTGCTCTTTCTATCAATGTGCCACGATCGTACACCGTTACAATTTCAACGCCTTTGGGGAGTCCTGCCTTGAGTTCATCGAGTTTGTTGCGCACCCTCTGAATAGTCGCCAGAGCATTCTCACCGTAACGCATGATGACGATGCCACCGGCAACTTCGCCAATTCCATTCAGTTCCGCAAGGCCGCGTCGTAACTCGGGGCCAATCTGGATATTGGCAATGTCTTTGAGGCGAATTGGTGTGCCGTTAGTGTCAACACCGACGGCAATACTTTCCAGATCTGCTTTTGACCGGATGCGGCCGAGTCCGCGCACCATATATTCGGTTTCGGCCATTTCGATCAGTCGTCCACCCACATCACGATTGGAGCGTTCGATGGCTTGCCGTACTTTGCCTAGTGGTATGCTGTAGGCTGCCAGCATATTAGGATTGACTTCGACCTGGTACTGTTTGACATGACCGCCTACCGATGCAACTTCAGCAACGCCCGGCACGGTCTGCAAGGGGTAGCGCAGGTACCAGTCCTGAAGTGAACGCAGTTTCGCCAGATCATTTTGACCGCTGTGATCAACCAGGGCGTATTCATAAATCCAACCGACACCGGTTGCATCCGGTCCAAGGCTAGGATTGACGTTGTCCGGCAATCGGTCACTAACGACGTTCAGGTACTCCAGTACACGTGAACGTGCCCAGTACATATCTGTGCCATCTTCAAAAATAATATACACAAATGACATGCCGAAAAAGGAAAAACCACGTACGACTTTTGCAAACGGAACTGAAAGCATTGCCGTTGTCAGCGGATAGGTGACCTGGTCTTCAACCACTTGTGGTGTTTGCCCCGGGTACTCTGAAAAAATTATGATCTGTACATCGGAGAGATCTGGTATCGCGTCCATAGGCGTTGTGGCAACAGTGCCGAAACCTGCAGCAATAAGAAGCAGTGTCCCGGTGATAACCAGAAACCGGTTGTTCAGGCATGCGTCCAGGATTCGGGTGATCATTGCCCGGCTTCCTGCATCTTGGCGGCTGCTTCACGAAGCTTGGATTCCGAATCAATCAGGAATTGCGCTGATACAACGACTTCCTCACCGGCTGCAATTCCATCCCTGATTTGAGTCCAGCCATCACTGCTGACACCAAGTGAAACTTCTCGCGGTTCAAACTTGCCTGGTGCTCGCAGGATGAATACCTGTTGTCGTAAGCCAGAGCGAATAATGGCCTCGGAGGGCACGGCGATGGCATCTTCGATTGCTCCGGCTTCGATGGTGATGTCGGCAAACATATCCGGTTTGAGCAACAGGTTCGGATTATCGAATTCCATCCGAACCTTGACGGTTCTGGTCTGACTTTCCGCGTATGGATAGATATAGGCCAGTTTTCCCATGAATGTGTGTCCTGGCGCTGCTGAAATATTCATTCGAGCCTGATCACCGATCCTGATCCACGGTAATTCATCCGCATAGATGTTGACCAGTACCCAGACTTTGGTCAAATCTGCTATCGCATAAAGTTCTGTTTGTGGCGTCACATACTGGCCTTCGCGGGCGCCGATACTGATAGCGATACCATTTGCCGGTGAGTGGATGTGCAACGCTTTTTTGACTTTGAGAGTCTTGGTCAGGTCAGAAATCTGGTGATCCGGAACGTCAAGAAACCGGAGTCGTTCCAGTGTTATTGAGACCAGTTCTTCCGCTCCACTGCGAACATCCTCAAACGGGCTTGCCTGTAGTGTTTTCAGATTTCTGAGTGCCAGCACATATTCTTGTTGTGTCGAGACAATCTGCGGTGAATAAAAACTGAGTAGTATCGCATTCTGCTTCACGGGTGCGCCCGTGGTACCTATATATAGTTGTTCAACCCATCCATCAGTTTTAGGATGGAGCCTGACGAGTCGGTGTTCGTCATAATCCACACGTCCAACAGCCTGAACTGAATGCGACATGGATCGGCGT
>PBZD01000082.1 GCA_002729875.1 Chromatiales bacterium | reverse complement strand
GACCATTAATTGTTATTGAATTTGAATCTTCATGTTGCAGCAGGGATACGGAAAGGATTAAGGGGTAAATGACAAGACGGGTTGACAGCATCAGCCAGATGCAGGAAGAGGATGAGGCGGAAATTGATCTGACGCCTATGCTTGATGTCGTGTTCATTATGTTGATCTTTTTTATTGTAACGGCGTCTTTTTTGCGTGAATTAGGTGTCGATGGAATGAAGCCACCTTCGGTACAACAGACCAAGACTGAATCCAAATCCATTGCTGTGAAAATATCCAGCACCGGTGTGATTGAGATTGACGGATTAAGTGTTGACCCTCGTGCTGTCAGCGCGCACATTATCCGCCGTAAGGCGGAGAATCCGGATGCGACCATTGCCGTGCTCGCCGGCCAGCGTGCCAAGGCAGAGCTTGTTGTCGGTGTCATTGATGCCGCTCGCGAGGCCGGTTTCTGGCGCAACCCGATACCAATCAGTGAACTACAGGAATAATGAGTACAGGTTTAGTTTATGCGTAGATCAATAATTGATAGCCAGCACTCAGAAGAGGAAGAGGGTATTAACCTGACGCCCATGCTTGATGTTGTATTTATCATGCTGATCTTTTTTATCGTGACTGCATCTTTTATTAAAGAAGCCGGTATCGAAATAGAACGTCCGGACGCTAAAACCGCCGTTAACAAGAAAAATGCCAATATTATTGTGGCAATCAGCGCCAATAACGAAATATGGATGGATCGCAAGCGCATCAAACCTCAGGGTGTGCGAGGTCAGATTGAGCGTATGCACGCAGAAAATCCGGAAGGTTCGTTGATCATTCAGGTTGACAAAGATTCTTATAGTAAGACCCTGATGATAGTTATGGATGCGGCACGTGAAGCAAAAGTTGCCGTAGCGATTGCAGCGAATAATTGAGCTGAATGGGTTTTTTCAGAGTTATTACATGCGTATTTTGAAGCCACAGATTGCCTTTAGGATGATTCAATGATTGCGCGTCTGGGTATCTCAATATCTTCTGGGGTTATCGTTACTTTTGCGCTGCTGTGGCTTATGCAGTTCCTGATTGCGACGGGCAGGGAAGCGTTGAGTGATAAAGTAGATTTTCGGATGATGGACTTTATTCGAGTCAAGACTGAAGAACTCGTAGAGCAGAAAGATCGCAAACCGCCGAAACCGCCTGAGGTTAAAGATAAGCCACCGGAAATGCCGCCGCCCGATATGGACGCCATGGATCCTAATGCGCCCAAGGTAAACCTGCAACGGGTGAGTGTAGACATTAATATGCAGATGGGCGGTACTGATTTTGCGGTAGATGGGGAATACTTGCCTATTGTACGGGTGGAACCCATGTATCCGCGGCGTGCGCAAACCCGCGGGATTGAGGGTTACTGCGATATGGAATTTACGGTACTGAAAACCGGAGAAGTCACTAACGCAGTTGCAACAGAATGTTCAAGTTCTGTGTTCAAAAATTCTTCGGTCAAGGCCGTATTGAAATGGAAGTACAAACCACGAGTTGTCAACGGGGAACCGATTGATTCACCAGGGGTTCGTACACGGCTGACCTATAAATTTGAGGAGTAAAGTCAGGATTTGAATCCGGCTATTGGCATGATTATTCTCGCGCAAAATTTTCGGTTGCGCCTTTACCGGTGGTATGCATTGCTGGGGGCAGCATTATTGCTTGCTGTTCCCTTGACCGATAACTCCTCCTGGCCAGGTTTGGCCCATGCACAGGATGAGCAGGAGCAGCAAGAAACAACAAAAGTTTCCGGTATTAGTGAGAGAGTCTATCGAAAGTTTGCTGAAGCCCAGGAATTAATGGAAGCTGATGATTATCTGGGTGCGGTGGAAGTGCTTGATGAATTGAAAGCCAAGAGAAAACTTTCATCCACCGAAACCATTCAATTATATCGAATCTATGGTGTGATTTATTTCAATCAGGAGCGCTATAAGGATGCAATCAGGGCGTTTGAATCACTCCTGGAGCAGGAAGATGTTAACGAAAGGGATAGGAACGATACGCTCTTCACGCTGGCACAATTGCATTTTCAGATCGAAGACTGGAAAGGCGCCATCAAGATTCTTAAGGATTGGCTTGCGGCCGTAGAAAACCCGCCATCGCAACCATTCATTATGCTTGGATCTGCTTATTATCAGATCGATCAATACAAGAATGTAATAGCACCCGTTGAACGAGCGATTGAGATCGCTCGCCAGCGTGACAAGGAAGTTAAGGAACGTTGGTGGCTTCTGCTCAGGGCGGCTTACTATGAAATAAACAATATTCCCAAGGTTACAGAGATTCTCGAGATCCTTGTCGTTAACTGGCCGAAAAAAGAATATTGGACAATGTTGTCGGGTATGTACGGCGAGTTGGATCGCGAACAGCGTCAACTTGGTGCCTATGAATCAGCTTATGATCAGGGTCTGCTCATCAAGAGCGCAGAGATAGTGACATTGGCGCAGTTATTGATGCAGGCCGAAGCCGGATATAAAGCTGCTCGCATCATCGATAAAGGCTTCTCTGACGGTATTGTTGAAGAGAATGAAACCAATTATCGCCTGCTTTCCCAGGCCTGGCAGATGGCTGCCGAGTATGAAAAAGCCATCGAACCACTGAAGCAAGCAGCAAAGATTTCGGATGAAGGGGAACTCGATGTCCGGCTGGCTAATAGTTATCTTAATCTTGATCGATATGAAGATTGCATTGCCGCCTCCCGCTCAGGTCTGAAAAAAGGCGGTTTGAAACGAACTGCAATTGCTCAGGAGTTGCTGGGTATGTGCCTGTTCGAAACAGATAAATTTGAAGATTCGAAAAAAGCTTTCAAACAGGCTGCAAAAGATAAAAAAATAAAAAAGCGCGCCAGAAACTGGATCAAATTTATCGAAAGTGAGCAAGCCCGAATAGCACACATTAATGATGCGATAAAGCAGGCTCGGCTGGCCCGCGATCTGGCCAGAAATCGATAATTAAAATCGAGTGATCTTCTGCCAACCGGTATGCCACGCATATTCTTCCATGACTCGAATGGCGAAAGAAACGAATTAGACGTTCCGGTTGGGGATTCCCTGATGGAAGCGGCGATGGATAACGGTATTACCGACATTGTCGCAGAATGCGGTGGAGCATGTGCCTGCGCAACATGCCATACCTATATAGCAGAAGACTGGTTTGACCAATTACCTGTCATGAGCGAGATGGAAGAGTCGTTGCTGGGTGTGGTTCAGGAGCGGCGTGCAAACAGCCGGCTGGCCTGTCAGATTAAAGTAAATGCCGAGCTTGATGGTTTGGAGGTTCATGCTGCTGACAACGAGAACTGATTGATTGTCTTGATCTAGAACACATCCCAAAGCATCCTGAAGGCTGTCAGACCAAGAAAAAAAGCGAATGTCTTACGCAGTGGTATTGGGTTAAGGGTGTGTGCCAGATGCGTGCCGAGCGGCACGGTAAGTATTGTTGCCGGGACAATCAGACCAAAGCCAAGCCAATTGACGTAACCGATACTGAACGGTGGCAGGCCCGTGGCATCAGTTCCACCGATCATAAAGCCGATGACGCCGGGTACGGCGATGACCATGCCGAGTCCGGCGGCAGTACCGACAGCGCGGTGAATGGGGATTCCGAATAAAGTCATAATCGGCACGCTTAATGTTCCTCCACCAATGCCCATCATGGCCGATAATGCACCAATCAGGCCGGTCAGACCTGCAGCACCCGGACCGGTGGGCGGTGCCGCCCCAAGTCGCAGGTCTTGTCTGCCAAATCCCATGTGCACTGAAACAAACAGTGCCACGACGGCAAAAATTGAGGTCAGGGCGGAAAACTCTACCCGGTTAGCAAGCCAGGTTCCAAACAGTGTGCCGAAAAAAACACCTGGTACCCAGAGTCGGAATAATGCTATATCGAATGAACCCTTGCGGTGATGGGCCAGTGATGAACGTATGCTGGTTGGTATGATGGTTGCGAGTGAAGTTCCAACGGCGAGATGCATGCGGATTTCTGCGTCAATGCCCAGCGAGCTGAACACATGATAGAGAACCGGTACGATAACAATGCCACCGCCGACACCAAGCAAACCGGCGAGGATGCCCGCAATAATGCCGGTCAGCCCGAGTAGTGGTACAAGCCAGAGCAGCAAAGATTGGATATCAATCGGGTCCAATAAACTCACCGGACAACAGTGGACCTGGTATGGTTATCAAGCATGAAGAATTTCGATCAATTCGCCAGCTGATCCTCTAAGACAGCTTACCTGTTCAAAGTTTCGATATGGGGCCTCATCCCTGTCGACAGATAGTGCATCACGCGTGTTGCTGTTGCGGGCAACGAAACTGACGATCGAAATTCCGCCTGGCAAGCAGCCATCCGAACCGGGGCGGGCTCGGGCCTGCGTCGGCATTTCATCAACTTCAATCAGTGTCTGACCGGCAAGAGGGAGTGCTGCAATAGGATATTTGTGTTCGGAGGAATTACCGAAAGCAGCCGACATCCCCTTGACCCGTGACTCGACCGGATCTGCGCCAGGAACAGCGAACGTGTTGCTGTAAAAGGTTTGCAGGCTGGTCATAGATGGACCGCCGAGAATTACTATAAAGACGCGATCTACGGGGCCGCGGGCGATGGGTGTGTCCAGTCCCGGAATCTGTTTCTTGAATTCAGTTAAATAGAGTAACTCCTTGCCGGGCCCAAGGATCTGCATTGCACGAATATCATCCGTGAACGACAAATTCTGTGGCTCACCAAGAATTTCGAACGGCGAATCGGCAAGACCAAGAGCCAGTTCATCGACATTTTCGACCATGATTTCAGCAGCATTCCAGCCAAAGGTAGAAAAGGGGGGATAGTTGGAATTTACCCCGGCCTCAATAAATCGGAATACACATTCATCGCCGGCTACAGGGCTTAACAACAGGTAGCGACTGCCGGCCATCGCCGGTGCTTGCCACAGTTCAGCAAGGGCTGTGTCGACGACCCCGCTACCTGCCACACGATGATCAAGGTAACCGGTGTAGGCCGCCTCAACCTCGGCAAGATTCGGCGCGGTAACGGTAATACAGGCAATAGGGCCTAATGAAGCCGACGCTTCGTCTCCCTGTTTCATGCAAGATTACTCATTCTGCCGTTTAAACCATCAGATGATGCCCGCGGCAGTCAGCGCGGCAAGTCGGTCATTATCGTAGTCAAGTATCTGCTTGTAGACTTGTTCATTATGTTGACCGAGTGTCGGGCCGGGCAGACGTATTGAACCCGGAGTTGCGGATAATTTTGGTGCAACATTCTGCATCATCAGTTCGCCAAACTCGGGGTGTTGAGTCTTAATAATCGCTTCACGCGCCTTGAAATGGGCATCTTCAAGCATCTCCGGAGCGCGGTAAATTTTGCCGGACGGGATGCCACTTTCGGACATCAACTCTTCAAGTTCTTCGCCATCAATGGTGCTCGTCCAGGCTGAGATGATCGCATCAAGTTCAACCTGGTTCGCGCCGCGTGCAGAATGGGTATGATATTTTTCATCCTCAGCCAGGTCAGGCCGATTCATGGCTTCGGCCAGTCGCGTGAAAACAGTATCCTGATTTGCGGCGATCAGAATCATATTATTATCACGGGTCGGATACACATTTGACGGTGCGACATTTGGCAAAATCGATCCCTGACGCTCTCGTATGTAACCGGCATGATCATATTCTGTAATCAGTGACTCCATCATGTTCAGGACAGCTTCATAAATAGCTGAGTCGACAACCTGGCCTTCGCCGGTGCGCTCACGATGATGCAAGGCGGTGAGTGCGCCAATGCACGCAAATGTTGCTGCAAGTGAGTCACCGATACTGATGCCCATGCGGCTTGGAGGTGTGGACGGGTCGCCGCATACGTATCTCAGCCCTCCCATCGATTCACCAACGGCTCCAAATCCGGCTCGTTTTGAGTAAGGTCCGGTTTGCCCAAACCCGGATACACGAACCATGATTAGCCCGGGATTGATTTCTTTAAGATCCTCATATGACAGATTCCAGCGCTCCATCGTGCCCGGCCGAAAATTTTCCAGTAAAAAATCAGCTTTCGAAATAAGTTCCCTTGCAATTTCCTGGCCTTCAGCCTCACGCAGGTTCAGCGTCACGGATTTCTTGTTGCGGGCGATGACCGGCCACCATAGTGACTTCCCGTGTGATTTTTCCTGACCCCATTCCCGCATGGGGTCACCTATGCCCGGTGGCTCGACCTTGATGACTTCAGCACCAAAATCTCCCATTAACTGTCCGCAGAATGGCCCTGCGAGTAGTGTTCCCATTTCGATCAGACGAAGCTCTGCAAGTGGGCCTTTATTGGGTTTCTCTTCTATAGTCATGTGGTCTTTCCCTTCCGAGAATCAATTAGTTGTCAACCAGCCCTGCAGATGGTCGTAATAAGACGAGGTTATAACGGGGTGTAAAAAATGGCATCATGTTTTGTTTGTACATGGGGTGTTCCGACTCATGCACCGTATAGTATAGAATAAGTCTGTTTCAACTGTCTGCAAAACAAGCAATGAATAAAGGTTCCCAAAAAGTTTCCATTATTGAGGTAGGCTCGCGCGATGGTCTTCAAAGTGAGCCGGAAATTCTGTCTACAGCTGCCAAGATTGAATTCATCCAACGGGCAATTGATGCCGGAATCAGGCGCCTGGAAGCCACCAGCTTCGTGCATCCAAAACGGGTTCCGCAAATGGCGGATGCCGAGGAGGTCATTCGCAACTTGCCGGATCGATCCGATATGACTTATATTGGCCTGGTCTTGAATCGGCGTGGATTTGATCGGGCGCGCGATGTCAATATTGATGAAATCGGCATGGCTGTCGTTGCCAGTGATACCTATAACCGGCGCAACCAGGGAGTATCGACCAATGAGTCGATCGAGGCCTGGCTGGCTATAGCCAAGGATGCCAAGGCGGCTGGAATTCGTGCCAATGTTATGGTGTCTTCCGCGTTTGGCTGTCCATTCGAGGGTGAGGTAGCGCTGCAGACTGTACTGGATATTGTTGATCAGGTTGTAGAGGGAGATCCGGTGGAATTGGGTATCGCCGATAGCATCGGCGTTGCTGTTCCAAATCAGGTCACAGAGATGGTTGCAGCAATACGTGAGCATGTGCCGCATTTGCCGATTCGTGGTCATTTTCACAATACCCGTAATACCGGTCTGGCCAATGCACAGGCGGCGCTGGAGTCCGGTGTGGCATCTATAGATGCGAGCATTGGCGGAATCGGTGGCTGCCCATTTGCGCCCGCCGCAACAGGGAACATTCCAACCGACGATTTATTATATATGTTTGACAGATCCGGTGTTGAAACCGGGGTATCATTGGAAAAAATAATAGCCACCAGCGAATGGCTGCAGGAACAACTTGGTCGCAGTGTGCCTGCCATGCTGCCTAAAGCTGGCATTTTTCCTCAGGTCGCTGAAAAATACAGAGAAGCCAGCTAGGCGGGTAAAACAGGTTATTTGCCCTTAGCATCAGAAATAAAAAATACATAATTTAGCCTCAAGTTTGACAGTTTTGTTTTGACTGCCGGATCAGGTATCTGCCGCAGTTTTTTGATTGAATTAATAGAAATTACTTTAAGGTGAAAAAATGAGTTACCGTCTTGGTGTAGATGTTGGCGGCACGTTTACCGATTTGCTCCTGATCAGCGAGGAAACCGGCGAGACATTTACCGCTAAAGTTCCCTCGACGCCGGAAGATTCGTCAATTGGCGTTCTGAACGGCGTTGCGCGAATTTGCGATGAATCGGCTGTCGATCCGAACAAGATCCAGCGAGTGATGCATGGAACAACGGTGGCAACTAATGCGGTGCTGCAAGGGAAGGGCGCTAAAGTCGGCCTGGTGACAACTCAGGGTTATGAGCAAACCCTGCAGGTTGCACGTTCTTTTTGCCCAGGCGGCCTGGGTGGTTGGGTTACCTTTAATAAGAATCCTTTACTTGCGCCACTTGAGCTCACTATCGGTGCAAATGAGCGTACCGGTGCTACGGGCGAGATTGTCCGTGAATTGGATGAAACAGCGCTACGCAAAGACCTTGAGACACTTAAGGCAGGTGGAGAAGTAGAAGCATTGACCATCTGCTTCGTAAATGCCTACATCAATGGCAATAATGAGCGAAAAGCTGCAGTAATTGCCCGTGAGGTTTTCGGCGATACACCGATCTCGGTTTCGAGTGAAGTTGTACCGGAAATGCAGGAATACGAACGAACGGAAACGACGGTCATGAATTCATATGTACGACCCGAAATGTCGACTTATGTTCATAACCTGCAGGCCGCACTGAAGAAACGTATGGGTGATGAGGTACTGCTGTCTATTTTGCGCAGTGATGGCGGCCTGGCATCAGGCCGGGCTGCTGCTGAATCACCGGTTAATATGTTGATGTCAGGTCCGGCCGGCGGTGTTACAGGTGCAATTTATTTCTGTAGCCGAGCGGGTTTTGATGACATATTGACCTTTGACATGGGCGGCACATCAACGGATGTGGCCTTGATCCAGAACTCTAAAGCGCGGGTGCGGCGTGAAACCTTTGTCGGTGATGTCAAGGTGCGCGCACCTTCAGTCGATGTGCGCACGGTCGGTGCCGGTGGCGGTTCCATTGCCTTTGTACCCGAATTGACCCAGGCGTTGCGAGTCGGGCCGGAGTCTGCCGGCGCCGTACCCGGACCGGCTGCTTATATGAAGGGCGGCGAAAAGCCGACCGTTTGTGACGCCAACGTCGTGCTTGGTTATCTGCCTTCAGATGTTCAACTGGGCGGCAAGATGGCGATTAACAAAGAAGCGGCTGAAAAAGCCGTTCAGACTGTTGCCGATTCGTTAGGTATTGAATTATTGGAAGCTGCAGAGGGCATCATCAGGGTTGTCAACGAATCAATGTTTGGTGCCTTACGTCTTGTATCCGTGGAGCAGGGCTATGACCCGCGTGATTTCTCGCTGGTCTGTTTTGGCGGTGCCGGCCCACTGCACGCAAATGCAATGGGCATTCTTACCGACTCATGGCCGGTCGTGATTCCACCGGGACCGGGTGTGCTGTGTGCCTATGGCGATGCCACGACCAAGGTTCAGGATGAAGCTACCCGCACCTATATCAGAATGGCTGAGGACACCGGTAAGGATCAGCTGCTCGCAGACCTGCTGGTGTTGCGTGATCGTGCCGCCGAGTCATTGATTGCTGATGGTATTTCTCAGGACGAACTGGAAGTAGTCTACCAGGCAGATTTACGTTATGCAGGTCAGGCATTCAGTCTGACCCTCGAATTCACCGAGGATGAGCTCAAGAGTAAAGGGCTTAGCATGATTACAGATCAATTCGATGCAGAACACGACCAGCTATTCAGCTTCAAACTCGGTGATGGGCATGAGATTCTGATGATCAGAGCCGTGGTCAATGCACATGCAGCAGAGATTACCGCTGGCAAGATCGGTTCAGCTGACGCTTCTCTCAAGGATTGCATCATTCACGAGTCACGATTTTACAGTGATGGCAGCTGGCATGATGCACCGCTCTATGATCGTTCCAAGTTGCACGAGGACATTATCATTCCCGGACCATCGATTGTAATGGAAATGGACTCGACGACAGTCATCCTGCCAGGGCATGACGCCAAGGTTGATAGTGTCGGCAATTTATTGATCAACCCTAGCAAGTAAGTTGAGGAGCTAGAGTAATGGCAGCAAAAATTATTGAGACCAATAACACCCCTCTTACCAAGGTTGAAGTGGAGGGCGTTACCGCCGACATCATCGAAAATGCACTAAAGAATGCTCGCATAGAGATGGATGCCGTTTTGTTCCGGACAGCGATGTCGCCGGGTATTCGCGAACAGGGCGACTGTTTCCCGATGATTGCGAACAAACAAGGCAAAATGGTGGTAGGTCAGTTTGGTTCTTTTATCGGCCCGTTCATGGATGCCTATGATGCAGAAATTGAGGAAGGCGACATCATTCTGACTAATGATCCGTACATGTGTAATGCAGCTGTTTCGCATTTGCCTGACTGGATTGTGCTGATGCCGGTTTTCAAAGATGGTCGACATATTGCCTGGACTGCAATGTTTGGTCATATGTCTGATAACGGCGGTATGGTACCCGGTTCAATTCCGATCAAGGCAACCACGGTCTACCAGGAAGGTATTCGCATACCACCAACCAAGCTCTATAAGAAAGGCGAGCTGCAAAGTGATGTTCTGGAGTTGATCCTGCACAATGTTAGAACCTCGCAATGGAACCGTTTCGATCTGAATGCATTGGTAGCTGCCTGCAGGACTGCCGGGCGGCGCTGTGTCGAGATGGCGAATCGCTTTGGAGATGATATCTTTTACAGCGCGATGGATATCATGCTTGAACGTAATTTCAATGCAATGAAATTCATAATTCAAAATTTCATTCCCGAAGAGCCGCGTACTTTTGAAGACTATATCTGTGATGATGGCATGGGTATGGGTCCGTATAAGATTAAATGCAAAATGTGGCGCGAAGGTGATGTAGCTATTTTTGATTTTGCTGGCACAGACCCACAGGCACAGAGCTCTGTAAATTTCTACCTTAACGAAGATATGTTCAAGATGTTCTTCGGCTCGTTCACGATTAATGTTGTTGACCCGCAAATTGTGTTCAATGACGGTTTCTATGATCTTGTGGAAGTACGTATACCGGAAGGCACATTGCTTAAACCCAAGTTCCCTGCGGCTCTTTCAGGTCGTACCCATGCATTAGGTCGCCTTTTTGACGTGCTGGGGGCCTTGCTGGGCGCTGGTGCACCGGAGCAGATGCTGAACGCAGCTGGCTTCTCCGATTCACCCCATTTGTTCTACTCAGGCTATGACAGCCGCGAAGGCAAGAATAACGAATGGTTCCAATTATTCCAGATCGGTTTCGGCGGAGTGCCCGGTCGACCCGCCGGTGATGGCCCTGACGGGCATTCTTTATGGCCCGGATTTACCAACGTACCAAATGAGTTTATCGAATCATATTTCCCATTGCGTATAGAACGCTATGAGACGATCCCTGATTCCGGTGGCGCCGGTTTGCATCGCGGTGGTAATGGCCTGAGTGTGGCTTACCGTTTCCTGGTCGACGGCGAAATCGCCATTCATGATGAACGCTGGTTTACCTACCCCTGGGGCGTAATCGGCGGTCAGGTCGGTTTGCGTTCGACCAAGAAACTGGTACGCAGTGACGGCAGCGAAGAATGGTTGCCATCAAAATGTGATGGTATCAAGGTCAAAACTGATGACCTGCTGTACTTCAATACCTGGGGCGGCGGTGGCTGGGGCGATCCGCTCGCCCGTGACGCTGCCCTGGTGCTGGCTGATGTCAATCGGAACCTGGCTACAATTGAAGGTGCTCTGGACTATGGGGTCATCATTAAGGACGGCGCCGTCGATGAAGCGGCAACAGAACAATTGCGTGTTGAAATGCGTGAATCGCGCGGTGATATTCAGACGTTCAACTTTGGCCCTCCGATCGATGAGATTCGTGCCAATTGCAAGCAGGAAACCGGGCTGGACGCACCGGAGACGCCCATATTCAGATAGTCGTTCTGCAGTCAGGGATTGACCGATTCTTCTAATAAATTGGTTGGTGCAGAGACCAATGCATCGGTATTGTGCTGGTCAATGAATTCCTGTCCGATCTGTTGTGCGGCTAATTTAAGTTTTGGCACAATCGTCTTGATAGCTTCGCTTTCAGGTACTGCCGCGCTGGAACAGCGGAAGGTAAGTGCTGCAAGTAATCGCTCTTCAGCGATGATCGGTACCGAGATACTCAGTTCTTCAGATATCCTGCGCTTGCGATGTGCGATGGCAAAGCCACGTTTGCGTGTTTCGACCAGAGAGTCGTAAATTTTTTTGTGGTTTCGTGCCGGCAGATCATCTTCTTTATTAGAATTGGCAAGTACATCCAGTAAGCTGTCGCGCTGCTCCTTGGGACAGTAGGACAGATAGCATAAGCCGGCAGCAGAACCCAATATTGACACGCGGAAGCCCGGGCCACGTTTTTCAACCGCGAGCGGACTCTGATGATCAGTGGTTTGGCGAACCAGCATGGTAGAACCCGATAATGTTGCAATGGCTACCGGCCAAACTATTTCTCGACATAGTTCATAAATGAATGGGCGTGCAATTTGTGTAACCCAGGCTTCGTCGTCGAAACCATCGCTCAAGCCGCGAACCATGATGGTCAAACGGTAGCGATCATCAGATGCAGCGCGGTAGGCATAACCGGCGACGCACAGCGTTTCAAGCACCCGATAGGTAGTAGTGCGTGGCAAATCAATGGAGCTGGCCACTTCTGAAACGGTGGCACCATTGTGCTTATTAAGAACATGCAGGACTTCTAGTCCGCGTAGCAATGCACGAATAGGACGTGTAGAACTCATATATTAAAGCAGACCAATCTCGACCAACAGGCGGACAATCTTAGCTGCAAATTGTCATAAAGCCAACCCTTAATAAATACAATTAAATCAACAGGCTGCAGCAATTTGTAAATATGATTTTCGTGACATGTGCTTTTTTGCAATCTAACTGGTTGGGTGGCTGGTAAATGAATAACATACCACGACTCCAGTTCGAGTCATGAGAGATTGGGGCCGTTGGTTAACATTCGAGAGGGAATGCAATGAGTGATGAATCAGGGTCGGGACAACAGTCCGGAATAGAGACCAAATTGGGTTGGTTGGTGGCAATCACGTTCATTGTATTGTTGTGGAATATTATCCAGATGCCCAGGACGGTGCTCGAGGAACGCGAACCGTTGATGTTCTTCCACTATTCATTAGGCCTTATCGTATCCATTATTGCCGCAGTCCGTATCTATTGGTGGCTGCGTGAACCAACCCCGGAACCTCCGGGTGAGTTACCGGTTGCATCTTTTGGTTTTAACCGGGCGATCCTGTTTGCTTTGTTACTGGTGTTTGCCGTCGAGACCGTCATTGGTTTTATCTATGCCTGGGGTGCCGGCCACGATGTCGTGCTATTTGGCGTGCATTTACCGGCTTTCATCGCCAAGAGTGAGCCGTTACGCATGTCGATGGGTTATTTGCATAGCGCCCTGGGATTCTACTACCTGATGTTGTTTGTGATCTGGTTTGTCTTTGGCATCTATCAGAAAATCCGCTACGGTGCAGGCTTGAAAAGATTATTTCCTGGCTCCAGTGTGTGATCGTGGTAACCAGATAAGCTGTTAATCTAGTAAGGAGTTAACATGAGCGCATCAGCCGGTTATAAATTTCTATACGCCGCGACATTAATGGCATTTCTGGTTGTGGCCCTGTATTTCCCGTATTGGTGGTTCGGTGTTGTTCCGTTCGCGGTCGATGACAGGGTTTCGCAGGCTCAAATCGAGCAATTATTAGCGGGTAAGAATCTGCCGGATTACTACGCCGAGCCATTGCCGGATATATCCGCTGAAGAGTACACGGCACAAAAAGCAGCTTTTATGTGGTGTCGTTTTTGCCATACCCTGGAACAGGGTGGAGAAAACAAGGTCGGACCCAACCTGCACCGGATTTTCGGGAATCCCGCTGCCGTTGTTGCGGGATTCCCATATTCGAACTCATTTATCGAAGCACGTGACAATGGGCTGGTCTGGACACCGGAAACCATGGCAGCGTTGATTGCCGCGCCGCATGAACTGGTGCCCGGCAATCGTATGCGTTATCCGCCGATGCTCTTTTACGAGGATAACCCCGAACGTCAGCGACGAATGCTTCAGTACCTGCTGCGCGAAACGCGTTAAGGGCTCACGCCAGCCGTTTACACGACGTCATGTTTGTAGAGATGAATATCTCTTTGCGGGAAAGGGATCGAGAATCCTTCAGCATCGAACCGTTTCTTAATTTGCTCAAGGGTATCGCAATGCACCGCCCAATAGTCAGCTGACTTAACCCACGGCCGGACCACAAAATTGATACTCGAATCGCCAAGTTCTGAAAGCGCAACAGCCGGAGCCGGGTCGTTCAGGATCCTGTCGTCACTGGCTACGATGTCTTGCAAAACCTTGCGTACCTTGTCGATGTCGTCGCTATAGCCACAGCCGGCAACAAGATCAACGCGACGAGTCGGATTGGCTGAGAAGTTGGTAATTTCACCGGACATGATCTGGCTATTGGGGATAATAATTCTCTTGTTATCAGGCGTCTTCATGATCGTCGTGAAGATCTGTAACTCTTCGACAGTACCGGTTACCCCCCCGGCATCAATAAAGTCACCGACCCGGTAGGGTCTGAATGTAATGATCATGATGCCGGAAGCAAAGTTAGACAGCGAACCCTGCAGCGCCAGGCCAACAGCCAGTCCTGCAGCACCGACTACAGCGAGTAGTGATGTCGTTTGTACCCCGAGTTTATTAATCGTTGCGATGATCACGGCGACCATCAGCGTGTAGTAAAGCATATTGCCCAGGAAATGCTGGAGCGTGTCTTCTACATTGGCTTTGGTCATGCCTTTTTTGGCCACGCCGGTCAGTAGTTTTGCGATCCATTTACCAATAAAGAAAATGACGCTTGCTGAGACCAGGCGAATGCTTATCAAAGCAAGAAATTCAGTGGAGAAGGTGGGTATTTCGGCAGCCATTGCAAGGGATCCTTGTTTTGTGATTCAGGAATGGAACCGTTATCTTGCTGCTGATAATCAGAGTTTGCAAAAGAGGGTGTTATTCCAGGGTCAGGAATAAAGTTAATGTAAATAGTAGTAAGAAGACATAAGAATATGAAATATATACCATTAGGAAGAAGCGGGTTAAAGGTTTCGGAGATTTGCCTCGGCACGATGACTTTCGGGGAAGAATTCGGCATCGGAGCGCCTGAATCGGTCTGTCGGGAGATCTATGCGGCCTACCGGGATGCCGGTGGCAATTTTATCGATACTGCTGACATCTACAATGCCGGCACGAGTGAGCGGTTGCTGGGCACATTTATCGCCGGGGAACGCGAGTCGATCGTCCTCGCAAGCAAGTACGGCATGAACACCCGAACGGATGATCCCAACGCGGGCGGCAACCAGCGCAAGAACCTGGTGCAGTCACTCAACGCCAGTCTCAAACGGCTGGGTACGGAATATATTGATCTTTTCTGGGTGCATGCCTGGGACGGTAACACCGAACTCAGAGAGGTTATGCGGGCGCTGGACGACCAGGTCCGCAATGGCAAGATCCTGCATATCGGTATCAGCAATGCGCCTGCATGGGCAATCTCAGCAGCAAATACACTTGCCGAGGAACGTGGATGGACGCCTTTTACGGCTATGCAGTTACATTACAACCTGGTCGAACGGTCTATCGAGGGTGAGTATTTTACCCTCGCGAATGTGCAAAACATGGCCATCACGCCCTGGAGTCCTTTGGCGGGCGGCCTTTTAACCGGTAAATTTAACCGCAATCAGGATCCTGCCGCCCAGCAAGGTACCCGCTTGGCTGATAGCCCCCGGCGAGCCCAGCTGCTGGTTGACAGGAACCTGGAGGTAGCTGAAAAACTGGTTGAGTTCGCACAGGAAATGAGTTGTTCGCCGGCTCAACTCTCACTGGCCTGGATGATGAGGCGTACTGCAACCTGCGTGGTACCAATTATCGGCGCCCGCAAACTCGAACAGTTACAGGATAATCTGGGTGCTGCACAAATTGAGCTTACGCCTGCGCAGATTGCTACTCTCGACGAACTGACCGCGCCGGACCCAAGTTACCCGCAAACGCTTTATGCGAGTGATTTCTTCCGCACGTTGATGTACGGCAAAGCCTGGCACAAGCTGGAACTTGACCGGCCCTGGCAATAACCCTGCAATGAAACCCAACAGGGTCGGGATTAGAACATGACGGTCGTCGATTTGGTTTTCAGGTAGGAATCCAGGCCTTCCTCGCCCATTTCCCGGCCCCATCCGGATTGCCGGTTACCGCCGAACGGAACTGCCGGATCGACGGCCGCATGGCAGTTGATCGCAACCTGTCCTGAATCGATCTTGTTAACCATTTGATGCGCGACGGAAATATCCTGGCTCCAGACGCTGCCAGACAGTCCGTAGATTGTACTATTGCATTGTTCGGCGATGGCATCGAGATCGCTGTCGGCGAATTTTTGTATGCACAGGACCGGGCCGAAGATCTCTTCCCTGGCAATTTTCATGTCCATGGTAGTCTGGCCGAAAATCGTCGGTTGTACGAAATGCCCCGGACCGGCTAACGCATCGCCCCCGCAAACAAGGTCCGCGTTAGTCGCCTTGCCGGCCTCAATGTAGCCGAGCACGGTTTCGACCTGGTCAGAGGAGATCAGCGGCCCGATTTCCGTGTCCGGATGCAGTCCATGGCCTATATGGAATGCATTGGCCATTGCTGCAACTCCGTTGACGACCTCTTCATACACGTCGTCGTGCACAAACATTCTGGTGCCGGCCATGCAGTTCTGGCCCTGCAGGAAAAATGCGGCACGAGCCGCACCCGGGATGACCCGGCTTATATCGGCATCCGGGAAAACGACCACCGGTGATTTGCCGCCCAATTCAAGGGTAACTTTCTTCAGGTTGCCCGCTGCGGCTTTCAGGATGATTTTGCCGACCTCGGTAGAGCCGGTAAAGGCAATCTTGTCAACGCCATCATGTTCGGCGAGTGCGGCACCGGCATCGCTCCCATGACCGGTGACAATATTGAAGACCCCGTCGGGAATGCCGACTTCCTTCGTCAGGTGGCCAATCATCAGCGCGGTCAGCGGCGTTATCTCAGCAGGTTTGAGGATCATCGTGCAACCGGCAGCCAGGGCCGGTGCCAGTTTCAGGATGACCATCGGTAATGGCGCATTCCATGGCGTGATTGCACCGACAACACCGATGGGTTCACGTTGCGTGTAAGTCAGGGTTCCGCCGTTGGGCGCGCCACCCGGGGACACCGGAATGGTCTGCCCATGAATTTTTGTGGCCCAACCGGCGTAGTAACGCAGGTAATTCACGCCGGCAGCTACGATTGAATACATAGCAATCGGTCGCGGCATGCCGTTATCGAGCACTTCCAGTTCGGTGATGAGATTCAGGTTTGTTTCGAGTGCGTCGGCCAGTTTCCATATCAGTCGGCTGCGTTCATGTGTGGTAATCGTCGACCATTCGCCCTTTAGCGCTTTGCGTGCAGCTACTACCGCACGATCGATGTCTTCCGCGCCGCCGCAGGCAACCTCGGTTATAACGGTTTCTGTTGCCGGATCCTCGCTTGCGGACGTTCCCCCATTTATGGGGGCAACCCATTCACCGCCAATCAATAGCTGGTGCTTTAGATCCAGAAATTCCTGGGTTTCCTGTGCTGGCGTGATAATGTTTTCGGGCAGGGCGCTCATGGTCTTTCCTCTGTATAGGTATTGATCAATAGACCAGCATATATGCGCTGAGCTGAGAGAATCAAGTTAGCTCGGGGCTGCGTTAGCAACCGGGGGCGGATAAAATAGATGCCAGATCTCCCCCGTGATCTGGATTTAGGCCGCCTGCGTCCTGACCGGTTCGTTGGAGAGCACCGCTTGTAGCAGCCATTGTAGGGGATTGAGCTTGAAATTTCCGGTTCGCTGGCAGATTGCCATTTTGTTGTGTCTGATCACGATGATTAATTATCTTGATCGCCAGGCCTTCGCCGTTGCCGGGCCCGTTCTGGTTGATTTATTTGCGCTTAGCAATACCGAGTACGGATTGATCGGATCTGCATTCCTGTTTGCCTACGGCATCGGACAACTCATCGTGGGCCCTGTGGTTGACCGGTTCGGGACCAAGCGGTCATTTAATTTTGCCGTCATCGCCTGGAGTATTGTCGGCATTCTGCATGCTGTTGGCCGTGGTTTTTTGAGTTTCTTTTTGCTGCGGGCATTGCTGGGCATTACCGAAGCGATGAACCTGCCGGCCGCATTCAAGGCAGTGGCTGAATGGTTTCCGCAGGCTGAACGTTCGATGGCCGTCGGTATCGTTACCGCCGGGATAGGGCTCGGCGCAATTGTTGCGCCACCCCTGTTGATATGGCTAATCGTCTCTTTTGGCTGGCAATGGGCTTTTATTGTGCCCGGAGTATCCGGATTCGTCTGGCTGCTTATCTGGCATGGATATTATGAAAGCCCTGAAAAACATGCGGGCATTTCAGCTACCGAGCGGGACTTGATCCTGGCCGACCGTTCCCCGGCAGACCTGGCGTCGCACAGCAAGTCCGTCGTCGTTGAGCCCTGGTATGGATTTATTTATTTTTTCGGCTATCGCGAAGTGTGGGGGTTGATGTTGAGTCGCCTGGCCAGCGACGGAGCCTTCTATTTCTTTGTGGCGTGGCTGCCTCTTTATCTGTCCCAGGAACGTGGCTTTGATTTGCAGGCGCTGGCTTTTTCGCTGGCCATCCCGTTTGTTGCGGCGGATGTCGGCAGTTTGTTCGGTGGCTGGCTGGGCACCCGGCTCATTCGTGCCGGCTGGTCAGTCAATGCGGCCCGCAAGACCATCATATGGGTTGCGGCGTTGCTGGTACCCTGTGCGCTGCTGGCGGCCCTGGTCGATTCTGCGCCGGTAGCAATCGGTCTGATCTGCCTGGCGATGTTTGCCATTCAAATGAAAGCATCCAGTCATTTCACACTGCCGGCCGATCTGTTCCCGGCCAGGGATGTGGCGACTATCTGGGGTCTGTTCGGCGCCGTCGGCAGTCTGGGTGGCGCACTGTTTGTGGTAGCCGTAGGCTGGATTTCGGAACATTATTCGTATACGCCGATATTTGCAGCCGTCGGCATCATGCATATCGTCTCAGCGCTAATAATTATGATTATGATTCCTGAAATAAAGCCATTAAAACAATAATTAATGCTGTATTCATACTATGAATTCTAAGTCTCAGCCTCCGGCTGCTTTTACGCTACTCAAGCAGATCGAACGATTTGAGGGTGCGGTGACGTTTGCTTGTTTTCTGCTGCTGATTGCGGTCGTGTTTGCTGATGTCGTCAGTCGAGAGGTGGTCGGCACGGGTTTGCACTGGGCACGCCAGGTGGGTGTTTACGCGAACCTGATGGTCATCATGTTCGGCATCGGTCTGGCATCCGCAGCCGGCACACACCTGCGACCCCGGTTTGCTGATAACTGGTTACCGGCCAGCTGGTCGGGTGGATTAGATCGCTTGCAGGATATCGTCATGGCACTGTTTTGCCTGGGCTTTACAGTTTTTGCAGTCAGTATTGTTTATCACGGATTCATGCTCGGTGAACGTTCCGCTGTGCTCGGGATTCTGATCTGGCCGTTTCAGGCTGTGATGCCGCTGGTCTTTCTGATTGCAGCTTTCCGCCATGGTCTCTATGCGCTGTATCCGGGTTGGCGGCCCGTTGCCATGTCCGCTACGACTCCGGCACCTGGTATTGATGACGGGAGCGGGCACAGGTGATCGCCGGGTTCGGACTTGTGCTCATGGTGCTTGTGCTGCTGGCTATCCGGCAGAACCTGCTGGTCGTTCTCGGCATCGCCACGGCCTATGCAATTGTTGTCTGGGGTGATGGACGTGTCGGCAATATTGTGGTCGATATGTGGGATGCGGCAAATAAGGAAATCCTGCTGTCGATTCCGCTGTATATCCTGGCCGGCAATATCATGTCGCGGGGCGCAATGGCCACGCGATTGATTCGACTCATGAAAGCCGTCAGTGCACCGGTGCCCGGTGGGCTGGCGATCGCGGCCATCCTGTCTTGTGCGTTGTTTGCGGCTGTATCGGGATCGGGAACCGTCACGCTGATAGCGGTTGGGGCCATTATGTACCCGGCATTGCTTGAAGCCGGATATTCAAAGTCCTTTGCGATCGGCGCACTCTGTGCTGCCGGGACGCTGGGTATCATCGTGCCGCCGAGTATTCCGTTGATCCTGTACGGCATCATGACGCAGACCTCAATCGCTGACCTGTTTATCGCCGGTATTGGGCCGTCACTCGTATTAATTACACTGCTAACCGGTTATGCGTTATGGCGCAATCGTACGATTCATGCACAGACTGGATCTGTTCTCGAAACCTGGCATGCATTGCGCGATAGTCTCTGGGCGCTGGCCATGCCGGTGATTATTCTGGGCGGTATCTACAGCGGATATTTTACGGCCACCGAATCGGCGGCAGTTGCCGTTGTATACGCAATGCTGATAGAGATCTGCGTTTATCGGGAAATGGGTTTCACCGATCTGTATGACGTTATCGGGCAAACGACACGGCTGCTTGGATCATTGTTTCCGGTACTGATGCTTGCACTAAGTCTTAATATTTTCCTGGCCTACCAACAGGTACCGGAGTTGCTTATCGGCGGCCTCGGTGAAGTAGTCGACAGCCGTATCGGTTTTCTGCTTGGCATGAACCTGTTTTTGCTGGCGGTCGGTTGTGTCATGGATATTGGTTCGGCGATATTAATCCTGGCACCCATGCTTCAGCCGATCGCAGCCGCGCAGGGAATTGATGGCGTGCATTTGGGGATTATCACCGTCGTCAACCTCGAAATCGGTTACCTGACGCCACCACTTGGTTTGAACCTGATTGTCGCCATGACGGTCTTTCGCGAGGAATTCTGGACCGTATGCAAGGCCGTAGTGCCATTCGCGCTCCTGATGTTGATCGGCCTGCAGATCGTGACTTTCTGGCCCGCATTATCGCTCACTTTGGTCAGGTGATAATTTGTTGCCAACCGTGTTTCGGCAACTGTGTACAATACGCCGCCAGTCTCGACTAAAACGCAACAAACAAATCGGTAGTCCGTTAGCAGGGGACAGTAATGAGTATTCAGGTTGGCGACAAGTTGCCTAGTGGCAGTTTCAGTGTAATGACGAGCGACGGTCCCGGTTCGGTTTCTACCCAAGAGCTGTTTGCCGGGAAAAAAGTTGTCCTGTTCGCAGTGCCAGGTGCATTTACGCCAACCTGTTCTGCAAAACATTTACCGGGCTACCTGCAGAATGCTGTGGCTTTGAAGTCGAAGGGTATCGATACGATTGCCTGTCTGTCGGTAAATGATGTGTTTGTTATGGATGCGTGGAGCAAGGATCAGGGTGTCGGTGACACGATCATGATGCTGGCCGATGGCAGTGGTGACTATGCGCGTGCGTTAGGGCTTGAACTCGATGCCAGCGGTTTTGGTATGGGCCAACGCGCAAAACGTTTTGCGATCATCATTGATGACGGTATTGCTACCCAGTTGCATGTTGAATCGCCGGGCGAATTCAAGGTTAGTACTGCCGAATTCATCCT